>NZ_CP013910.1:2135625-2451250 GCF_001507665.1 Deinococcus actinosclerus | reverse complement strand
TAGCATGTCGGAGTCCATCAATATCAAGCAGACGATCGTGGTCCGTGCCCGCCCGGACGTCCTGTACCGCCTCGCGCTGGAACCGAAACGCCGCGCGAAATGGGACCCGAACCTCGCGTCCGCTGATTACGAGGGCGAGGGCGGCCGCCTCGCGAACAACGCCCTGGTGCGCTTCAAGTTCACGCGCCGCCTGCTGGGTCTGGGCTTCACCGCGAAGTACGGGCAGCTTCAGGCCCCGCAGCGCGGCGGCTGGGAGAGCGTGCGGCACGTCGGGCCGCTGGAGAAGCTCACGCAGGGCTGGGTGTTCAAGCCCATGCCCGGCGGCACCGAGGTGACCCTGACCGTGAACGGCCGCGTGCGCTACAAGTGGGTGCGGGGACCCGTGGAGCGCGTGCTGCACAACATGGTCGCCACGACCCTGCTGGAACTCCAGCGCACGGTGGACGCCCAGGGCGCGCAGCTCATGGAGGACATGGGCCGCGAACTGGCCGAGAAGCAGAAGGCCGACCAGAAGGCGGCGAAGGAAGCCGCGAAGGCCGCCAGGCGCCGGAAGTAAGATCCTGAGGCCAGGTGCCCGCCACGCCTCCCGGTGAGGACGTGGCGGGCACCCGGTCCTTTCAGGCGAAGCGGGCGCGCAGCCAGCCCGCGACCTCCGCCAGTGGGAGGGTGAGCGTCTCGCCGCTGCGGCGGTCCTTCACCTCGACCTCGCCGCGGTCGAGGGTGCGGCCCAGCGTCACCCGGTACGGGATGCCCAGCAGGTCCGCGTCCGCGAACTTCGCCCCGGCGCGTTCGTCCCGGTCGTCCAGCAGCGGGGCCAGCCGGGCGGCGCGCAGCGCGGCGTACAGGGTCCGCGCGGCCGCCTGCTGCGCCTCATGGCGGATGTCCACCACGATCAGGTGCGCGTGGAACGGTGCAAGGGCGTCCGGCCAGACCAGCCCCCGCTCGTCGGACAGCCCCTCCGCGACGGCCTGCGCCAGCCGCGACACGCCGATCCCGTAGCAGCCCATCTGGAACGGCCGCTCGCTGCCGTCCGCCGCCGTGAACGTCGCGTTCATCGCCGCCGAGTACCGCGTACCCAGCTGGAAGACGTGCCCCACCTCGATCCCCCGCGCCGACTGCAGGATCTGCGTAGCGTCGTGCAGCGCCGCCTCGCCCGCGCGGGCCTGCCGCACGTCCACCTCTTCCGGTAGGTCGTACTGCGTGCCCCAGTTCGCGCCCGTGACGTGCCAGTCGGTGTCGTTCGCGCCGGTCGTGAAGTCCCGCAGCGCCGCGCCCGCCGGGTCGCACAGCCGCAGGAACGTCCCCTCCACGTCCTCCCGCGCGGCGATGGCGGTGTCCGGCAGGTCCGGCGCGAGGTACCCCAGCGGCAGCGCCCCCGCCGCCCAGGCGCCCGGCTGCGCCACATCCAACCCGATCAGGTCCCCGTCCACACGGGCCTGCACGGCGTTCCACAGTTTCACCGGGTTCACGCTGTGATCCCCGCGCAGACTGACGAGCACCGGCCGCAGGACCCGCCGCCCCGCCCGCAGGAACACGGCGTCGTACAGGACGTTCTTCAGCATGTGCGCCGCGTCGCAGCCCAGCGCCGCGCACGCTTCGGCGACCGTTGCCGTGCCCGGCGTGTGCTGCCGCGCGAACCCCGTGAACGGACTCGGGGCCGCCACATACGCCCGCGACATGGCCCGCTCGGCGTTCGCCGCGTACCGGCCGTCCGGGGTGAACAGCACCTCGTCCTCGCCCACGTCACTCAGGACCATGAACTCGCGGCTCTCGGCCCCGCCGATGTTCCCGCTGTCGGCCTGCACTGCCCGCCACGCCACGCCCAGCCGCGACAGCACCCGCCCGTACACGCCGCTCATCGCCTTGAAGTGCTCCTCCAGGCTCGCCGGGTCCGCGTGGAAGGAGTACGCGTCCTTCATCACGAACTCCCGCGTGCGCAGCAGCCCGAAGCGCGGGCGCAGCTCGTCCCGGAACTTCCGGCCGAACTGGTACACGCTGACCGGCAGATCCCGGTAACTGCGCACCAGCCCGCCCACCACGTCCAGCGCGACCTCCTCGTGCGTCGGGCCCAGCGCGTGCGCCCGCCCCGAGCGGTCCGTCACCGTGAACATGATCCCCTCCGCCTGGGTGTACGTTTCCCAGCGCCCCGACGCCTCCCACAGCGCCCGCGGCTGGAGCACCGGGAAGCTCACCTCCTGCGACACGCCCTCCAGCTCCTCACGGATCAGGGCCTCCAGCCGCCCCATCACGCGGGTCATCAGCGGCAGGTGCGCGTACAGGCCGCTCCCCACCCGCCGCACGTACCCCGCCCGCAACAGGAACTGCACCCCGCGCGTCTCCGCGCCCTCCGGCGTCTCCCGCCACGTCCGGAACAGACTCTCACTCAATTTCATGCGGTGCCCCCCTCGGGGATCACGACCCGCGCCGCGCGACAGCAGGCGAGGTCGGACTGATGCGATGTGACGGCACGCCCAGCTCAGGGCCGGGCGGCAAACTCCAGAAGTGGCAGCGTCGGACGGACCGCCTCCGACTCCGGTGCATTCCGGAAACTGCGCCGGAATGCTCCTCCATCTCCGGCTGCACGTCCTTTCTGTTTCTCGCTCTGCTGCGCAGCTTTTGAAGTCCGCTCGGGTTGAGCAGAGCCCTCAACCACAGTTCATGTCACACCCCGGAGGGTGGCGGGAGCACGGGCAGGCCCGCACCGATCCGGATGGTGGGGGAGATCTGCACGCTCATGCCGCCCAGACTAAACGCGAGTCCGGGGACGGTCAAGCGCAGATGCGGCGCGCCAGGAGGCAGGCGGGACAGCAACAGGGGAGGTGGGATGCAGGTCCAGTGCCCACACCCCACCTCCCCGGCTGCCGCTTATGCCCGCTGTCTGGCTTTCAGCGCGCCTTTCTGCTGGAGGTACTCGGCGATCTGCACGGCGTTCAGCGCCGCGCCCTTCAGGAGCTGGTCGCCTGCGACGAACAGGTCGATGCCGCCGTCGAACACCAGGGACTCGCGGATGCGGCCCACCTCGACGTCGTACTTGCCGCTGGCGGTCAGGGGCATGGGGTACAGCTTGCCCCCCGGGTTGTCGCGCACCTCGACCCCGGCCGCCCCGGCCAGCAGGTCACGCACGGCGTCGGGCGTGGCGGGGCGTTCCAGTTCCAGGGTGATCGCCTCGCTGTGGGTGCGCAGGGTGGGGATACGCACGGCGGTGCAGCTGATCTTCAGGCTGTCGTCCCCGATGATCTTGCGGGTCTCCCACGCGACCTTCATTTCCTCCTTGGTGTACCCGTTGTCCTGGAAGGAGTCGATGTGCGGGATGACGTTGAACGGGATGGGGTGCGCGAACACACTCGCCTGCGCCTGCTCGCCGTTCAGTTCGGCGCGAGTCTGCTCCAGCAGTTCCTCCATGCCCTTGGCACCCGCGCCGCTGGTGGCCTGATACGTGCTTACGATCATGCGTTTCACGCCGTACGCGCGGTGAATGGGCGCCACGGCGACCACGGCGATCGCGGTCGTGCAGTTCGGGTTCGCGATGATGCCCTTGTGGGCCAGCGCGGCGTCGCCGTTCACCTCGGGCACGACCAGGGGGACGTCGGCGTCGTAGCGGAAGGCGCTGCTGTTGTCGATCACGACCGCGCCGCCCTCCACCCACTTGGGCGCGAGGGCCTTGCTGATGCTGCCGCCCGCCGACGCGAGGATCACGTCCGCGTCGATGGCGCCCTCGGGCGTGACCTGCACGGTCAGGGGCTGGCCCTTGAAGGTCAGCTGCGTGCCCGCGCTGCGCGGGCTGGCATAGAGGAGCAGTTCGTCGAACTGGAGGCTGCTGCTCTCCAGCACCTTGAGAAGTTCGTGCCCCACCGCTCCGGTCGCTCCGACAATCGCTACGCGCATGCTCGTCTCCTTGAATGAAAAAACCGCCCGGCGTGTCTCGCGGGGCGGCTGTCAATCGACACCGCCCTCACGGGGTAATGGTGGTCATGACGTTCATGCGCCCCAGCGTAGGGGCTGCCCCTCTGGGGGTCAAGGTCGCCTGCCTAGCGTGAAGGGACCGTGGCCTCCGGCGGACTGGGCGGCGCTTACTTGCGGCGGCGCAGGAAGCTCAGCCACCCGGCGCGTTCCGGCTGCCGCGCCGGGGCGAAGTCCTCCATCTTGATCTCCGCCTCGGGGTGCGGCGCGGCCTCCCAGCCGTACTCGGTGGCGATCAGGCCGCCCAGGCGCCCGGCGGCGTACAGGGCGTGCGTGCGTTCCTGTTCCTCGGTGACGGCGCGCGGGTCGGCCAGCGCCTGGAGCATCGCCTGGAGGCTCTCGTCGTCGCAGGCCCAGTGGCCCTGGGTGAAGGTGGCTTCCTTGCCGTACACGCGAATCCTGGCCGTCATGTGGTCCTCTGGGATGGGTCGGGCCCGCCCGCGCGGGCTGAAGAGGGAAGGGGTGGATTGTGGGACGCGGACAGCATAGCGTACAGCGCACGCAAATGCAGAAGGGGCAGGCGCGGCGGTGGGCGGCGCCTGCCCCTTCTGCATTTGGGGTCAGGTCAGACCTTCTGGCCGAAGCGCCGTTCGTTGCCGGCGGTCAGGCGGCCCACGTTATCCCGGTGCTGCCAGATCAGCAGCGCGGCCAGGGCGGTCACGACCGCGCCCAGCCACCCGGGCCCGACCAGGAAGGCCGTGAAGGCCGCCGCGATGGAGGCCAGGATGCTCCCGGCGGACACGAAGCGCGTGAGCCACACGGTGGCCATGAAGAGCACGAAGAAGGCGAGGCCCGCGACCGGCAGCAGCGCGGCGACCGCGCCGAAGGTGGTGGCGACGCCCTTGCCGCCCCGGAAGCGCAGGAACGGACTGAAGTTATGGCCGATCACGGCGGCCACGCCGCACGCCGCCATGACGGGCAGGCCCAGGTCCAGCCCGTACGCGGCCAGGACAGCCAGTGCGCCTTTCATGATGTCGAAGATGGCGACCGCCAGGCCGGGTCCGTTGCCCAGGGCGCGCTGGACGTTCGTGGCGCCGCTGTTGCCGCTGCCGACCGTGCGGATGTCCACGCCCCGCAGGCGGGCCACCCACGCGGCGGCGGGGATCGCTCCGAACAGGTACGAGCACAGAACCGTCAGCACGGCAAAAAGGGTCACGTTGCCATGATAGGGCACCGCCCTTACAGCGGGTTGACGGTGAAGGTGCCGGGGGGGTGGGGCGCGCGGCTGGGCGGGTCGCTTGCACTTCCCCCGCGAAGCCGCTACTCTGCTGTGCGCTGGAACGGTGTCCGAGTGGTTGAAGGAGCACGCCTGGAAAGCGTGTATAGGTGCAAGCTTATCGAGGGTTCGAATCCCTCCCGTTCCGCCAGATCAGGCCGGGACTTCCGACAGGAAGTCCCGGCGCTCTTTTGTCGGCGCCGGGCGGCGACGCTGTATGGAATGGACTCGCGGTGGCAGCCCGGTCGATTGGACCGGGTCAATTTTTGAACCGGGAGGACTTTTTTTTCGCGGGGCGGTGGGGATAGGGTGGGCGTCGCACACACAATCCACCCCCCTGCCGGAAACCGGTTTCCGGCGCCCTGTCCTGCCCGGAGGCCCATCATGATCCGACGTTCTGCTGCCCTGCCGTTCCTGCTGCCCGCCCTGCTCGCCGCCTGCGGCAGCCCCGCCGCCCCCACCCAGACCAGCGCCGAGACGGCCCAGGCCGGCCTGCCTGACGGCTTCAGCGCCGCCCTCGTCGCCGAGGCCGCCAGGGGGGGCACCGCCGGCACGCTGCGCGCCCAGGCCGCTGCCTGCCCCACCCAGCTCGCCCTCCCGTACGGCCAGAGTGGGCTCGACACCGGCCTGTACTGGTACAGCAAGGGTGAGAGCGGCGCGCTGGGCGGCGTGGGCTGCAAGGCCCGCGCGGACGGCGCCGCCATGACCGGCTACTACGACCCCACCAAGCCCGTGATGGTCTTCGTGCACGGCTGGCAGAACGGCAGTACGGTCGCGGGCGTGCGCGACAACTTCTACTTCAGCGAGGCCAGCCGCAACGTCGCCGACGCCTGGATCGACGCCGGGTGGAACGTCGCCCTGTACCAGTGGACGCAGCTCGCCGATGACGAGGGCACGGCGGGCGCGCCGTACCACTCGCAGGCGAAGATCTGGACGCCCACCTACACCTACCAGGACACCTACGGCCGCACCCAGAGCATCAACATGCGCTACCGCACCCCGGGCGGCACGTACTCCACGGCCGGGATGCCCACCGTCAGCGCCGGGCAGCTGTTCTACACGGCGTACAAGAGTGCCCTGAGCCAGTGGACCTACGCGGGGACCGAGGGCGTGCGGGTCATGGGCCACTCGCTGGGCGCGCAGATGGCCCTCGCCATGACCGAGAAGGCCTACGCCGACACCGGCCTGAGCGCCGCCAAGCGGCCCAGGCGCGTGGTGCTGGCGGACCCGTACTGGACGCCCGCCAGCGCCGGGTACGGCAACAGCTACGCCTTCCTGAGCCCCGACGTGAACCCCGCCGCGCGCAGCGCCCGCATCGCGCAGACCCTCAAGGGGCAGGGCGTGGCGGTCGAGTGGATCAAGTCCAGCCGCGTGAACGACCTGGGCGGCGACAACAACACTGGCATGGCGAAGTTCGTCAGCCGCACCGAGATCTTCCCCGAGTACGTCTTCGACCTGAACCCCGCCAGCGGCGTGGCCCGCAAGCACAGCGTCGCGCCCCGCTGGTACCTCTGGAGCAAGTCCTTCGCGCCGGCCGGGGCGGTCAGCGCCGCGAACACCCTGGGCGGGGCCACCACCGTCATGAACAGCGGTGTGCGCTACGACCAGAACGGCGGGCGCGGCAGCACCACGCCGGGCGACGACACCTTTGTCAGCGCCGCGAATCCCTGATCCGGGGCAGGCCCCAGAACCGGAGAAGGGGAGGGGGCACCGGGATTCGCGTCCCCGGTGCCCCCCTTCGTGTTTCAGGACCGGGCGGGTCGGGCGCGCCACGCGCTGACCAGGGGGAGCGCCGCCAGCACCGCGCAGGTGATCGCCAGCGCCGGAAAGCCGGCCCGCGCGATCACCGCGCCGCCCAGCAGCGTGCCCAGCCCGGCTGCGACGTACCCCAGCGCGTCGGTCACGCCCTGCGCCGCTGGGAAGCGCGTCAGGGCCTTGCTGCCTGCCACGAAGGCCAGATTCCAGCCCAGGCCCAGCAGGAACATGCTGGCCGCCAGCCACGCCTGACCGGTCAGGGGCGCCGTCAGGGCCGCCGCCGCGAGGAGCAGCGCGCCGCTCACGTACCCGAAGCGCAGCCCCAGCCGGTCAATCAGCGGCCCGGTCAGCCAGCCGAAGCCGAACATGCCCAGGATGTGCCCGCTGATCAGCGCGGCCACCTGCGCGTGATCCATGCCCATGTGATGCGCGCGCAGCGGCGTGAGGCTCATCAGGGTGACCATCAGGCCCTGCGCGGTCGCCACCGCCAGCGCCGTGGACTTCACCCCGGGAATCCGGAAGGCCGCCGCCAGGGGCAGGCGCTCTCGCTTCGCTACGGCCGGGCCGCTCAGGGGCTGCCAGGACAGGATCAGCAGGGCGGCCACGCCCAGCAGCGCGCCGCCCACCAGCCAGCCCGTGACCTCCGGCGTGGCGCCCAGCGTCGCCCCCAGCCGCTCGATGGGGTGCGCGAAGCCGGTCATCACGAACGAGCCCAGCACGCTCATGAGCATCAGCGCCCCCAGCGCCGCGCCGCGCCGCGCCTCCGGGACGCTCTCGGCGGCGGCGTAACGGGCCTGCTGGTACCCTCCCTGCGCCGCGCCCATCAGCATCGCGCCGGCCAGGAACAGTGGCGTGACACCCGCGCGCGCCCCCAGGAAGCCCACCAGTGACCCCACGGTGCCCAGCGCGAACGCCAGGCTCAGGCCCGGCCGGCGGCCCCGGCGCAGCATCAGCGCCCCGAACAGCCCCGCCGACGTGGCCGCCGAGGCCTGGATCAGCGTGCTGGGCAGCCCCGCCAGCGCCTCGCTGCCCAGCCCCGACATGATCAGGCTCGCCAGCACCGTGCTGACGGTCGTCGCCCCGGTCGCCAGCGCCTGCGCCACGTACAGCGGCGCCAGCCGCGCGGCCCCGCTCAGCGCGGCGGGGCGGGCGGCGTCACTCACGCTGGGTAACTGCGGTCAAGGGAGCCGGGGTCATGCCTCGCCCTGCGCCTGCCAGCGGGCCTGCACGGCGCCGCGCAGGTACGTCGCGGCATCCTCCGTGCTCGCACCCGGCGTGAACACGCGCCCCACACCCAGTTCCTGCAGGGTGGGCAGGTCCTGATCGGGGATGATGCCGCCCCCGAACACGATGATGTCCCCCGCGCCCTTTTCACGCAGCAGGCCCATCACCTCGCGGAAGTAATGCATGTGTGCGCCGGACAGGACGCTCAGGCCGATGGCGTCCACGTCCTCCTGCACGGCGGCGTTCACGATCATCTCGGCGGTCTGGCGCAGGCCGGTGTAGATGACTTCCATGCCCGCGTCGCGCAGGGCGCGCGCCACGACCTTCGCGCCCCGGTCATGGCCGTCCATGCCGGGTTTGGCGATCAGCACTCGAATTCGGCGGTCTTCCATGGTTCCTCCGGTGCCCGCCGGGCCGCGGCGCCTGCGCGGGGCAGGGGTCAGGGAACCTAACGGGCGTTTGGGGGCATTCTACGCGCTGCCCGGCGCGGCCGTCCCGCCTCCCCGTCATCACCCGCCGGTCAGCTGGGCAGTGTACAACCAGAGCATGAGCGCCCTGCTGACCACCCTGACCCTCGCGGCCCTGGCCGCTGCCCCCTCCTCGGCCCCGGGCGCCGCGCCGGTCACCGCAGAGAGCGTCACCTGGACGCTGGGCAGCCTGCAACCCACCGGGCAGGCCAGCATCACGCCGGGCGCGGCCCTGACCCGCCCGACCCTGCGGCTGACGGGCAGCGGCGCCGCCCTGACGGTGTCCGGCAGTACCGGGTGCAGCCCCCTGACCGGGCAGGCTGCCGTGAAGGGGCAGGCGCTCGTGCTGCGCGGCGTGCAGGGCGGCAGCAGCGACCGCTGCACCGACGCCGCCCTGAGCCTGCGCGAGGACTACCTGCGGCTCCTGAACGCCACCACCCGCTACGACCTGAGCGGCGGCACCCTGATTCTCAGTGGCGGGGCGGGCCGCCTGACCTTCACCCGCACCGGAGGCGTGATGACCGGCACCCCCACCGATTCCCTGGACGGCACCTGGCAGACCCGCGTGACCCCGGGACCCGCGGGCCCCGAGCGGGGGCAGGCGCTGCTGCGCTTCACGTTCAGCGGCGCGAAGGTGACGGTCGCCGGACTGACCGGGTGTAACACCGTGACCGGTTCCGGCGCCGTGGTCGGGCAGCAGGTCGTGTTCGGCGGAGTGGCCTCCACCCGCCGGCTCTGCCCCGGCGCGGCGGGGGCGGCCGAGAACCGCCTCCTCGGGCTGCTGCGCGCCCCACTGACCATTGAGCGGCAGGGCGCCACACTCATCCTGCGCGGCCAGAGCGGCCAGCTCACCCTGACCCGCGCGCCCGTCCCGGCCACCCCCGGCAGCGCCCTGCCCGACCCGGCCGCCACGTACACCCTGACGCGCCTGAACGGGCAGCCCGCCCCGCAGACCCTGCGTCCGGTCACGCTGAGCTTCAAGGATGGTCGGCTGGGGGGCAGTGACGGCTGCAACAGCGTGGGCGGCGCGTACGTGATCCGCGCGGGCCGCGTGGAACTCAGCGGGGGGCTGATGGGTACGAAGATGGCCTGCCCCGATCAGCCCACCCTGGACTTCCAGACGTTCTTTGAGCAGCGCCCGACCGTGAGCGTGCAGGGCGGCACCCTGATCCTGAAGACCGCCGAGGACACCTGGGAATTCCAGTCGCGCTGAAGCTACCCAGAGAGGAGGCGCCACGGGACATGCCCGGGCGCCTCCTCTCTGTGTGGGTGGGGCTTACTGCCAGTTGCCGCCGTTGTAGGTGGTGCTGCCCGAGGCGGGCGTGGTCAGGGTGCGGTTGCTGCCGCCTTCATAGGTGACGCTGGCACCGCTGTCGCCGGGTTTCTTGATGAACTTGAACTGCGCGGCGACGCTGGGCGGCAGGCTGACGGTGGTCTTCCAGGTGCAGGTGCTGCCCGAGCAGCCGCTGGGCGTCATCGCCAGCGCGGAGGCGGTGTTCCAGGCGCCCAGTTCGGCGCGGTCCCCCAGGAGGTACACGTCCTGCCCGAAGTACGTGCTGGCGCTCACCTGGAAGGTGACCTGCACGGCGGTGCCGCCCGTGCCGCCGGTACCGGTCGCCCCGGCGCGGTAGATGCCCATCTTCCCGGCCGGGATCGTGACCGGCAGCTTGCCGTTGGTGACGGTCGCGCTGCTGGGCGCCCCCTCGGCGAGCAGGTCGTTGAAGACCGTGCCGTTCGTCAGGGCGCTCTTGTCGGTCGCGCTGATGCCGGTGTTGCCCTGGATGTCCAGGTTGACGCTGGCGGCGCTGGCCGAGGTGTTCACGAGCACGACGACGCGGTTGGCGCCGCTGCCACGGTAGAAGGCGTACACGTTCTGCCCGCCGTTGGGTCGCCACATCTCGGCGTAGCTGCCCTTCCAGAGGGCCTCGTTGCCCTTGCGGATGGCGATGAGCTTCTTGGTGAGGTCGTACGTGACCTTGGGGGTCGCGCCGCCGGCCACGAAGTTCGCCTGCGTGGCGTTGCGGCCCGTGTCCGTCCAGGCCCAGCTGGGCATGTCGCGGCGGTTGTCGGGGTCGGAGCCGCCGTACATGCCCAGTTCGTTGCCGTAGTACAGCTGCGGGATGCCGGGCATGGTCATCAGCAGGCCCAGGGCGCTACTGTAGCGGGCGCGGATCTCGGCTTCGGCCACGGCGCTGCCGGGTTCGTTCACGAAGCGCTGCACGTCGTGGTTGTCGAGCAGGTTGACCTGCAGCAGGGTGCGGTCCAGGCCGAAGGTGGTCAGGGTGGACTGCATGCGGGTCGCCAGGGTGTCCAGGCTGCCGCCCTTGCCGACCGAATCCACCATCGCCTGACGCAGCGGGAAGTTGAAGGTGGAGTCGAAGCCCGCGTCGAGGTAGGTCTTGAGCTTGTTCAGGTCGCCGGAATCGAAGACCTCGCCCAGCAGGAAGGTGTTGGGGCGGGCGGCGAGCACGCCGGGCACCCAGGAGGTCTGCCAGTAGGTCGTGGGGACGTGCTTGACGGTGTCCATGCGGATGCCGTCGATGGCGTAGGTGCTCGTCCAGGTCTTGGACAGGTTGGTCAGGTACGTGGCGACGGTGCTGTCTTCCTGCCGGAAGTCGGGGAGGCCCGCCAGGGGGCAGTTCACCTCGTCGCCGGTGCAGTTGCTGTGGAACCACGAGGGGTTCTGGCTGACGATCCGCGCGCCGTACCCGGCGTGGTTCACGACCATGTCCATCATGTACTTCTGCCCGCCCGCGTGCAGGTCGTTGATCAGGCCGGTGAGGTCGGCGCTCGTGCCGAACTTGGGTTCGATGGCGGTGTCGTTGGGGTTGGTGTAGTCAGGCCAGTAGCCGTGGTAGCCGCACTGGCTGCCGTTGACGATGGGCACCTGCTTGTAGACGGGGGTGGTCCAGACGGTGGTGGCGCCCAGGTCACGGATGTAGCTCAGCTTGTTGCGCAGGCCCTGGATGTCGCCGCCGTGGAATTTGGTGGCGTTGGCGGTGTCGAGGCAGTTGGGCTGGCCGAGACCGTCGTTGGCCGTATTGCCATTCGAGAAGCGGTCGGGCATGACGAGGTAGATGACCTGTTGCCGCCAGGCGTCGATGTTGGTGCCGCTGATCGCCTGGGCACTGACAGGCTTCGAATTGGAAACGGTTCCATTCTGGGCAGGCGTCGAGGCAGGGGAGCAGGCGGAAAGAAGAAGGGCAGCCGAGAGCGCGCCCGCGCTGGTGCGGGCCAGAACAGAACGTTTCATAAGAAACCTCCAGAAAATGGTTCCACAACGGCGTGGAACCGGTTTCAGAAATTTTGGTGCCTGCCAATCATAAACGACCCCCTGCCTGCCAGGGCAAGAGGGCGACCGGTTCAGACAACCGCATCTGTTTAGACAACTCGTCTAAGTCTGCTTGCATTGTGAGCGCCCGCCACTTTATCCGGCCTCTCATGAGAGAAGGGGTGGCCAGCGTGATCTCCGTCACCTGTACCAGTCCCTGACCCAGACGGGAAAGCGGGCCAGCTGGTCACCCAGCGGCCCGCCTTCTTCCCCGGAAGGTCAGCGGCGCTCGACCTTCACCTCAATCCGGTTGCCCTTGCGCTTCACGGTCAGTTCGGCCTTCCCGCCATTCGCGCGGCGGTACTCGCTCTTGACCTCGCTGGGCTTGCTCTTCAGTTCCGTCAGCGTGTACCCCTCGGCCCGCAGGTACGCCGCGTACCGGTCATGGACCGCCCGCAGGTCCGCCTGGTTCTCGACCAGGGCCGACCACTCGCGCGCCGCACCCCAGGGGCTCCTGGGCTGCACCGTCACGGACAGGGCCTGCGCGGTCCGAGGAGCGGGGGCGGGCTGCGAGGCCACCGGAGCGGGCGCAGGGGCCGGCGCCGTCCGCAGGGGCGCCGCCGCAGTGGGCGCGGCCACCGCGTAGAAGGCCGTGTCCGTCACCCAGCTCGTCTGCGGCACCGGCGACACCACGATGCTCAGCGCCTGCGCCAGCCCCTGCTGCCCGGAGACACTCACCGAAGCGAACGAATTCTGCGACCTGAACGACGCGATCTGATCCAGATTCAGCGGCGTGCGGCTGGCCAGCGCCAGCACCTTGTTCACGCCATACGGCGCGGCGATGTCGAACGTGAAGGGATCACCCGCGCTGGGGAACGCCTTGACGGTGTTGGCCTTCAGGAAGTTAGCCCCCCCCTGGAAGCGGTTGGGCAGGATCATATCCACCTGTCCCTGGGGATCGACGTTGAACAGGTACACGTACGCGTCCTGGTTCACGCTGGTGAACAGCTTGATCTTCTCGCCAGGGCGGTAGGCCGGCGTGCCCGAGCCGCTGCTGTCACGGTCGGTCCAGACCTTCACGCCCAGATCGGTCTGCACCGGATTCACGATGATGCTCTGCGCACTCAGCGTCGGGGCGGCCAGTGCGGGTGCGCCGAGGCCCAGGGCGGCACTCAGCAGGGTCAGGGACAGTTTCGCGTTCATGCCCCCAGCCTGACTCCCTGGCGTGACCTGAGCCTGACCGCGCGATCAGAGAACTGGACGGCTCTGCTCACTCGGCGCTCATGCCGCCGGCCCGAACGCCGCTAGTTGAGGACCCGCCCGGCCAACCCTACAATCGGGGACGTGACCCCGCTGCACCCCGCCCGCGTGGCCCTGAGCGTCCTGCTGCTGCACCCCGCGCTGCTCCACATCGCTGCGGCGCAGACCTGGGGCTCCCCCGCGAGCTGGAAGCCCTTCACGTACGCCCGCGCCGCCCAGCCCACCCCGGCCCGCAAGCCCGGCGAGAAGACCCTGCTGGCCCTCGACGGCACGACGGGCACCCTCAAGCTCACGCTACGGCAGTTGCAGGCCATGCCGGCCATGCGCTACACCATCCTGCACCGCCAGCTCAAGCAGACCTTCACCTACCAGGGCGTCACGCTGCGCGACCTCGCCGCGCGGGGCGGTTTCGCCGGCAAGGACCTCCGGGTATACGCCGCGAACGGGTACTTCACGACCATCCACGCCGACGACTACATGAACGAACCGATCATGCTCGCCTACAGTGCGGACGGGCAACCCATCACGACGCTGCAGAAGGGGCCGCTGACCGTCGTGCTGCCCGCCCAGCCCGCGCGGCTGAACGGCCCGGAATACGGCGCCGCCTGGGTGTGGTACGCCGAGCGGATCGCCCCGCTGAAATGAGCGGCCAACCGGCCCGGCCACAGCGCGACCTGCTGCGGGAACTGCTGCTGGCCCTGCTGCCACTGATCGCTACCGTGACGCTGCTGTTCCTGGCCACCCAGCCGGCATATACCGTTCTGCTGCACGGGGGGAAGGGCCTGAGCCCCTATGCCTATCAGGGGCTGGTGCAGGACCTGCTGCAGTACCGCATTGCGCTGCTGGACCCGCAGGTCACCCCTGAGAAGCGCGCGGCGTGGTACGAACAGGTGTTGAGCAGCGCCAGCAACCGGTCGCAGTTCGTTCTGCTCGACAGCATCGAGGCCAGCGACGAGTTCAGGCTGCTCAACGTGCAGCGCGGACTGGAGCGGCGCACGCCAGCCGGACTGAAGCGGGCGATCAACGAGGCGATCGCGCTGAACAACCTCGTGCGGGACTACAGCGCCGCGCAGGGAGCTGCCTACGAGAAGGCCTTCGTCGAGCTTCGCCGCGCCCTGATCGGCAGCGCGGTCTTTTCCGGGTTGCTGAGCCTGGTCTTGATCCTGCGCGCGCTGCTGCTGTGGCGTGCCGAGCAGCGCCGCGCGCAGCAGCGCGAGGACCGTCAGCGTGAAGCCCTGAACCTCGCCAGTCACGAGATGCGCCGCCCCCTTCAGTCCCTGCTACTGGCAGCGGACGCCCTGCGGGCCGCGCCGGATGAGACCCTGCGTCAGCGGCTCCTGGCCCAGATCGAGGACAGCGCCGCGCAGCTCGCCAGCCGGGCCGACCTGACCCGCCTGAACGACCTGTACCTGGACGTGACGCTGCGCGTGCAGCCGACGGATCTGACGGCACTCGTGCGGCGGTTCTCGTCCAGCCGCGTCCACGTGACGGCCCCGGAGCAGCTGCTGTGGCCCGTGGACGCGAACCGTGTGCGGCAGATGCTGGAGAACCTTGTGGAGAACGCGGTCAAGTACACGCAGGGCGCCGTGGAGCTCACGCTGGACGCCGCGCAGGGGGCGCCGCGCGTGCAGGTGCGCGATCACGGGCCGGGCATGAGTGACGAGCTGCGCGGGCGCGTGTTCCTGCCCTACGAGCGTGGCCCGCAGAGTCTCGCGCCCGGCAGTGGTCTGGGCCTGCCGCTGGTGCGGCGCTACGCCCGCGCGCACGGCGGGGACGTGATGCTCACGCACGCGCCCGGCGGGGGCCTGCTGATCACGCTGACCTTCGGTCAGGCGGAAACCCACGTGCGTCCCCTCACGCCCCAGGGCAGGCTGACGCCAGGCTGATCTTCAGGAGCATTTCACAGCCGCTGGGCTTCAGCGTCCCTTAATCTTTGTGCATGCGCCGTGTACGTCCCCTGCTGGCCCCGATGGTCGCGTTGTCGCTGGTCGCCTCTGCGGCCGGGCAGGCGCAGCCGGCCGAACTGTTCCGCGTGGGGTCCAGCATGAGCAGCGACCACCTCGCGCCCCTGACGGTCACGCTGCGGGTCACGCAGCCCGGCGGGTACACGGTCGTCTGGGCGTACGGGGACGGCGCCACCGCCACCGGCGACCAGGTCACCCACACGTACTACCGCCCGGACACCTATCAGGTGAAGGTCACCCTGCTCGACCGTCAGGGGCGCGAGGTCGGCCGCAGCGAGATGCCCATCACCGTGAGGGGGAGTGGCGCCGAGCGCGCCGAGCTGACCGTCCTGCACGCCGCCGACGGTACCGTCCGCCTGAGTGAGCTGGGCAGCGTGCTCTACCGCCCCGGCCCGGCGCGCCTGATCCTCGACGGCCGCGACGTCACGGGTCCGGCGCGACTGAGTCCGGGGCAGCACACGGCGGCGGCCCTGGCGGTCACCAGCAGCGGGCAACCCACGCAGCGCCAGCTGACCCTGACCGCCGCGCCCCTGACCGCCAGCCTGCCCTTTGACGGCGAGGTGCTGCGCCTCACCAATCAGGCGCGCGCGCAGGGCTGGAACTGTGACAGCCAGCGCCCCGGCGGTCCGGGCCTGCCCCCCTGAAGGGCAACGCGACCCTGGACATCGCCGCCCAGGCCCAGTCGGCGGGGATGGCACTGTACGGCTACTTCGATCACACCAGCGCGCTGGACGGGAGCAGCCCCCTGCGGCGCGTGCAGGCCGCCGGGATGAACCCAATCAGCGTCGCCGAGAACATCGCCGCCGGGCAGCAGACGCCGCAGGAGGTGGTGGACGCCTGGCTGCGCAGCCCCGGCCACTGCCGCAACATCATGGGCGACTTCACGATGGTGGGCCTGAGCTACGTGCAGCGCCCCGGCACGAAGTTCACCCGCTACTGGACGCAGGTCTTCGCCCGGCCCTGACCGGCGCCCGCCGGCCGGGCGCCGTGCTCAGCGCGGCGGGTCAGCGCCGACCAGCCGGGCCCGGCCCGCACGCCAGACCGCCCACATCAGCAGCGGTTGCAGGGGCAGGCGGCCCCACGCGACTGCCGGACTGACCCCGAATCGCCCGGGGTCCTGCGCCATCCAGACGTTCGCGGGGAAGACCGCCACGAGCAGCGCCAGCAGGCCCCAGCGGGCGGCGGGGCGGGTGCGCGGGAGCAGCAGGCCCAGTCCGCCCAGGAGTTCCGCCGCGCCGCTGATCAGGGTCGCCTGCCGCGCCGTCAGGGGTACCCAGGGAGGCACGATCCGGTCGAAGGGAGCAGGCGCCACGAAGTGCAGCGCGCCCGCCGTGACGAACAGCGCCGCGAGCAGCAGCGTCCCCACGCTCGGGCGGGGAGGCACAGGAGAGTCAGTCACCCGGACAGGGTACGCCCCCACAGCGAAAAGGGAGCCCTGTCGGGGCTCCCTCTTCGCTTGGGGGTTCAGCTGGGTTGGCGGTCAGCCGTTGCTGGAGGGCACGCTGCGCGCTTCTTCGCGGTCCTTGAGTTCCTTGTCACTCAGGCCGTTGTCGTTGTTGCGGGGCGCGTTGGCCTCGCGGTCGTTCGCGCTCTTCATGGACGGCCCGTTGTCGTGCTCGATCTCGTGGACTTCCTTCTTGTTGCGGTCGTAGTCCTGAGGCTGGCTGGTGTGCCCGCTGTTCTTGTCGTCCTTGTCTGGCATGCCTTCAGGGTGGCAGCCGCGAGGCGGAGAAATCTCAGGGCCACGTGAACGGCACTTGATCTCTGAAGCGAGCCTCAAGGCGTGGGCTGCGCGTAGACCCGCACCCAGGGATGCGAGCCGTCCGGGTCCGTCCACGCGGCCTGCGCGCGCGTCAGGAACCGCCAGCCCTCGCGCTCGTACAGACGGATGGCGGGCAGGCTGGTCGCGTTCACCTGCAGGACGCTGAACGCCCCGCGCGCCCGCGACTCGCGCAGCGCGTGGGCCAGCAGCGCCCGCGCGAGCCCCAGCCCCTGCGCGTCCGGACTGACGAACAGCCGCTTGACTTCCAGGATCTCGCCCGGCAGGCCCAGCGGCGCCGCCCAGACCGGGCGCGGTTCGGGCAGGGGCGCCAGCATGACCTGCCCCGCCGCGCGGCCCGCGTGTTCCGCCACCCAGGCCTCGCCGCGGCCCAACACGAACGCCGCCGGATCATCCGGCCATGCGGAGGGGTACCCGGACTGCTCGTGCACGGCGCGCAGGGCCGCCACGAGCGCGGGCAGGTCGTCGGGCGTGCGGGGGCGCGGCGGGACGGTCATGCGCGGAGTGTAGCGCCGCGCTACCCTGCACCCTGATGAGGGTCGCGGTGATCAGTGACGTGCACGGAAACGCCTTCGCGCTGGACGCGGCGCTGCGCGAGGTGCGCGCCGCCGGCCCGGACCTGATCGTGAACCTGGGCGATCAGGCCGAGGGGAGCGCCGACCCCGCCCGCGCGCTGGAGATGCAGGCGGAACTGGCCGCGGCGGGCGCGCTGGAGGTGCGCGGCAACAACGAGGAGAAACTCTGGCCCGGCGGGCGCCGCTCGGCCCTGTCCCGGCACTACGGCGCGTGGCTGGCCGAGCACACCGATCCGGCCCTGCTGGCGCGCGTGGCGGCCCTGCCCCTGACGGCCCGCGCGCTGGGCGGCGCGCTGCTGGCCTGCCACGGCACGCCGGACAGCGCGTGGCACAGCCTGCTGTGGGTGTGGGATCACGGCGGATTCTACCGGGCCCGCGACCCGCGTGAGCTGCGCGCGGCGCTGGACCCGCTGGGCGCGGAGGTCGTGCTGTGCGGGCACACCCACCGCGCCGGGACGACCCGCGTGGGGGACACGCTGCTCGTGAACGCCGGGTCGGTCAGCGATCAGGTGGACGGCGACCCCCGCGCCCGCTGGACGCTGCTGGACCGCGCGAACGGCCAGTGGGCCGTCACCTTCCACGCCGTGCCGTACGACATCGAGGCCGCCGTGGCCTGGGCCTGCACCCACACGCCCTTCGGGGACGGCGAGGCGCAGCTGCTGCGCACCGGCACCATGGACGCCCGCGGGGACGGCGTGTGGGAGGGCCCGCAGCCCTGACGGTGTACGCTGCACGCATGCTGAGATGGATCTTCACTGCCGCCCTCGTCCTCGGTGCGGACGCGCAGGCTGCCGGGTGCGGCGGCACCGAGGGCCTGCCTGACTGGGCCCGCGCCGGGACGTACCGGGGAACACTCGGGACGCTGCCGGTCGCCCTGAGCCTCGATCCGAAGGGCGAGTCGCGGTACTTCTACGAGGGCCGCAGCCTCGACCTGTTCCTGGAGGCGCGCCGCAGCGGGAACGCGCTGGTGCTGGAGGAACGCGTGCGCCGCGAACTGGGCGGCGAAGCGGTCGTGACCGGCTGCTTCAGCCTGATGCCCGCCCCGGGCGGCCTGAAGGGGACGTGGCAGGCGCCGGGTGCCGCCCGGCCACAGGAGGTCACCCTGACCCCGCTGGACGCCGCTCGGCTGCCGCTGCGGCTGCCCCTCTCGCCGGGCCTGAGTGCGCTGCGCCGCGACGATCCGCTGGCCTTCCTGAAACTGAACCGCCCCTGGGTGACGCTCACCGGGGGGCGCGCGGTGCGCGAGCCGCTGTCCGGCGTGACGTACCCGCGCGTGCCCGGCGCGAGCGGCGCGCTGAACGCCGCGCTGCAGGACCGTCAGCTGCGCCACGCGGCGGACGCCCTAGACTGCCGCGCCCTGCTGCCCGAGGCCGCGCAGCAGGACCCGCAGGAGGGGTACACCCTGAGGGCCGCCATCACGCTGTCGAACGCCCGCCTGCTCAGCCTGCGCGACGACGTGGATTATTACTGCGGCGGCGCGCACCCCGACAACTGGACCGAGGGCGTCATTCTGGACCGCATGACGGGCCGCGCCGTGCCGCTGACCACCCTGTTCCCGAAACTGGGCGCCGCGCGGCAGAAGACGCTGTACCTGTCGGCCGTGAAGGCGAAGGTGGACGCCGAGTGCCTGAACGTCCTGCGTGAAGACGCCGACGAGTTCACCGCGCACCTGAGCGCCGCCGGGGTGAATCTGACGCCCAGCGACCTGCCGCACGTCGTGTCGGCCTGCGCCGAGACGGTCACCCTGCCGTACGCCATGCTGCGCGGCGACGCGAACCTGAACAGCCCGCTCGTGAAGACGCTGTACCCGAAATAACCGACACAGCAGAAACGCCCTCGCCAGTGACTCGGCGGGGGCGTTTAGTGATGCAGCAGTCAGTCGCGGCTGCCGCCGATGCCGAACAGACGCAGGATGAACAGGAACATGTTGATGAAGTCCAGGTACAGCGCCAGCGCCCCGTTGATCGCGGCCCGCTCGGCCTGCTCGCCCTGCACGCCACTCAGGGCGAGGTTGCGCAGCATCTGCGTGTCGTACGCGGTGAGGCCCGCGAACAGCAGCACGCCCACAATGCTGATCCCCAGCGTCAGGGCGCTGCTTGCCACGAACAGGTTCACGATCATGGCGACGAACAGGCCGATCACCGCGAACATGAAGAAGCGGCCCATGGCGCTCAGGTCCTTCTTGATCACGAAGCCCGCCACGCTCATCAGGCCGAAGGTCCCGGCGGTCGTGGCGAACGCGGCCGTCACGGCGCTCAGGTCGTAGGCGAGCAGGATCGACGAGAACGTCAGGCCGGTCAGGGCGGCGTACACGATGAACAGCACGCCGGCCAGGGCGCTGGGCAGGCGCTGCGCGCCGAGGCTCAGCACGAACACCAGCGCCAGCTGCGCGATGACCAGCGGCAGGCGCAGGTTCAGCACCTGCAGGGCCAGGGCCTCGTTGCTGGCGGTCAGCCACGCGATGCCGGCGGTCAGGGCCAGACCGGCCGCCATCCAGGAATAGGTGCGGGCCATGAACGTCCGCACGATGTCGGTCGAACGGGCAGTGGTGGGATAGGTCTGCATACGTCTCAGAGTACGCGGCGGCCGCACCGGAAGTTCCCGCAGGTGGTGAAGGCGCATTCACCCGCGCCTCCACCACCTGTGGGAGTCACTCGCGCAGCAGCAGGGCCAGCGGGAAGTCCTCCAGCACCTTCGCCAGCGGGGTCTTGCCGCCGCGGGCGCGCAGCCGCTCCCCGGTCAGGAGGTTGGTGTACGTCCCGGCAGGCAGGGTCAGCTGCCGCGTGCCCCACGCCGCCCCGGTTGCCCAGGGGGTCCGCTCGCGCGTCAGGGTGAAGGTCAGGCGCGGCGCGACCGTCACGGCCCGCTGCGTCCCCAGTTCCCGCGCGAACGCCAGGACGTGCCGACCGCCGTCCAGGGGCCGGTACGTGCCTTCCCGGAACAGCTCGGGGTGCGCGGCGCGGGCCTGGAGGGCCGCCCAGGTGACCAGGACCTTCACGCTGCCGTCCTCGAAGGTGTCGAGCAGTTTGCGGGCCAGCGCCAGGGTGCCCTGCCCGCGTTCCAGGCGCCCCAGCGTGCGGTTCAGCGCGCCGTAGTTTACGGGGCGGCGGTTGTCCGGATCGACGAGGCTCTGGTTCCAGCCCTCGCTGCCCTGGTACGTGTCGGGCACGCCGGGCGCGGTCAGGCGCACCAGCGCGGCACTCAGGCCGTTCTGCGCCCCGTGCGGGCTGATCCGGCCGTGCAGTTCGGTCAGTGACGTCATGAAGTCGTCGTCGGTCAGCAGGCCGCGCACCAGGGCGTCCAGCGCCGCCTCGTACTCCTCGTCGGGCGCGGCCCAGCTCGTGCGGAGTTTCGCCTCGCGCGCCGCCTTGAGCATGTACGCGCTCAGGCGGTCCGCGAAGTCCTCCGTGCGGCCGTCCAGCGGGTACGCGCCCAGCGCGTTCTGCAGGAGCACGTACCCGTCCAGGGTGGTGGGCGCGCGGCCCAGTTCCAGGTCGGTTTCCAGGCTGCGGATCAGCGGCGACCAGCGGCTCAGGTACGCCGACCACGTCTGCGGCAGCTCGGACAGCACGCTGATGCGCGCGCGGGTGTCCTCGCCGCGCTTGGTGTCGTGGGTGCTGCCCGCGAGCATCGCGTGCGGCCAGCGCGCCGCGCGGCCCTGCGCCGCCTCGTGGAAGGTCGTGACCGGCGTGCCGAACAGCGCCGGGTCTCCCCCCACCTCGTTCAGCGACAGCAGCCGCGCGTAGCGGTAGAAGGCCGTGTCCTCGGCGCCCTTGGCCGTGACCGGCCCGGTCAGCTGCTGGAATTTCAGCGCGAAGTCCGCGTAGGCCGCGCGCGTCCGCCCGTCCGGGGCGTTCAGGGTCAGCACGGCGTGCAGGTAGTCGAACACGCTGGGGTCCAGGGTCAGGCCGTCCCGGCGGTTGTGGGCCTTCGCGTCGCGGATGGCGTGGGCGATCTTCGCGTCGTCGCCGGGTTCGCGCTGCCCGTCGGCGCGGATGTACGTGCGGTACACCGGGAACGTCGCGATGACCTCGCGGATCGCGGCGCGCAGCGTGCTCAGCGTGAAGTCCCGCGCGTTCAGGTCCGTCTCGGCCAGCCGCTCGAGGTGCTCGGTCAGGACGTTCACCTCGCCCGGCAGGCTGACCCGCTGGATCAGGTGCTTACCGCGGTACAGGTGCTCCCCGTACGACAGCCGGTCCCCGCTGAAGCGGCGGTAGATGGCACTCAGTTCCTCCTCGTTCGCGCCGTCCACGAAGGTGCCGCTGAGCTGCGCCAGGAAGTCGTACCCGGTCGTGCCGTGAATCGCCCAGGCCTCGGGCAGGGTCTCGCCGGGCTCCAGGATCTTCTCGGCCACCACGTACAGCGGCAGCCCGTCGCCCATCTCGCGGCCCAGGGCCTGTGCGGCGCCTTCCTGGAGGGCCTGGAAGTACCCGGCCGGGTCGAACAGCCCGTCGGTGTGATCGAGCCGCACGCCCTGCACGAGCCCCTGACGCAGCAGGTCGAACAGCGTCCCGTGCGCCCAGGCGAACACGCGGGGGTCCTCCATGCGCAGCGCCGCGAGGTCGTTGATGTCGAAGAAACGCCGGTAGTTGATCTCCTCGGCGGCGACCTTCCAGAACGCCAGCCGGTAGTTCTGCTCGCTGATCACCCGGTCCAGCCGCGCCGGGTCGGCGTTCACGGCGTCCAGCGTGGCGTCCAGCGCGCCGCGCACCGCTCCCGAGTCCTCCAGCAGCGCGCCCAGGCGGCGGGTCATGACCTGCACCTCCTGCGCGCGGATCACGCGGTCGGTGTCGGTCAGGTCGGCCGAGGTGCTGCGCGGCAGCGTATCCACCGAGCGGCGGATGCTCGCCAGTTCCCCCAGCGTGACCGTGTCCGTCGCGGCGGGCAGGGCGTCTGCCGTCCAGGCCAGCAGCTGTCCCACGCTGCGCGGCGAGAGGGGCAGCTGCCGCTCCCAGTAGCGCAGCCTGAACGCGCCGCCCTGCCGTTCCAGGCGCAGCTCACGGCGTTCCAGCACCCGCCCGTACTGGTCGCCCAGCACCGGCAGCAGCACCTTGCCGTCCAGCGCCCGCTTCAGCGGATGCCAGGAGATGTCGAAGAAATGCGCGTAGCGGCTGGCCTGCCCGTGCTCCAGCACGTCCTCCCAGTAGGGGTTGTGGCCGCCCTGGATGCCCATGTGGTTCGGCACGAAATCCACGATCAGGCCCAGGCCCAGCTCGCGGGCCCGCGCGGACAGGCTCTTCAGGCCCTTCAGGCCGCCCAGTTCCGGGTTGACCTGCGCGTGGTCGGTCACGTCGTAGCCGTGCGTGCTGCCCGGCGTGCTCGTCCAGATGGGGGAGAGGTACACGTCGGTCACGCCCAGCCGCGCAAGGTAAGGCAGCACCCGCCGCGCCGCCGCGAAATCGAAGTCCCGGTGCAGCTGGAGGCGGTACGTCGCGCCCGGCAGGTGGGTCCGGACGCCGTCGGTGCTGGCCCGTGCGGCCCCGGCCGGAGACACCCCGTCTCGGGAACCCGTGGTCACGCCTCCACCGGCCCGGCCAGCAGCGCGGCCTCACCCGGACTCAGGTGCAGCTCGCCCAGCGCGGCGGGCGCGTGCAGGTCCCCCTCGGAGTGCAGCAGCACCTCCGGCGGCAGCGCGAACGGCAGCGCCAGCAGCCCCGGCGTGAGCGGCGTGTGTGTCAGGTTCCACAGCAGGGCCCGCACGCCCTGCGGGGTCTCCCAGCGCACCCACAGCGCCTCCCCGGCGCCGGTGTCCACCGCGCCCGCCCGGATGAAGCGGCGCGACCGCTCCCGCAGCACCGGATCCTCCCGGCGCAGGCGCAGCAGGTGGCGGTACAGCGCCAGCGTGCGCCCGTGCTCGCCCTCCCCGCGCTCGGCCCAGTTCAGCTTCGCGCTCTCGAACGTCCCGGCGGCCTGCGGGTCGGGCACGTTCAGCGTGCTGAAGCCCGAGAAGTACGCGAACTCGCGCTGCCGCCCCTCGGTCACCATCTGCCCCAGTTCGCCGGCGTGGTCGCTGAAGAACGGGAAGGGCGTGCTCGCCGCCCACTCCTGCCCCTGGAACAGCAGCGGCGTCATCGGCAGCGACAGCAGCAGCGTGCTCGCCCCGCGGTACTCGGCCAGCGTCACGGAGTCGAAGTGGTGCAGGCGGTCGCCCAGCGCGCGGTTCCCCACCTGATCATGATTCTGGATGCAGTACACGAAGCTCGGCGCCTCCAGGTCGGTGGCGGGCCGGCCGCGGTTGTGTTCCTCGCCGGTCACGTTCCAGAACTGCCCCTCGTACTGCCAGCCCCTGCCAATGACGTGCGCCAGTTCGCGCGCGCCGCCCCGGAAGCCCCCGTAGTAGCCCTCCTGCTCCTCTGTCAGGGTCACGCGCACCTCGTGGTGGAAGTCGTCCACCCAGATGCCGTCCAGGCCGGTCTCGGTGACCAGTTCCGGCAGGTTGCGGTGATCCTCGGCCAGCAGGATGTGCCCGCCGCCCAGCGCGTGCGTCTCGCGCGCCAGTTCGTGCAGGATGTGCTCCTCGCTGTCGTCCTGCATGCTGGCGGTCGCGTCCAGCCGCAGGCCGTCGAAGCGGTAGTCCTGCAGCCACATGCGCGCGTTCCCGGTGATGTAGCGGCGCATGTGCGGCTCGGCGTAGTCCAGGCCCTGCCCCCACGCCGTGTGGAAGCGGTCCGTGAAGTACGACGGGCTGTAGCTCGTCAGGTAGTTCCCGTCCGGCCCGAAGTGGTTGTACACCACGTCCAGGAACACCGCCAGGCCCAGACCGTGCGCGGCGTCCACGAACGCCATCAGGTCCTCGGGGCGGCCGTACGGCGCGAACGGCGCGAACAGCGCCACGCCGTCGTACCCCCAGCCCCGCTCGCCGGGGAAGGCCGCGACCGGCATCATCTGGATCGCGGTCACGCCCAGGTCCACCAGCTCCGGCAGCCGCGCCTGCGCCGCCCTGTACGTGCCTTCCGGCGTGAACGTGCCCACGTGCAGTTCGTAGAACACGCACTCGGCCAGCGCCCGTCCCGTCCAGTCCGGATGCTGCCACGCGTACACGGAGAAATCCACGACCTCCGAGTCGCCGTGCACGCCGTGCGGCATGAAACGCGCGTACGGGTCCGGCAACGCGTGACCGTCCAGTTCGAAGCAGTAGCGGGTGCCCGCCCCGACCGGCAGCACCGTCTCGAAATACGCGCCGGGCTGCGGCTCCATCACGTGAGACTCGTTCCCGATCCGCACGCACATCTGCCCGGCGCGGGTACTCCAGGCCCGGAAGCGCGTCTCCCGGCCCCCCGGCAGGAGTTGCGCCCCCAGGCGGGAGCGCTGACGCTGAGTCCCTGGCTGTTCCGACGTGGTCATGACTGTTCCCTCCTGCACGCCCGTCCGGGCGCATCAGGACAGCCTAGAGGCGCGCCGCCACCCACCCGATGATAGAAACCCTAAGGCGTGCCCGTGTTCCGGGCACCTGCATAGGCGACCGACCCGCCAGGTGTCCAGCGTTCCGTCCCCTCTGGAGCGACGGCTACGGTGTTCTGCGGTCAAAGTGTCAAGATGGGAATTCCACCAAGCGAGCGGGCCAGCCTCCCACAGGAGACCGGCCCGCTCACAGAGGTTGCACTCAGCTCTGCGAGGTCGTGCTGCCGCCACCCCGGCGGCCCCGGCGGCGGCGGCGGCGCTTGGCGTCGTCCCCGGCCGCGTCCTGCGCGGCGGCGGGTGCGGGTTGCGGCGCCTGCACCTGCGCCGCCGCCTCCCGCTGACGGCCCTGACCGGTCTGTCCCTGCTGACGGCCGTTCACGCGCTGCACCGCGCCCCGGTCGTTCCCGCCGCGCGTGAAACCGCGCCCGCGTTCCCCGCCGCTGCGCTCCCGCACGGGGGGACGCCCGCCGCGCCCGCCGCCCTGACCGTCCTCGGGCGGCATGTTCTCCAGCGTCCAGTCGCCGAAGTACATGCGCTGCACCGTGATGTTCACGGGGCGCAGGTGCTCATTGCGGGGCCGTTCCAGCGTGATCACGCGCCGTGAGCGGCCCATGCTCACCCCGCCGAAGGTGCGCCCCTGTCCACGCTCGCGCGCCTCTCCACGGCCCTCACTGCGGCCCTCTCTGGGCGCCTGGCCCTGGCCGCGTCCGCGCCCCGTGCGTCCGCCCGCCGAGGGGGACAGCGTGGGCCGGTTCGAGGGATCCTCCAGCGTGAACTTCTTCGGTTCGCTCACGGGCAGGCTCTGCAACTTCTCGCGTTTCTCCTGCTCGCGGTCCTCACGGCGGCGGGCACGGGGTTTGACGGGTGAATCCATATCGGTCTCCTGATGAAGGTCGCCCGGGCGGTAGTCCGGGTCGGTCGGGTCGGCCAGCGTGAAATCCGTCTGGCGAGCCAGCGGGTTCACGGCCTGAATCGTGACGTGAAGCGAATCGCCCAGGCGGTACGACCGCCCGCGGCTGCGGCCACGCAGGATCTGCGCGTCCTCGATGAACACGTAGTAGTCGTCGTCCAGGTGCGAGATGTGCAGCTTGCCTTCCACGCCGTTGTCCAGCGCCACGAACAGCCCGCTCGCCACCACGCCGGACACCGTGCCGGGGAACGACTCCCCGAGGTGTTCCTGCGCCCACTTCGCCTGGTAGTACTTCGTGAGGTCCCGCTCCGCTTCCGTCGCGGCGCGCTCGCGCTCACTGGTGTGCTCGCCCATGCCGGGCAGGCGCGCCTGCAACTGCGCCACCGCGCGGCCCCCGGCCTTCAGTTCGCCGCTCAGCATGCCGCGCAGCACGCGGTGCACGAGCAGGTCCGGGTAGCGGCGGATCGGCGAGGTGAAGTGCAGGTACTCGCCAAACGCCAGCCCGAAGTGCCCCAGGTTCTCCCCGGCGTACTTCGCCTGCTGCATGGAGCGCAGCAGCAGCGTGTTCACGACGCTCTCGCGCGGCGTGCCCCGCACCTGCTTCAGCACCGCCTGGTACGCCTGCGGGGTGGGTTCCCCGCCGGGGAAGGCCAGCCCCAGGCGCCCGATGGCGTTCGTGACGTCCTGGAAGCGTTGCAGGGTGGGTTCCTCGTGAATGCGGAACAGGGCCGGGATCTCGCGCTGGATCAGCTCGTGCGCGACGACCTTGTTCGCCAGCAGCATCAGGTCCTCGATCATGCCGCGCGCCGTCTCCTCGCGGATCGGGATGAGTTCCATGCGCCCGTCGGGGCCCACGTCCACCTTCACCTCGCGCAGCTTGAAGTCGAGGGACCCCTCACGCAGGCGCTTCTGGCGCAGCTTCGTGGTGATCTTCAGCAGCAGGTGCAGGTCGCCCTCGAGGTGCCGGGCGTGTTCGGGCAGCGTGGCGGTCGCCTCGCTGTACGCCTGCACCTCGTCGTAGGTCAGGCGGGCCTTGCTGTTGATCACGCTGGGCGCGAGCTGCACCTTCAGGATCTCGCCCTCGGCACTCAGTTCCACCAGAGCCGTCATGGTCAGGCGGTCCTCGTACGGCACGAGGCTGCACACGCCGTTGCTGAGGTGCTCGGGCAGCATGGGCAGCACCCGGCCCGGCAGGTACACGCTGGTCGCCCGCGCGTACGCCTCCTCGTCCAGCGGCGAGCCCTCCTGCACGTAGTGACTCACGTCGGCGATATGCACGCCCACCACGAAGGTGCCCTCGGGCGTCGGCTGGATGTGGATCGCGTCGTCGAAGTCCTTCGCGTCCCGGCCGTCCACCGTGAAGATGTTGAAGTCCCGCAGGTCCAGGCGGCCCTTCAGGGCCTCCTCGGGAATCCGGGTGGGAATCGCGTTCGCCTGCTCCAGCACGTCCTCGGGGAAGTCGCCACGCAGGCCGAACTTCACGATCACGGCCTCCGTCTCGGTGACCGGATCATCCTGGTCGCCCAGCACGCGCGACACCTGCCCGAACACCTCGTCCTCGCCCGTATGCTCGGGCCAGAACAGTTCGGTCACGACGCGCGCCCCGGCCTCCAGGCCGTCCAGACCCTCGGGCAGCAGCAGGATGCGGTGCCGCGCGCGGTGATCGTCCGGCTTCAGGATCGGGTGTCCGTGATGGAATTCCAGCGTCCCCACCAGCTGGCGGTAGGCGCGCTGCACGATCCGCACCACGCTGGCGCGGGGATTGCCGTCGCCCCGCTGCCCGCGGCGCGACCCGCCCCGGCCGCGGTCATCCCGGCTGTCCCCACGGCCCTCCTGACGCACGAGGACGATGTCGCCGTTCCAGGCCTCCAGCGTCTGCTCGGCCGGGACGTAGTAGTCCTCGCCGCCGCTGTCGGGAATCACGAAGCCGAAGCCCGCCGCCGACGCCTGGAAGCGCCCACGGATGAGGCTCATCGCCTCGGGCAGTCCGTACGTCTTCTTGCGGGTGCGGATGACCTGCCCGTCCTCGACCAGCGTGTCGAGCAGGTCCGTCAGCTCGCGCCAGCCGCCCAGGCGGTTCATGGTCTGCCGCGTGAAGGTGCGCTCCAGATCCCGCACGTGCACCGGGCGGCCCAGCTTACGCAGCTGCGCCACCACCAGATCCCGCAGCGGATCCAGGCCCGGCAGCGGCTCCCCGGCCTCTGGCTCCTCGACGGACTCCGTGGCCTGATCCACGGCGGGCGTGGGCTCATCAGCGGCCACCGGCGTGGGTGCGGGCGTCGCCTCCGGCTTCTTCTTGCGGCCCCGGCGCCCCTTCGTCTCGACCGCAGGTGCCTCGGTGACCAGGGGTTCGGCGGTGACAGGCTCAGTCTCGACAACCTCGGCTGCCGGTTGAGGCTCGCTCGTGACGGCTTCCACGCCCGTCAGCACGTCCTCCAGCGGCGCGCTCGGCAGTGTGCTCTTGCGGCGGCCGCCACGCTTGCGGGGCACCTCCAGGATCACCGGATCGGCGTCCACGGGAGCCGCTTCGGGCTGGGCCTGCGCCACGACCTGCGGTTCGCTGACCGGGGGGTCCTGTACGGGCGCGGCCCTGGGCTTGCGGCCCCGGCGCGCAGGGGTCACGGCCGGTGCGGCCGCTTCCGGCTGAGGCTCCGCGGCGGGCACCTGTCCCTCCGCCTCGGTTGGCGAGGCCGCCTGGATGTCCGGCTCCCGCTCAGTCACGGGTGCCGCCTGACGGCGCCCACGCCCGGTCTTCCGGCCCGCCGTGGCGACCGGTGCGGCCACTGCCACCTCCTCTACCGGTGCGGCGGGAGCGGCATCCATCTCGGTCGACGGAGTGGCCGCTTCAGCCTCCGGCACCACCGGGGTGGTCCGGCGGCCGGTCTTGCCGCGGCCGGTCCTGGGCTGCTCCGACTGTGGAGCCTCGACCGGCTGGACGGCCTGCGCCACGGCCGGTTCGGCCGCAGGCTTCGCTCTGGCCGGACGACCCCGGCGGGCCTTCGCGGGCGTCGGCTCGGTGGGGGTGGGTATCGGGCTGATCGGCTCGACCTCGGCGGCCACCGCTTCAGTGGTTGGCTCTTCAGGGGCTGCCTCGGCCGGCATCGGGGTGGGCTGTGCGGCCGCCTTGCGCCCGCCGCGCTTTGCAGGGGCGGGCACGGGCGGCATCGCTGCGGCCTCGTGCACGACCTCGGCAGATGTGGCCGGTTCAGTCACCGGCTGGGGTGCGGCCGCCGAAGTTTTCTTGGCGCGGGGCGCGGGGGCCTTGGCAGCGGCTTTGCTAGCGGTGCTCTTCGCCGCGCGGGTTGCCTTCGGTTCAGTCTGGGCGGCTGCTGTCTTCGCGCCGCGCTTGGATGGGGTGGTCTTGGTGATGTCGGTGCCGTTCCTCTCGGTGACCGGCACCGCTTCCGTCTTCTTCGTTTTCGGCATGTACGTTCCTGGTCACTCAGGACGCGCCCGTGGGGGTAAACTCGTGTGAGACGCGCTTCTCAGGCTTTTGGCGCTGGTGCGCGCAACCCGCCCACGGGAACAGGTAATCGCTTCCTCGGGTTGCGCCCCCTCACCTCAGGTTCAGATGCAGAACCGTGCCGTGGGTTGGGCGCTGTCCTGAACCCGGCAGCCCGCCCAGCATATCACGGGCCCCCGGGCCTCATCTGACGCGGACTTTACGCTTCCCTCAGCGGCTTGCCCTGCCAGATCACGCCGCTGAGCGGCGCGTGATCGCTCAGCCGCGCGTCGCGGTCCACCCGGACCTCCCGCACGGTCACGCCCGAAGCGAGGAGATAATCGATGCGCCAGCCCACGTTGTTGGCGTAGGCGTTCGCGCGGTTGCTCCACCACGTGTACTCCGCCGCGTCGCCCAGGCAGGCGCGGTGCGTGTCCGTCAGGCCGGCGGCGAGGTGCGCGGTCATCCACTCGCGCTCATGGGGCAGGAAACCGCTGTTCTTCTGATTCGAGCGCCAGTTCTTCAGGTCGATCGGCTGGTGCGCGACGTTGTAGTCCCCACCAATCACCACGGGCCGACCCTCGGCGAGCAGGGCGTCCGTCCAGGCCTGGAAGTCCAGCAGCACACGGTCCTTGAACCCCTGCCGCTCCGGGCCGCTGCTGCCGCTCGGGAGGTACACGCTCACGAAACGCACGCCGCCGACCACGGCGCTCAGCACGCGGCCCTCGGCGTCCATCTCGGCGTGGGGCATGCCCGCGCGGACGTCCGTCAGGGGCCGGCGCGACAGGATCGCCACGCCGCTGTACCCCGCCTTCTGCGCCGGGAACCACGCGCTGTCGTAGCCCAGATCCGCCAGCGCGCCCGGCATCGGATCGGCGCGCACCTCCTGCAGCAGCAGCACGTCCGGGCGTTCGCGCGCCGCCCAGTCGCGCAGGCCCTTGCGCAGCGCGCTGCGCAGCCCGTTCACGTTCAGCGTGGTGACCTTCAACACGTCCGTCATCGCCCCCACCCTAGCGTGACCGGGCTGCGGTCCCCACCGGACCGGTACCGCTTCCATGCTGTCCCGCACACATGAAGGGCCGTTCGCGGAACTCTGTACGCAGTTCACCCGGGGTCTGTTACGCTGAACGCATCATGGTCGAGATCAAGTTCCGCAACGAAGCCGACGGTCAGGAATTCCAGATGACCCATCCCAAGGCCGCGCGCGTCCTGTCGGACATCAAGGCCTGGGCGCAGCTCAACGCCTTCGAGCACGTCGCCTTCTGGCGTGACCCCGAAGACGAGCACAAGCTGTGGGTCCAGCTGGGCGACGACCGGCTCAACTACTGGATCCACGACAGCACCTTCACCGAAGGCAAGCACGAGACCGTCGAGATGCAGATGGACTACGCCCGTGGCGCCCAGCGCCGCAGCGCCGCCGGATACGACAAGTTCGACAAGTAAACGCCGCAGAAGGGGGGGCGCCGCGCAGCCGCGCGGCGCCCCCCCTTCCGTCTGAGCTAGTCGACCGAGACCGTGCCCAGCCGCCGCGCGGCCTCGCGCAGCACCTCCGGCGGCTGCACGAGGGCAAAGCGTACAAACCCCTCCCCGCCAGCCCCGAACGCCGCGCCAGGACTCACCGCGACCCCGGTCGTCTCGGCGGCGCGCACCGCGAACGCTACACTGTCGGTCAGCCCCGGCACGCGCGCCCACGCATACATGCTCGCCTCAGGCAGCGCCACCTCCCAGCCCAGCGCCCGCAGCGCGGGCACGAGCGCGTCACGGCGGGCCTCGAACACCGCCGCGCCCGCCTGGCCCACCCCGTCCGGCAGCCCCAGCGCGTGCGCCGCCGCCCGCTGGATACCCAGGTACGGGTGGAAATCCACTGCGCCCTTCACCCGCGCCAGCGCCGCCATGACCCCGGCGTCCCCGGCCGCGAACCCCACCCGGAAACCGCCCATGTGGTGCGTCTTGCTCAGCGAGTGCAGCTCCACCACCCCGTCCAGTGCGCCGTCCAGCCCGGCTTCCAGCGCACTCGGCGCGCGGTACGCTCCGAAGGTCAGTTCCGCGTACGGATGGTCATGCACGAGCAGCGTCCCCCGCGCCCGGCACCACGCCGCCGCCCGCCGGAAGAAGGCCGCGTCCGCCACCGCCGACGTCGGATTGTTCGGGTAGTTCAGCAGCAGCACGCGCGGCTGCACGCCCTGCGGCACGGCGTCCAGGTCCGGCAGGAAGCCCGCCTCGGGCCGCAGGGGGAGCGTGACCACATTCAGGCCCGCCACCGCCGCCGCGCCCAGGTAAGGCGGGTAGCACGGATCCGGTAGCAGCAGGGTGTCTCCCGGATCGGTCACGGCCAGCAGCAGGTGCGCCAGCCCCTCCTGCGCGCCGATCAGCGGCAGCACCTCCCGCTCCGGGTCCACCCGCATCCCGAACCGCCGCGCCAGATAAGCCGCCGCCGCCTCACGCAGCGGAGCCGTGTCGCTGAACAGCGGGTACCGGTACGTGCCCGGATCGCGGGTCGCGCCGCGCAGCACCTCCAGCACCGCGTCCGGCGGCGGCAGATCACTGCTCCCGATACTCAGGTCCACGACGCCCAGCCCCGCCGCCCGCGCCCGCCCCTTCGCGGCGTCCATCAGCGCGAACACGCTCCCCGGAACTGCCGCCGCCCGCCGTGACTCCCACATGCCCTGCAGCCTAGAGCATCAGAGGCCCGCATGAAAAAGCGCCCACCTCCGAAGAGATGGGCGTTCCCCTGGCAGGCCAGTGGGAGGTCACTCGCTGTAGGCTGCGCCGTACACCGGCAGCTGCACTGTGGTCAGCGTCGCGCTGCCCGAGTTCACGGCGATCTGCGCGAGGCTGTTCACGTTGCTGGCGGTGCTGTCGCGGGTCACCGAGACGTGCAGCAGCGCGTAGCTGCCCTGGGTGCTCACGCTGTCGAGCGTCACGTACGTCCCTTCCGGCAGGCCACTCACGGCGATGCTCAGGTCGCTCGGCACGCGGCCTCCCAGGTCTGCGAGCGGCACCTCGACGGCCATCCAACTCGATTCGGTGTACAGGCCATCGAACTGGTTGCCGTTCCCGTCCGTGGCGTACACGGTGGCGGGGGTGGCCGCGAAGGCGGTGGTGGCGAGGCTCAGGGCAGCGGCGACGGTCAGCAGCATCTTTTTCATGGTGGGTCTCCTTTGCGGTCCGGGTGCGGCCTCTGCTGGCCGCTGCCCTTCTCCTGGGTCAAAGGATGACCGGCGTGCGTGCAGGGTCTTTGCAGGGAATGTGCAGATTTATCGAAGACGTCCCAGTGGGGTTTTAGCGTACCTTCAGGGCATGGCCGACGCGAGCTTGCAGGTCCTGACCGCCATGATCACCCCGGCCGTGCTGATCAGCGGCGCGGGCACCCTGCTCATGAGCACCAGCAGCCGCCTGGGCCGCGTGACCGACCGGGTGCGGCAGCTCACGGCGCGTTTCAAGGTGCTCGTGACCGAGGACGGCCGCGCCGAACCGCTGGCGAGGGACGAGAAACGCATGATCGTCAAGCAGTTGCCCCGGCTGGCGCGGCGCAGCCGCATCATCGTGCGGGCCATGACGTCCCTGTACCTCGCCGTGGCGCTGCTCGTCCTGACCAGCATCCTGATCGGCGGCAGCGCCCTGCTCGGCGCCCAGGCCGGGCCGCTGCCGGTCATCCTGGCTATCGCGGGCGCCGCCTCGCTCGCTTACGGCGCGCTCCTGCTGAGTTTTGAGACGCGCCTGAGCGCGCGCACCACCAAGGAGGAGATGCAGTTCCTCGTCAATCTTGGGGACCACTACGCCGGCCTGTACGACGAGGCGCTCATGAGCGGCGTCCGTCAGGGCGTCGATCAGCAATAGAGCTGCCCGACCACCCCGGAGCGGCCTCAGGGCGCCGGCTCGCACGCAGGTGAGGCAGAGCTGCCCGCTGCCGTCCGCTACGCTGAACCTCCAGTTCCCCTTCACCCGAGGTTCCCCATGTTCAAGCGCGCGTCCCTGATCCCGGCCCTGACCCTGCTGCTCCTCGGCTGCTCTGCGCCGACCTCCACCCCGCCCACCCGGCCCGCCGCGTCCAGCGGTCAGGTCTACGCCCTCGACATCCGGGTGGGCGGCCCGCAGGGCGCGCAGGCGACCCTGCACTCCCTGCGCCCCACTCGGCTGACCGCGCAGCGGCTGGAGGCCACGCCGGGTGACGTGCAACTCAGTGCCCAGGCCGTCAGCGCCGTCACGTTCATCAGCCGGCGCGGCACCCAGGACGTCCGGCACGTGAACACCACGTTCCTGGTCACCAACCCGACGGGCGCACCCATCACGAACCTCGTGCTGCTGCCCGTCGCCCTGAACGACACGGACGGCGACCCGAACAACAACGCCATGGCGCCCACCATCGCCGGCACGCCGTTCCGCCGCCTGCAACGCTTCGACGGCCAGGACGCGTCCGCCCAGGCCCCGCAACTGAGTGCCACCCGCGCCCAGGACCTCGACCTCCAGACCGGCGTGGCCCGCCCGCACCCGCAGGGCACGCCCTTCCTGACGGACCTCGACCTGCGCGGCGTGCAGGTCACCCCACCCGCTGGCCTGAGTGTGACCACCCAGAGTGGCGGCTGGCTGGTGCCCGGCACACTCGCTCCCGGCGCCAGCGTGCCCGTGACGTTCGCCGTGGACTTTCCGGTCGACCGCCAGCACCCCGAGACGCAGGTCTTCAGCTTCAGCCTGCTGTTCACGCCTGCGCAGGACGCCACCGGCAGCGAGGTGGGCGGCCCCACCGACCCGGCGCGGGTGGTCGGCACCCTGCACCACGCCACGCTGGGGCAGGGTGCCCTGGTTGAGGAGGAATACGTGGACTGGGGCGCAGGCGAGACGGTCGTGGCCCAGCGGGTCCCGCTGGCCGCCGACGGGCAGGTGGATTTCACGCTGAGTACCCCACCGGTCGGGGCGCTGAGCAGCCTGTTCGAGTGCTCGGACTTCGTCGGAGACCGTTCGCAGCCCGACGCCCTGAGCGCCACGCCCCGCCTGCGCGTCAGCAGCCGCGAGGGTGATCTGTTGGGGGTGCTCAACTCGGTTGGTCTGGACGGCAGCGGCCTGATCCGCCTGTACGTCGACCGCGACATCCGCGTGCAGGGCCGCTGTGATGACACGTCGCTCGATCTGACGCTCACGTACGTGGATCAACTGGATCTGAAGAAGGGCTGGAATCTGATCCAGAAGCGCAGAAGTAGCACGGACACCCAGTACACCATTCAGCGCACGTCTATCCCGGTGGGCACGTGGTCCCGGCTGACCTTCCCGACGGGTGGCCTGTGGGTCGGCGTCGCCTCGCCTGCCTGGGGGAGCGACCTGCTGCTCCGCACCGGTCAGCCCACGGCAGTGCCGTTTGACCTGCGTCAGAGTGGCGCGATCAGTGGGCCCGTCACCCTACACGTGGACGTGCCGGGCGTGACCGTCAGTCCGGCGACCCTGAATCTGCCCAGTCTGACCGGACAGGGTCTGACAGCTGAGGCCCTCCAGACGACGCTGACATTCCAGGCCGATGCCACCGTGCCGACCGGGGACTCGCCCATGACCCTCACCTTCCGCAAGGACGGTCAGGAGGTGGGCCGCACCGTCCTCTGGATGACCGTCACCCCCTGACCCGCTACGCTGCCTGCATGCCCCTGACGTTCACGGCCGAGCTGTTTCACTGGCGTGGTCCCGCCCCGCATTACTTCCTGCGGGTGCCGGAGGAACTGGTGCCGGACCTGAAGGACGCCGCGCGGTTCGTGACGTACGGGTGGGGCATGATCCCGTGCGAGGCGGTGGTGGGGGAGACCCGGTTCCGCACCTCGATCTTCCCGAAGGATGGCGGGTACCTGTTGCCGGTGAAGGTCGTGGTGCGCCGCGCGGAGTCGCTGGAGGAGGGGCAGGCGGTCACGGTGAGCGTCACGCCTGGGTGACCCGCCTGGCTGAGCGGTGACCTGTCTACACACCCCCCCGGCCGCTGGGGGCGGCGCGCTATCCTGCCACGCATGACCGTGTCCGGTGCGTGGTGGTGGCCCAGAAACTCCTGGGTCTGATCACGCTTGTCGCCCCGACACTGCACAGACGCGCCCAGGTGGAACTCCCACCCGGGCGTTTTTTTGACCCCCCGCCCCCGAATCCCAGGAGACCCATGACGCATCCGAATCCGCGCTCCCCGTTGGCCGTCGCCGTGCAGGAACTCAACGCCGACCTCGACACGCCCGTCACCGCGTACCTGAAAGTCGCGCAGGGCGAGACGGTCACCTTCCTGCTCGAGAGCGTGGAGGCCGGGGAGAAACTGGGCCGCTACTCGTTCATCGGCGTGGGTGAGCAGGGCCGCTTCGAGGCGCGCGGCGCGCACGTGACGAGCAGCGGCACCTTCGGCGACTTCGGTGGACAGGACACCGATCCCCTGGCGCGGCTGTACCACGCGACCGTCCGCCCCGCGACCGTCCCGGACGGTCTCCCGGCGCTGATCGGCGGCGCGATCGGGTACGCCGCGTACGACCTGATCCGCAACTACGAGCGCCTGCCCGACGCGAACCCCGACGAACTGAACGTCCCGGACGCGTGCTTCATCGCGCCGCGCGGCATGGTCATCTTCGACCACCTCAAGCACCGCCTGATCACCGTCGCCACCGCCGATACCCAGGCGGACGCGCAGGAGGAGGTGCAGCGCCTCACCCAGCGCCTGCGCGGGCCGCTGCCGGCCGTGCCGGGCTGCATGCCCACCACGCCGCCCGAGTTCACCAGCAACTTCACTCCGGACACTTTCCAGGCCGCCGTCAGAGAGGCCCTGGAGTACATCCGCGCCGGGGACATCTTCCAGGTGGTGCCCAGCCAGCGCTTCAGCGCCGACCTGGGCGACCTGCACCCCTTCGCGCTGTACCGCGCGCTGCGCCGCGTGAATCCCAGCCCGTACCTCGGGTACCTGCAACTCGGGCCGGTCACGCTGGTCGCCAGCAGCCCCGAGAGCCTCCTCGCCAGCGACGGCCGGACGGTGACCACCCGCCCCATCGCCGGGACCCGCCCGCGTGGCGCCACCCAGGGGCACGATCAGGATCTCGCGGACGAACTCCTCGCGGACGAGAAGGAACGCGCCGAGCACCTCATGCTCGTGGACCTGGGCCGCAACGACCTCGGAAAGGTCAGCGAGTACGGCAGCGTCCGCGTGCACGACGCCTTCACCATCGAACGCTACAGCCACGTCATGCACATCGTCTCCAGCGTCACCGCCACCCTGCGGGACGACCAGACGCCCCTGCACGCGCTGGCCAGCGTGCAACCCATGGGCACCGTCAGCGGCGCGCCCAAGATCCGCGCCATGCAGATCATCGACGAACTCGAACCCGTCCGGCGCGGCCCGTACGGCGGCAGTTTCGGGTACATCGCCCTGAACGGCAGCATGGACATGGCCCTGACCCTGCGCACCATGGTCATCACGAAGGGCCGCGTGCACATCCAGGCCGGTGCGGGCGTCGTCGCCGACAGCGACCCGGCCAGCGAGGAGCAGGAAACCCGCAACAAGGCCGCCGCCCTCATGCGCGCCGTCGAACTCGCGGCAGGTGGGCTGTGATGGCCGTCACGCCGCCCGCACCGACCGCCACCCCCTCAGGAGACTCACCGATGACCGAGCCCGCCGCGCCCCTCCGCCTCCTCCTGATCGACAACTACGATTCGTTCACGTTCAATCTGGTGCAGTACTTCGGGGCGCTGGGCGCGGAGCTGACGGTGTGGCGCAACGACGCCTTCACGCTGGACGACGTGCGGGCCCTGAACCCGGACGCGATCGTGGTCTCGCCCGGGCCGTGCACGCCGACCGAGGCGGGGCAGAGTGTCGCCGTGATCCGCGAACTGGGGCCGAGCGTGCCGGTGCTGGGCGTGTGCCTGGGTCACCAGAGCATCGGGGAGGCCTTCGGGGCGCAGGTGGGCCGCGCGCTGCTGCCCGTGCACGGCAAGACCAGTCCGGTGCGGCATGACGGCTCGGGCCTGTTCGCGGGCCTGCGGGACGGCGTGACGGTCACGCGGTACCACTCGCTGGTGGTGCGTGACCTGCCGCCGGAGCTGGTGGCGACCGCCTGGACGACCGACCCGGGCGAGGAGGTCGTGATGGCGCTGCGCCACCGGGAGTTCCCGGTGTTCGGCGTGCAGTTCCACCCGGAGAGCATCGCGACCGAGGACGGACTGGAGATGCTGCGGAATTTCCTGGCCGAGGTGCAGGCGTTCCGCGCAGGTCAGGAGGAGACGAAGTGATGCACGCGAGGTTGATGAACGGAGAGCGCCTCTCACAGGCGGAGGCGGCGACATTCATGCGCGAGGTCATGGAGGGCGAACTGAGCGGCGTGCGCCTCGCGGCGGCGCTGGCGGCCCTGCGGGTGCGCGGCGAGACGCCCGAGGAGATCGCGGGCTTCGCGCAGGCCATGCGCGAGCATGCGGTGCGCGTGAACGTGCAGCCGCGCGAGGTCCTGCTGGACGTGGTGGGGACCGGTGGGGACGGCGCGCACACCTTCAACATCAGTACCACGACGGCGTTCGTGGTGGCCGGTGCGGGCGTGCCGGTTGCGAAGCACGGCAACCGCGCCGCGAGCAGCCGCGCCGGGAGCGCCGACGTGCTCGAAGCGCTGGGCGTGAACCTGGACGCCACGCCGGACGTCGTCGCGGACGCCGTGAACACCCTGGGCATCGGGTTCATGTTCGCCCGCAACTACCACCCGGCGCTGCGGCACGCCGCGCCCGTCCGCTCGGAACTGGCGGCCCGCACCGTGTTCAACATCCTGGGGCCGCTCAGCAACCCGGCGGGCGCCACGCACCTCGTCGTGGGCGTGTTCAAACCGGAACTGACCCGCACCCTGGCCGAGGTGCTGCGCCTGCTGGGCGCGCGCGGCGCGACCGTCGTGAACGGCAGCGGCCTGGACGAGTTCACTGTCAGCGGCGTGAACACCGTCTCGGGCCTACGCGACGGCGAGATCATCGACCGCACCCTCCACCCCGAGGAGGCCGGCGTCAGCGTCCACCCGCGCGAGGCGATCGTGGGTGGCAGCCCCGCCGAGAACGCCGAGATCACCCGCGCGCTCCTCACCGGCGGCGGCACCCCGGCCCAGCGCGACATCGTGGCCCTGAATGCCGGGGCAGCCCTGCGCACTGCGGGCCGCGCCGCGAGCATCCGCGAGGGCGTCGAACAGGCCCGAGAAGTCATGCGCGGCGGGCAGGGCTGGGACATCCTGGAGCGGTACGCCGCGCATACGAGGCGTTGATGGAGGAGAGTCGATGGTTGATAGAGGGGAGCAGCCCATCACCTATCAACCATCAACACAAAAAGCCCCCGCATCCGAAGGTGCGGGGGCTTTTTTCGCGGGGATCAGCGCTTGCTGAACTGGGGGGCGCGGCGGGCCTTCTTGAGGCCGTACTTCTTGCGCTCGACTTCGCGGGGGTCGCGGGTCAGCAGGCCCTTGGGCTTGAGCTGCGCGCGGAAGTCGGGGTTCACTTTCAGCAGGGCGCGGGAGATGCCCAGCTTGATCGCGTCGGCCTGGCCGGTGGGGCCGCCGCCGACGACCGTGATCACGGCGTCGTAACGGCCGGCGGTGCCGGTTTCACGGAAGGCCTGCAGGGCGTGCACGGCGCGCAGGAGACCACGGAAGTAGGCCTGGAATTCCTTGCCGTTCACGATGATCTTGCCTTCGCCAGGGCGGAGGAACACGCGGGCGACGGCGCTCTTGCGGCGGCCGGTGCCGTAGAACTGTTCGGGTTGCTGAATCGCCATTATTTGACCTCGAGCGTCTGGGGTTTCTGGGCGGCGTGGGGGTGCGCCTCACCGGCGTACACCTTCAGGCGGCTGTGCATGGCGCGGCCCTGGCGGCCCTTGGGGAGCATGCCGAACACGGCGTGCTCGATGACGCGCTCGGGGTGCTTCTTCAGCGCCTCGCGGGCGGTTTCCTTCTTCAGGCCGCCCTGGTAGCCGGTGTAGCGGGTGTAGACCTTGCCGTCCAGCTTGTTGCCGGTCAGGGCGACCTGGGCGGCGTTCAGGACGACCACGAAGTCACCCTGGATCATGTTGGGGGTGAAGTCGGGGCGGTGCTTGCCACGGATGCGGCTGGCGATCAGCGTCGCGAGGCGGCCGAGGGGCACGTTCGTGGCGTCCACGACGACCCAGTTCTGCTCGTCATTTTTGGGGATGTAGGTTTTCACCGTGAAACTCCGAAGTTGGGGGATTTGGCTGCGACACGGTCCAGGCCGACGGGGGAGAGGGCTGCTGGCGTGTCCGGGTGCCTCCCGGTCATCTCGGCCCTACCAAGCGCGAGACACTAAACGCAAGGGTACCAGATGAGCGCTGGTGGGGCAAGTCATGTGGGACTACCGGCCGGTCAGCAGGAAGCGCAGTGCGGCGGGTAGCCGGGCCGCCCAGGCGCTCTCGTGGTGTGGGGCGGCCGGGTCGGCCTGGAAGCGCAGCCTCTTGCCCAGCCCCCGGGCCCTCAGGGTGTCCGCGAGGGTGTGCGCCTCGTCCCAGTAGGCGCGCATCCGGTCGGGAAACTCCGGGCTTTCCTGCCCGCCGATGTCCACCCACACGCGCCCGGCTGGGAGGGGGGCCTGCTGCGCCTGCCGCAGTGAGAAGCCGGCGTTCGTCCAGAAGGCGGGGCTCATGATCCCGGCGTGCCCGAACACGTCAGGGCGGGTCAGCCAGGCGTGCAGGCTGATCACGCCGCCCATGCTGGAGCCGATCACGACCGTGTCGTCCGCGCCGGGTCGCGTGCGGAACGCTGCGTCCACGGCGGGTTTCACCGTGCCGGTCAGGAACGCCACGTAGGCCTCCGCGCCGCCCCCACCACCCTGCGGGTAGTCGGTGTTCTCGACCGGGCTGTACTCGTGAAAGCGGCGGTCGCCACCGTTTGGGATGCCGACGGCGATGGCCTCGGTGCCCTGCTCGGCCAGGGCGCTCAGGGTCTCGTCCGCGCCCCACTCGCCGCTGTAACTGGTGGCGGCGTCGAACACGTTCTGCCCGTCGTGGAAGTACACGACCGGGTACCGCCGCCTACTCTCCGCGTGATACGAGGGGGGCAGCCACACCAGCACGGGCCGGGGCGCATGCTGCGCGTCGCCGACGCCGTCCAGCTGCCAGAGTTCCCCGGTGACGGTGCTGTCCGCCCGGCGCGGGTAGGGCCGCCAGCCGGTCACGCCTGCCCCTCGACCAGCGCCTCCAGGCCCAGGCGGTAGCCCAGGAACCCCAGGCCGCTGATCTTGCCGCGGCACACGGCGGCCGTGACGCTCCTGTGGCGGAATTCCTCGCGGGCGTCCACGTTGCTGATGTGCACCTCGATCACGGGGACGCGCTGTCCGGCGATGGCGTCGCGCAGCGCGTACGAGTAGTGCGTCAGCGCGCCGGGGTTCAGGACGATGCCGGTGAAGCCGTGCTCCTCGGCCTCGTGGATCCATTCGATGAGCTGGCCCTCGTAGTTGCTCTGGCGGCAGGTGACGGCCTGCCCGAGTTCCGCGCCCCAGGCGTCGCACTGCCGTTCCAGGTCTTCGAGGGTCTGGGAGCCGTACACGCCGGGTTCCCGCAGGCCGAGTCGGTTGAGGTTGGGGCCGTTCAGCACGAGCAGCATGCCCGCAGCGTACCGCCCCCGGCGTGTGGGCCAGGGGCGGATTGTGCAGCCCGGATGGATGGGGGCGGTCAGGCCAGCAGGTTGAGGTCGCGCAGGTCGTCCTGCCAGCCGCTGAATTCCTCGCGCAGCACGTCTTCCGGGACGCGCGTCAGGTAGGGCTGAGCGAGGTTGCGCAGGAGCACGAAGCGCACGCCGTCCGCGTCCGCCTTCTTGTCGCGGGCCATGAAGGTCAGGGCGTCCTCGAAGCTCACGGGGGCCAGCGGCGCCGGCTGCTGCCATGTCAGGAACGCGCGGGTGTGCCCGGTCAGGTCCGCGCCGCCCAGCGCGCGCGACAGCCGCGCCGCGTAGTGCATCCCGTACCCGACCGCGTCGCCGTGGGACACGCCGTGGTGCGTGACGGCCTCCAGCGCGTGCGCCAGCGTGTGCCCGAAATTCAGGTACGCCCGCTCGCCGCGCTCGGTCAGGTCACGGGTGACGACGCCCGCCTTCACGGCGATCGCGTCGGCCAGGGTGCCTTCCAGCAGCGGACCGCCGGGGCGGAAGTCCGGCGACAGCACACGGTCCAGCAGGGTGGGGTCGCTGATCAGGCCGTGCTTGAACGCCTCGGCGGCGCCCTCGCGGAACACCGCGCCGGGCAGGGTCCCCAGGGTGTCCGTATCGCACCACACGGCGCGCGGCGGCCAGAACGCGCCCACCAGATTCTTCCCCTCGGGGAGGTTCACGCCGGTCTTGCCGCCCACCGCCGCGTCCACCATGCCCAGCAGCGTGGTCGGCAGCGTGTAGAACGCCACGCCGCGCAGGTAACTGGCCGCCGCGAAGCCCGCCAGGTCGGTCGCCGCGCCGCCCCCCAGGCCCACGACCGCGCCGTCCCGGGGGATGTTCGCCGCCGCCAGCCGCGACAGGACGCCCGAGAGGACCTCCAGCGTCTTGCAGTCGTCACGAGCAGGCACGGGAATCGTCACGACGGGCGTCAGCGCCGCCTGCACCCGCGCCACGAACTCGGGGGGCAGGTCCACCGGGTGGATCAGGGCGACGTGCCGCTCGGGGACCCTCAGCGTACCCAGCAGTCCCGCTCCGACCTCCACCGCGTACGGCTGCGCGCCGCCCACCTCAATCCGACGCACGTGACTCCCCGCTGCCCGCCGTCTCCGGCGCGTGATCCAGTGCCGCGTGATCGAGGGCCCAGGCGTGCTGCGCGTCCGCCCACGACCACAGGCGGTCGATGATCTCCTCGACGATCTCCTCGCTGGGCCGCCCGTCGCTGTGCACGTGGATGGTGCCTTGCTGGTACACCGGGGCGCGCTCGTCCATCAGCGTGCGGATGCGCTCCAGGGGGTCCTCGGTGCGCAGCAGCGGCCGGTCGCTGTGCTTCGTGCGCTGGTACACCGTTTCCGGCGTGGCCCACAGCACCACCACGGGCCCGCGTTCCAGCAGGCAGCGGCGGTTGTCCTCCTGAATGAAGGTCCCGCCGCCCAGGCTGATCACGGCGTGCTCCAGCCGCGTCACGCGCCCCACGACCTCGTGCTCGCAGGCGCGGAAATACCCCTCGCCCTCCTGCGCGAACACCTCCGGGATGCTCTTGCCGACCACCCGCGTGATCAGCTTGTCGGTATCCACGAAGTGCAGCGCCAGCGCCCGCGACAGCTCCCAGCCGATCCGGCTCTTGCCGGTGCCCATGAAGCCCGCCAGCGCCACCCACGACACCGGACGCTCAATGAGGCCCGAACTGAACATGGGGGACAGTGTACGGGAATCCTCCGGCAGCGGCGTGACGCGTCCCCCGATCGGATCTTCAGGAAGGTCCCGCAGGTGCGCCGTCAGCCCGGCCTCCAGCCCGGCCCGGAACCCCTGCAGGTGGCGGACCCCGCCCTCGGTGTCGTTCAGCATGCGCTCAGTACGACTGCGCGAAGGCCCGGGCCGCCGCCACGCGCTCCTGCAATTCCGGCAGGGTGTCCCCACCAAACTTCTCCAGCATCGCCTCGGCCAGCACCCAGCCGATCACGCACTGCAGGATCACGCCCGCCGCCGGGACCGCCGTCGTGTCGCTGCGCTCGCGGGCCGCGTCGGACGCCTCGTGCGTGACCACGTTCACGGTCGGCAGCGGCTTCATCAGCGTGGCGATCGGCTTCATGGCGACCCGCACGATCAGCTCCTCGCCGTTCGTCATCCCGGCCTCCAGGCCGCCCGCACCGTTCGTGTCCCGCGCGTAGGTCCCTTCACGGTAGTACACGGCGTCGTGCACGCGGCTGCCCGGCGCCGTGGCGTTCTCGAACGCCCGGCCGATCTCCACGCCCTTCATCGCCTGCACGCTCAGGGCCGCCTGCGCGATCTTCCCGTCCAGCTTGCGGTCGTAATGCACGAAGGACCCCAGGCCCACCGGCAGGCCCCGGAAGCGCACCTCCAGGATGCCGCCCAGCGTGTCCCCGTCCTTCTTCGCCTGATCGATCCGCTCGCGCATCATGGCGGCGGCATCCTCGTCCGGTGTGCGCAGGTCGCTGTTCTCGATGGCCTCCAGCGCGTCCCAGCTGAACGGCACTTTCGTCTCGATCCCCGCGAGGCTCGACACGTAGTTCGCGCCCTCTACGCCCAGCTCCGACAGCAGCTTCAGCGCGATACTCCCGACCGCCACGCGCGCCGCCGTCTCCCGCGCCGAGGCCCGCTCCAGCACGTCCCGCAGGTCCTTGTGGCGGTACTTCACGCCGCCCGTCAGGTCCGCGTGCCCGGGCCGCGCGTCCGTCAGGGCCTTCTTGCGCGGCTCGCCGCCTGGCTCGGGCGACATGATCTCCGTCCAGTTCCGGTGATCCTTGTTCGCGATCGCCAGCGTGACCGGCGCGCCCGTCGTCCGCCCGGCCCGCACCCCGGAGAGGATCTCGGCCTCGTCCGTCTCAATCACCATGCGCCGCCCGCGCCCATATCCCCCCTGACGCCTGCGCAGCCACGGGTCGATGTCCCCCTTGCCGAGCGGCAACTGGGAGGGCAGCCCCTCGATGATGGCCGTCAGTTGCGGCCCGTGCGATTCGCCAGCGGTCAGGTACCTCATGCCCCCCGACTGTACCGCCTGCCCCGCCCCGGCCCGGCGCCCCTGCACAAACAAAGCGCGCCCCCGGGCCGGAGCGGCGGGGGCGCGGGCGGGCAGCGGCGTTACTGGACGATATTGCCCGTGATCACCACCAGCAGCTGCGTCTTCTCGGAGGAGGTGGACTGCTTCCCGAACAGGCTGCCGATCACCGGGATGCTCGACAGGAACGGCGTGCCATCCTTGGTGTTCGTGGTCTTCGTGGCGAGCAGGCCGCTGAGCAGCAGCGTCTCCCCGGTCTTGAACGTCAGCGTACTCTGCGCCTCGCTGTTCGTGAACTGCAGGATGTTGGGCACCGAGATGGTGCTGATATCCGTCGTCAGGTTGTTGACCTGCCCCCGGACACGCAGGGTGATCGTGCCGTCCGGCGCCACCTGCGGGCTGAAGAAGTCGAGGTTCACGCCGTAGTCGATCTGCTTCTGAATGTTGCCGGAGCTGGACGGAATGTTGATCTCCAGGCGACCGCCGCTCTTGATGCTCGCTGCCGCCCCGCTGGACGCATTCTGCGTGTCACTGGAGGCGCCCAGGGACCGCTGACCGCTCTGCATGGTGATAGTGCCGTCATAGACGTTCTTGGAGAGGTTCTGGCCTTCCAGGGCGTTGAGCGTGGCGCCCAGGTTGAAGCCCACCAGGCTGCGGGTCGGATCGAAGGAGAGCCCCAGGCCCGTCGAGCTATTCGACGAGACGCTGAAACCGCCGAACCCGGCACTCCAGTTCAGGCCCAGCGCCCTGGACGCCCGCTCGGTGATCTCCTGGATGCGCACCTGCACGTTGATCTGCGGCACACGCTGATCGAGCTGGGGAATCAGCTCGGCCACCTGCGCCACCTGGGTGGCCGTGCCGCGCACGATCACGGTGTTCGTGCGCTTGTCCGCGATGATGGTCACCGCGTCCGTGGTCTTCGGGGCCGTGGCCGCCGCGCTGGCGGTGGGCTGCGCCGCAGAGGTGTTCGTGGTCGGCACCGTCACCGTGATGGCGTTGCCGTTGGCGTCCGTGGCGTTCACCGGCACGTTGGCCAGGGCGGGCGTGGTCTGGGTGACCTCGCGTGCCAGGGTGCCCTCCAGGGTGGCCTTGACCTCCTCGGCGCTGGCGTTCACGAGCTGGAAGACCCGCTGGGTGATCTGCGCGCTCGCCACGACCGGCGCGACCCGGTCCACCTGACCCAGCAGGGTCAGTGCGGCGTCGAGCTGGTTCTGCGGGCCCGTCACGACCAGCTGCCCGGTCTGCCCGACCGGGGTGACCTTCAGGCCCGGGTACTGCGCGGCCAGCAGCGCCACGATATCGGCCTGCGCGCCCTTGACGGTGTACACGCGCTGCACGGTCTGCGTCTCGGGGGTGCTGGCCGCGCTGCTCTGCGTGCCGGGCGCGCTGTCCAGCTGCGCGAGCAGGCGCGTGACCTCCGCGACTTCCTTGTTCGTGCCGCGCACGATCACGGCGTTGCTGCGCACGTCCGGCACGATCCGCAGCGTGGCGCTGTCCAGTTTCACGTCGGCCAGGGTGCGGGTCACGCCCACCGTGTTGCCCTGCGCGTCGCGCTGCGGGGTCTCGCTGTAGGCGGGGGTGCCGAAGAACAGCTTGACCTGCTGGCTGGCCTGGGTGGCGTCCGCATTCTTCAGGGTGACGGTGCGCTGGATGGGCGTGTTGCTCACGCGCAGCACCGGCTGCCCGGCCAGAGTGACGACGTCGTAGCTCAGGCCGTACACGTCCATCAGGAGGGGCCAGACCTCGTTGAAGGGCTTGTTCTGGAAGGAGTACACGACCGGGCGGGCGGTGTCGGCCGCGCCAGTGCTGACGCCGCTGGCACCCGTGGTCGCCGCGCCGGCGGCAGTGGTGCCGGCGGCCTGGGGCAGCGCGTCCACGTTCGTGTCGAGAATCAGGCCGTACCCGGCGCTCTTGGCCAGCGCGGCCAGCAGGCTCGACAGCGGACCGGCGTAACGGCCGATCTCGATGGTCACGTTGGCGTTCGTCAGGCTGGTGTCGGCCACCGGGGAGGTCGTGGGAGCGGTCTGAGCGGCGGCCATGCCCAGCGCAGCGGTCAGCAGGAGAGAAGCGAAGCGGTTAGTCATGGCTCACCTTTTATCCAGTTCGAGGGTCTTGGAGTCGGTACCGAGGCTCAGGGTGGCGCCAGTCGCCGTGACTTCCTTCACGGTGACCTGGCTGTCCGGCAGGGTCTGCCCGACGGCGACGACCACGTAGCCGTCCTTGCTGCGGAAGATCGCGGTGTTCACCGGGCCGAGCACCACGGCGTTGAACGCCAGCCCCTGCGCCTGCACGAAGCTGTCCAGGGGGGACGCGGCGGCCGTCTCGGCGCTGCCGATCTCGCTGATCACCTGCGGGGTGACGGCTGTGGGCAGCGTGGTCGCCGGCAGGGTCGTGGCCGGCGTGGTGCCCGCCTGGCCGCCGGGCCGCGCCGCGGTGGTGTCCGGCAGGCTGGTCACGGCGGGGACATTCACGCCGGCCACCGGGGGTTTGACCGGCGTGATCGCCACGGGCGTGCCGGTGCCGCTCCCTGAGGCGCCGCCGGGGGTCACGACCACGGTGCCGCCCGAGCCGATGGGCGTCACGACCGGCGGGGTGCTGCCCGAGCTGGGAATGGTGGGCAGCGGAATCGCGCCGCTGGCCGGGGTACCCGCCGAGCCGGAGACCGGCGTCAGGCCCAGGGCGCCGCCTGAGGCGATGGGAGTCACTTCCGGCGTGCTCGCCACCGGCGCGGTGCTGGAGGCACTGCCGGGCTGGGGCTGGGTCGCAGGGGTGGGCGTCCCCGCGGCAGCCTGGGCGTCCGCGGTCACGCTCAGGGGACGGAAGGGGTTGTTGCCGGGGACGCTCGCCAGGGTGCCGGCCGGATTGATCCCGGAGGGCGTGGGGGGCGTGTCGGTGACCGCTGCGGCCGCTCCCTGCGCCGGGTCGGTCGCGTCGGTGGGGAAGGGAGGAATGACCTCCACGTCCACCTGACCGCCGGACTGGACGCCGCTGCTGGGCGCCGCGTCCGTCGTGCCGGACGGCGGGGTGGGGGTGACCGGCACCGTCTCGCTGGGCGTGGTGGGGGTCTGCACCTCAGTCGCCGGGGCGGCGCCCCGGTTGGTCAGGACGTACCACAGGCCGATCGCGGCGACCAGCAGCAGCAGGCCCAGCACCAGTTTCATTTCACGGGAGAGTTTGATGGGCGCGCGCGTCACTGGGTGCCTCCGGCAGGGGTAGGCGCGGCGGGCGCCGTATTGGGCGCCTGCGGGCTGGTGCCCGTCGAGGTGGGGCTGGCCTGCGCAGGATCGAAGGTGTACACGGTCAGGGCCAGGGTCCCTTCGAGCTTGGGATCGAAGCTGGTGGCCTGCGGCAGTTGCAGGCTGACGTTGTTCACGTTCGTGAAGCGGCTCATGGTCTCCACGGAGCGCAGTAGCTGGAACAGCTGCCCGAAGGTGCCCGACACGTTCACGGCCAGGTTGATGGGCCGCACGCCGCCGGGCAGGTTGGTGGCGTTGCCGTTCGTCACGCTGAACGAGGACATGGTGGCGCCGGCCGCCGCCGCGTTGAGACGGATCTCGTCCAGGACGCTGTAGTACCGGGCAGTCTGCGGGAGGGCCGCCAGGAACTCGTCCTGCTCCACCTTCAGCTTGGCCACCTCCTCGCGCAGGGCGGGCAGCTGCTGGGCGTTGCTGCGCAGCACCGCCACGCGGGCCTGCGCGGCGTCCAGGTCGGACTGGAGCAGACTGATCTGCTGCTGGCGCGCCTGGAAGCGCAGGGTGTACCACAGGACGGACGCCAGGATGCAGGCCGCCAGGACGACGAAGAACAGGTTGCGGGGCGTGAGTTTAATTGACACGTCCGCCTCCCACTGAGCTGACGGGTGCGCCGGGAGCGGCGGGCGTCGCCGGTGAGCTGCCGTCCGTGCTGGCGGGCGCGGTGGCCTCACCCTTCACGATGCCGACCGTCGCGCTGAAGGTGTACTGCCCGGTGTCGCCCTCGGCCTGCATGCTGCGGAAGTTCAGCCCGAAGTTCGGGTTGTTCTCGAAGGTGCGCAGGAAGTTCACGACCGCCTGCTGGCTGCTGGCCGAGCCGTTCAGCTCGATTTCGCGGGTCACGTTCTTGCCGGTATACACGCCGTTCTGCTGCTGACTGGCGAGTGCGCCGGCGTCCAGCGGGCGGATGGTCATGCTCTGCAGCGCGACCCCGCTGCCACCGGGCAGCTGCGCGGTGAAGCTGGCGATGTCGTTGGCCCAGTAGGTCTTGGCGTCGCGCAGCTGCACGGCGATCGCGGTGACCTGCGTCAGCTGGTTCTTTTCCTGGTTCAGCCGGCCGAATTCCTGCGAGGCGGGGGTCAGCGCGGCGATCTCTCCGTTCACGCTGTCCAGTTCCTTGGTCAGGTTGCCGACCTTTGTGGCGGTGGCGACCTCCACCCCGATCAGGATCAGGGCGGTCAGGACCACCACGCCCACCGCTGCAGGCTGCCAGAGGGTCGGCTCGCTCTGCTTGCGGTACTGCTGCGGGAGGAGGTTGATCTCAACCACGGGTCGTCACCCCCCGCAGCGCCAGCCCCAGCGGCACCGTGAATTCCGGCGCGTTGGCCTGGAGGTACCCGGTGTCCACGTTCGCCTGATCGGTCTGCACGGTCAGCCAGGGACTGGCGACCTCCACCCGGAAGCCCAGCGCGTCGCTGATCGCGGCGGCCAGGCCGCGCAGCTTCGCGCCGCCGCCGGCCAGGAAGGTGCGGTCGATGACCACGTCGCCACTCTGCACGCGGTAGAACTCCAGGCTGCGGCGGATCTCGGTGATCAGGTCGCCCAGCACCGGGCGCACCACCTCGAACACGCGCGCCGGGGAGTACTGCTCGCGGGCCATGTCGAAGTTCAGCAGGTCTTCCTCGTCCTCGGTGGGGGTGGTGGCGGTCGCGTAGCCCAGCTTGACCTCCTCGGCGGCGCTGAAGTCCAGGTCGAAGGCCTTCTGGAGCGCGGTCGTGAAGTCGTCGGCCGAGACGTTGATGTTGCGGGCCATCAGCACGCGGTCGCCGCGCACCAGATTGATCACGGAACTGCTGGCGCCGATCTCCATGACCAGCGCCACCTCGCCGGACTCGGTGTAGTTGCTGCCGGTCAGGGTGCTCTTGGTGAGGTGTTCGCCGAGCAGGTTGCCGCGCAGGGCGCGCAGCGCCGCGAAGGACTTGAGGTCCACGATGCTCGGTTCGAGGCCGGCGAGGCGCAGCACCTCGACCTGACGCGCCACGGCCTCGGTGGGGGCCGCGGCGATCACGACCTCCATCTGGCCGTCGTCGGGCACGTTGGCCGGGTCGTCCAGCAGGTCGAAGTCCAGGCTGACGTCATCGATCGGGTACGGAATGTAGCGTTCCGCCTCCCATTTGATGGCCTCCTGCAGGTCCTTGCGGTCCATCTTGGGCACCATGATGTTGCGGGTCACCGCCACCTGGTTCGGGACCGAGGTGACGGCGAAGCGGTTGGTGATGCGGTGCTCGGCCAGCAGGTTCTTCAGTTCGGTGGCGACGGCCTGCGGCTCGACCACCAGTCCGTCCCGCATGCTGCCGATGGGCGTGGGCACCATCACGGCGTGCTGGAGGGACGGTGGTGAGCCGGGGCGCAGCGCCACGACCTTGATGGCGCTGGTGCCAATTTCCACGCCCAGGGCATTCGGGCGCGGACTGAGTAAGCGGTTCAGGAAACTCGACATTCTCCCTCCAGGATCACGCGGATTTTAGCATTCACTCATCTGACGACGGGAGGGACGGAGTGGGCGGTGGGCAGACGATGCACGGGAAGACGCAGTGAGGGACATGGGTAGGGTATTCAAGCACCTCGCCCCTCACGTAACCCTGACATCCTGAAACGCCCGCGGTCCTGCGCGGCCGTTTCCCAACTCCGGTTACCTGCTGCCGCCTCCATAGCCCGGTGGGCACGGCGCGCGCAGCCCGGTCACCCACCCCGAACATGAAGGGTTCTTGAACGGGGTGCTTTAGTACACCACAAGTCAGCCCGCACGTTCAGGGAATACCTCACGTCCGGATGAGGCTGCGGTATGAATGCGGTGAGGCCCTACCGGCGCGTCAGGGCGCAGGGAGGGCAGCCGGAAGTTCCGCGAGGCGGCCCCTGTTCCGGGCGGGCGTCGGTGATCCCACCCGGGCAGACTCCTGCCGGGGAGGTTCCCGACCTCAGCGGGCCGACAGATCAGGCCCGAAGACGCGCAGGGTGCCGTTGGCCGAGACGGTCACCAGCCACGCCCCCACCACCCCGATCCGGCCCGGGCCGTGAGGCAGCCGGGCCCGCACCACGCCCGCCGCGTCCAGCCGTTCCAGGGCCGCGCCGGTCAGGCGGTAGGTCCCCACGCCCGTCCCCACCTCCGGCAGGGTGCCGCCGCGGACGCCGCCGGGCGCCCAGTTCAGGACTGTGAACCCCTCACCCGGCAGGGCCGCGCCGTCGGCGACCCGCACCACCCGGCCGCCCAGCAGCAGGTAGTCGAGACCGTCCCCGCCCGTGAGGGCCGCCTCCGGCTGGCCCAGCGCGCCCGCAGCGTCCGTCCCGTCGTATGTCACGGCGCTGCCGTTCTCGCGGTATACCCGGCTGGCGCTCATGGCCGCCACGCGACCCACGTTCACGCTGCCGGGCGCACCGTCCAGCGTGACCACCGCCGCCAGGGACGGCACCCCCGCCCAGGCCTGACCGCCATGCCACGCAACGTCCACGGCCGGAGGCAGCGCCGGACAGCTCGGCTGAAAGGACGGTGCCCGCGCCACACACGCCCGCCCGCCCGACACCCAGGCCACCCCTGCCTCACTGAAGGCCGCGCGCAGGCCAACTGGCGCGCGGGCGGGGGCCGTCATGGACGGGGCGCAGGCCGTCAGGCTCAGCAGCAGGGCACTCAGGAGAAGGCGCATGCCCACATTCTGACCATCACGTCCCTGAGGGGCATGAAGGGGCGGTCGCCGGTGCCGGGCGGAGGCTGTTGCCGACACGACGGCCGCCCGTCGCCCTCAGAGCGGGGAGAGCGACCCTTCCCCGGTCAGCGGCCCTCCGGGGCGCCGTCGCGGACCGTCAGCAGCGCCTGCACCACCACGTCCAGGCCAACGCCTTCCTGCGCGCGGCGCTCGGGTGTCCAGCTGATCCCGCGGCTGGCCTTGATCAGCACCACGTCCCCGTCACGCACCTCGGTCAGCAGGGCGGCCGTCAGGGCCGGCACCGACTCGAAGGCCCGCTCGCCCAGCTCCCGGCCGAAGGCGCCCACCCCGAAGGTCAGGTCCGCGCGCTCGCGGGCGTAGGCGCCCACCTCGGCGTGCAGGGCCTGCTCGGTCCGACCGAGTTCCAGCATGCGGCCCAGCACGCTGATCCGCCGGCCCCCACCCGCCGGCGCCCAGCCGTGCAGGGCGTCCAGGGCGGCGCGCACCGCCACCGGTGAGGCGTTGTACGCGTCGTCGATCACCGTGAAGCGTCCCGGATGCACCCGGTAGCGGCCCCCCGGCACGCTGACCCCCCCCAGCCGCGCCGCCGCTGCGGGCAGGGGCAGGCCAGCCTCGCGGGCCAGCTGGAGGCCCAGCACCGCCGCTTCCGCCTGCACGGTGGAGGCCAGCGGCAGCGTCACGGGCATCCCGCCGAAGCGGAACGACGCCCCCTCGGGCGTGACCGTCAGGGCCTCGCCCGCGAAGGTCACGTCCCCGAAGCCGTAACTGTCCACCCCGGGGTAGAACGCCGCCGCCTGCGAGCCCACCAAGCCCCGCACCGGCTGCCCCGCCACGTCACGCAGGATCACGCCCTTCTCCCGCGCGATGCCCTCGATGCTGCCCAGCTGCTCCAGGTGGGCCGGGCCGATCGTGGTGATCACGCCCACGTCCGGCCGCACCAGATCCACCAGCTCGGCCATCTCACCGACCCGGTCGATCCCCATCTCCACCACCAGCGGCCGCCCGGCCCGGCCGGACTCGATCAGGAAGCAGGCGATCGCGGGCATGGTGTTGAAGACCGGCATGAACAGCGCGTCCAGCGCCGCCGCCACGTAACTCTTCGCGGTGGTCTTCCCGGCGCTGCCGGTGACGCCCACCACCAGCGGCGCGCAGGCGCGCTCCGCGCGCGCCCAGGCGAACAGCGCCGCCTGCGCGTCGGCCACCCGCACGGCGCGCGGCACGTCCAGATCCGTCAGTACGAAGGGCGCGCCCGCCGCCAGCGCCTGCTCGACGAAGGCGTTGCCGTGCGTCCGCTCCCCCGGCAGCGCCACGAAGGCCACCGCCGGGCCGGCCTCGCGCGAATCCCAGGTCAGGCGCCGCGCCGCGCGGGCCTCCGGATGAACGGCGGCAGTGAACGGGAGCGGCAGGTGCGGATCCAGCATGGCAGGCAGGCTAACACCCCCACCGGCCTGACCGGGTACACACCACACCGCCTGCGGAGATGAGTAGACTGTGCAGGTCATATGAAAACCATGCCTGTTCTGCTGCTGACCGTGGCCCTGGGCCTGACCGCCTGCACCACCGGTACCCTCGTTCCCGAGCCCACCAACGTCACCATCCTGGGTCTGAACGACTTCCACGGGAACCTCACTCCGACCAGCTTCACGACTGCCGAGGGCGCCAAGATCAGCGCCGGCGGCATCGAGGCCATCGCCGCGGAGGTCAACGACGCCCGCAAGGCCAACCCCAACACCATCCTGGTCGGCGGCGGTGACCTGATCGGCGCGAGCCCCATCACCAGCGGCCTGCTGCGCGACGAACCCGCCGTGTACGCCCTGAACGACATGGGCATGAAGGTCAGCGCGCTGGGCAACCACGAGTTCGACCAGGGCCTGGACGAGCTGTTCCGCATGCAGAACGGCGGCTGCAACAGCAACGACGCCAGCAAGGCCTGCAAGTACGACACGACCTACACCGGCGCCACCTTCAAGTGGATCGGCGCGAACGTCGAGTACAACGCCACCTCCGGCAAGACCGGCACGCCCTTTGCGCCCTACGTCATCCAGGAGATCAACGGCCTGAAGATCGCGTTCGTGGGTGCGGTCACCAAGACCACGCCCGGCATCGTGTCCCCCGACGGCGTGAAGATGCTGAACTTCACCGACGAGGCCGCCGCCGTCAACAAGTACATCCCCGAGATCAAGGCCAAGAAGCCCGACGCGATCATCATGCTGATCCACGAGGGCGGCGAGATCCTCCGCAAGGACAAGGACGGCAAGGAGATCAACAAGGACGTCACCTACAACACGGTGGGCTGCAAGGCGCTCGACGAAACGTCCCCCATCGTGGGCATCGCCAAGCGCGTCGATCCGGCCGTCAGCGCCATCATCAGCGGCCACACCCACCAGGGTTACAACTGCCTGGTGCCTGATCCCACCGGTAAGGACCGCATCGTGATCCAGGGCGACTACTACGGGCACCTGCTGCAGCGCCTGGATCTGGTCGTGGACAAGGCCAACCACAAGGTCATGCAGGTCAAGGCCGCCAATCTCGTCGTGAACTACGACGCCCGCAAGGCCAGCGGCACCCTGGCCGCCAACATGACGGCGATCGTGAACAAGGCGAACGACAAGGTCGCCGCGATCAAGAACGTGCAGATCGCCACGCTGGGTGACCCGCAGATCCAGCGCGGCATCAGCAATGCCCGCAACACCGAGTCCGCGCTGGGCGACGTGATCGCCGACGCCCTGCTGTACACCACCAAGGCCCAGGGCAGCCAGATCGCCCTGATGAACCCCGGCGGCATCCGCGCCGACCTGCCCGACGCGACCGCCATCAAGCCCGGCAACGCCGTGAACTTCGGCGACGTGTTCGCGGTGCATCCCTTCGGCAACACCACCACCGTCCTGACCCTGACCGGCCAGCAGATCAAGGACCTGCTCGAGCAGCAGTGGAGCGGCGCGAACGCCAGCGCCATCAAGCTGCTGCAGGTGTCCGAGGGCTTCAGCTACAAGTACACGCTGAGCAACCCCGACGGGCAGCGCGTGAACATCGCCGACATCACCCTGAACGGCACGCCCATCAGCGCGACCGCCACCTACCGCGTCGCCACGAACAACTTCCTGGCGGCCGGTGGCGACAACTTCACCGTGTTCAAGAACGCCACGAACGTCGTGCAGCTGCCCGGCCTGAGCGACACCGACGTGCTCAGCACCTACCTCAAGGCGTTCGGGCCCAGCCTGAAGAACGTCGTCAAGGGCCGCATCGTCAAGCTCTGAGCTGAGCGTCCACCCGCCCGCCCCGGTCCACATGCGCCGGGGCGGGCGTTCTGCTCTACCCTGGAGCCATGACCCGCCACCACCTGCGCCTGGACGCCCTGCACACCGTCTGGGACAACGCCCTGCCGCCTGCCCTGACCGTCGCCAGCGGGGATACCGTCACGCTGGACACCCTGGACGCCTCGGGCGGCGGCGTGGCCCGCCGGGTGGCGAGCGGTGACCTGAGCGCCCCGGACGATCTGCGCGCCCTGATCCTCGCGGACGTCCGCGACCCCCTGGACGGCCCGCGCGGGCACCCGCTGACCGGCCCGCTGTTCGTGGACGGCGCGCAGCCCGGCGACGCCCTGCGCCTCGAGATCCTGGACGTGCAGACCGCCGCGTGGGGCTGGACCGGCTGCCGCCCGGACGGCATCGGCCTGCTCGACGCCGCGCTGGCCGCCGAGGGCCTGCGCCCCCACACGCACCTGTGGGACCTGCGCGCCGGCACGCACGCCGACTTCCGACCCGGCATCCGCGTGCCCCTCGCGCCGTTCCCCGGCGTGATCGGCGTGGCCCCCGCCGCCCCTGGCCCGCACCCCACCGCGCCGCCCCGGCACGTGGGCGGGAACATGGACGTGCGGCAGCTCGTGGCGGGCAGCACCCTGTGGCTGCCGGTGGAGGTGCCCGGCGCGCTCCTCTCGGCGGGCGACCTCCACGCCGCGCAGGGGGACGGCGAGGTCAGCGGTACCGGCATCGAGACGAACGGGCAACTGACCCTGCGGGTGCACGTCGAGCGTGACGCCGGGATCACCACCCCGGAATTCGTCACGCCTACCAGCGGGGGCCAGAGTCGCCAGTGGCACGCCACCACCGGCCACCACCCCGACCTGATGGAGGCCGCCCGCATCGCCCTGCGCGCCCTGCTGCGCCGCCTGGAAGCGCGCGGCCTCAGCCTGGAAGACGCCTACGTCCTGGCGAGCGCGTGCGCGGACCTGAAGATCAGCCAGATCGTGGACGCCCCCACCTACACCGTCAGCGCGTTCCTGCCGCTCGACATCTTCCGGGAGGCGTGACGGGCCGGCGCCCTCACGCCTCCAGCGCGGCGCGCAGGCTCGCCAGGGTCAGGGGCCGCCCGCCCTGCACCACCAGCCGGACGTCGCGGGTGGCGCGGATATCGGCGGTGGGATCGCCCGCCACGACGAGCAGGTCCGCCACCGCGCCGGGCTGCACGCGGCCCAGATCGGCGCGGCCCAGGATGTCGGCCGCCGTGCCCGTCGCGGCGCGCAGGGCCTGCGTGGGGGTCAGGCCCGCGCGCACCAGCCGTTCGAGTTCCGCGTGCAGGCTCCCGCCGGGCAGGGTGAACGCGCCCGCCGGGGTGTCGGTGCCCGCCCCGACCCGCCCGCCCAGCCGGGCGACCCGCACGGCGAGCTGCGCGGCCAGTCGCGCGTCCGCCCGCGCCAGGGCCCGGATGGACCGGGTGCCCGCGTGGACGGCATTCCACTGTGCCTCCAGGCTCTCCCGCAGGGGCCCGCCCTGCCCGGCGAGCGGCAGGTCACGCTGGTCGGGCAGGGTGTCGGTCGTCAGCGGCGCGAACACGCTCAGGGTCGGCACCAGCGCCGTGCCCGCCGCCACGGTCAGGGCGGCCAGTTCGTCCAGTAGCGCCGTGGGGAGCTCGCCCGCCGGGTCGAAGCCCGCGCGCGTGGCGGCCAGGGCGAACCCGCTGGCATGCTCCACCGAGCGCACACCCAGCGCCAGGGCCTGCCGGGCGTCCACCTGCGCCGCGCGGCCCCGCGTGGTGAGCAGGCCCAGGTCGGTCATGACCGGCAGGTCCAGCCGGGCGGCGGCGCGCGTGGCGGCCGCGTAGGCCTCCGGGGCAAGCGCCTCGTACAGCTTGAGGTGCGTCACGCCCTGATCGGCCAGGAATGCCACCGCTCGTTCCGCCTGCGCGGGGGTGCGCACGATCAGCGCCCCGGCGCTGCGTTCCTGCCCGTCGCCCGGCTCGTGGACCGCGCCGGGCCCGAACTGGCGGAAGAAGGCGTCCGGGCCGTCCAGCAGCGGCCCCGAGGGCAGCACGCGTGGCGCGAGCCCCGCCGGGGTCAGCAGGGCCGCCACGGTCTCCAGCGAGTTGCAGGCGTCCCGCACGGTCGTCACGCCCGCCGCCACGAACCACGGCAGGTACCCCGTCCGGGCGTGCACGTGCAGGTCGATCAGACCCGGCAGGATCGTGCCGCCGGTCTGCACGGTCACGGCGTCCTCCAAGGCGACCAGCTGGGCGGCGGGGCCGACCGCCTCGATCCGCCCCGCGCGGGTGAGGACCGCGCCGTCGTCCAGCGGGGCGTCCTCCACCCCGGTCCACACGCGACCCCGCCACAGGACCGGCGCGCTGGGGGAGAGGTCGGGCAGGGTGGGCAGCGTGAAGGTGGGCATGGAGCCAGCTTCACGGGTAGGCTGCTCGCCATGACAGGCCCCACGGTGAGTAGCCCGCACGAGGTGACCGACCTGGCCGCCGTGACCCTCCTTGTTCACGACCGGACCCGGCGGGTGCTGGGCGCGTTCCTGGGCCGCGAGCAGACCGTGGCTGGCGCGGCGCGCGAGACCGGGCTGGACCTCCGGGTGGTGCACCGGGACGTGCAGGCCCTCCGGCGGGCGGGCCTTCTGCGCGTGACCCGCGAGCAGGCGCGCGCCGGGCGGCCCGTGAAGATGTACCGCGCCCATGCGGACGACCTGTTCGTGGACGCCCGGCATCTGCCCCAACAGGCGGGGGAGGGGCAGGCGGCCGCGCTGGATCCCCTCTTTCACCACGCGGTGGCAAGGGAATTCCGCCGCGCCCTGAGCGATTTTTCGCCCGGCTGGGGCCTGCGGGTGTACGCCACGCCGGACGCGCCGGGATTCGCGGTGCTGGAGGGGCCCCGCAGCGCCCGCCGCCTCAGTCCGCTCGACGAGTGGCAGGGCCCCCCGGCCCGGATGCTGAGCGGCACCCCCACCGCCCACCTGACGACCGCCCAGGTGACCGAGGTGCAGCGCGACCTGATCCTCCTGATGCGCAAGGTCGCAGAGTTCAGCGCCGCCAATGCCGGGGCAGGCCAGCCCGTGCTGCTGCGCCTGGGCCTGGCCCCGCTGACCGAGGATGAACTCCGGAACCTGCACCGCTGAGCGCAGACGTTGGAGGCGTTCGGGGGTGCCCTCAGGTCCGTTGCCGTGGCTTGGCGGTTGCACCTGTCAGGTCAGGGTGGCAGAGGCAGGGGCCGACGCTCAAGTGAACGCCGACCCCTGCCCGGTGCTGTCCTCAATTCATTCCACAGTGCTGACTGCGCTGCTGACTGCGCTTATTCCACCGTGACGAGGTAGTCGTACAGGTCCGGCCCGCCGGGGTGGGTTTCGACCTCGGCCATGCTGAATTCCTTCCCGATCCGTCCGGCCAGGGCGTCCAGGTCCTCCTGGGTGTGCTGCGGGCCCCCGAACACGGTGATGATCTCCTGGCCCTGGTAGTGGCGGTTGAGCATCTCCATGACGCTGTCCTCGGGGCTGCCGCCGCTCTGGACGAGTTCGTCGTCCATCAGGCCGATCACGTCGCCTTCCCTGATGTCCAGGGTGCGGCCGTCCTTCACGGTGATGTTCGTGGTGCGGCTGGCGCGGGTCACCTCGAAGGTCGTGACGGCGCGGGACGCCTCGGTCATGCCGTCCACCAGCTCCTCGGCGGGCACGTCGGGGTTGAAGTTCAGCGCCGCGCCGATGCCCTGGCCCAGCGTGCGGGTGGGAATGACGACCGCGCGGCCCTCCATGAGTTCCATGGCCTTCTCGGCGGCCATCAGGACGTTCTTGTTGTTCGGCAGGATGATGACCTTCTCGGCGCTCACGCTGCGGACAGCGTCCACGATGTCCTGCACGCTGGGGTTCGCAGTCTGCCCGCCGGACACGATCCGCGCCCCGAAGCCCCGGAACAATTTGACCAGCCCGTACCCGCTGGCGACCGCCACGAGACCGGTCGGCGCCAGTTCCTCCTCGGCGCGGGCGGTGGCACCGGCCATGCCGAGGATCTCGGTGTGCTGCTCGCTCATGTCCTCGACCTTCGTCTTGAGCATCTTCCCGTAGCGGCCCACCGTGGCGAGCAGCTGATCGGGTTCGTTCGTGTGGATGTGGCCCTTGACGTACCCCTCGGCGCCCACGACAAGCAGGCTGTCCCCGAACGGCGTGACGAGTTCACGGATCTCCTCGATGGGTTTGGTGGCCTCGCTCATGAGGAACTCGGTGCAGAAGCCGAACTCCTCGTTCTCGAACTGCTCCTGCGCGTAGCTGGTGATCTCCGGCGCGGGCGGCAGCGCCTCGCCGCGCAGCTGCGCGAGCATGCCCTGCACGATGTACAGGTAGCCCTGCCCGCCGCTGTCGATCACGCCCGCCTGCTTCAGCGCCGGGAGCATCTCGGGCGTCTGGTCGAGCAGTTCCTGACCTTTGAACAGGGCGTTCTCCAGCACGTCCTCGATGTGTTCGCCCGCCTGCGCTGCCCCCTCGGCCACGCCGCGCGCGACGGTCAGGATGGTGCCCTCCACGGGCTTCATGACGGCCCCGTATCCGGTCTTCTGCGCCGCCTGGAACGCGCGGCCCAGCGCGGCGGCGTCCACGACCTTCAGATCCTTGATCGCCTCGGCGAAGCCCTTGAGGAGCTGCGAGAGGATCACGCCGCTGTTCCCACGCGCGCCCAGCAGCGCGCCGTAGCTGATCGCGCGCGCCACGCCGGGCATGCTGCTCTCGTCGCAGGTGTCCAGTTCGCGGCGCACGGACTGCATGGTCAGGTGCATGTTCGTGCCGGTGTCGCCGTCCGGGACGGGGTAGACGTTCAGCGCGTTGACCTGCTCGCGGTACACGCCCAGCCAGTCGGTGGCGTAGCGCAGCATGCGGGCCAGATCGGCGGGGTTCAGGTGCGCGCGGTGGCCGGTGTTCGCGGCGTTCGGGACGTCAGACACGCTGCACCCCCACGGCGTGCACGCGCGCGGCGCTCAGGTCGATGCCCGCCTGGGTCTTCACGGTGTGTTCCACGCGCTCCACGATATTGCGCGCCACGGTGGGGATGCTCACGCCGTACGCGACGACCACGTACAGGTCGGCGGCGTACTTCGCGCCGTCGCGGCTGATCACGACGCCGTCACTGACGTTCGCGCGGCCCAGCACGCGGCTGAGGCCCTCTTTCAGGTTGCTGGGGGCCATGCCCACCACGCCCGGGATCTCGTGGGCAGTCAGCCCGATCAGTGAGGCGAGGGCCGCCTCGGTGATTTGAATGGAGCCATTCACAGTAAAGGGCAGTATACCCGTCCGCCCCTGTTCCCTCCCGGCAGGCCCGCCGCCGCGCACCATCCCTGAGCCCGTCCCGCCCTGCGGAACCCGGCCAGGGCGGCGCGTGGTCTACTCCGCGCATGCCTCTGGTCACTGCCATGGACGCCGCCGACCTCACCCTGTCGTTCGTCACGCCGGACGGGGGCCGCCTGACCCGGGACCTGAACGGGGGAGAGGTCCGCCTGACTGCCCGCCACGAGGACGGCGATCAGGCCGCCGCCCCGCGCCCTACCAGCGCCGCCGAGGCGCGCGAGGTGGGCGCCGCGCTGATGCGACTGGCCCGCGAACTGAAAGCCACGCGCGTGAGGGTGCCCGCCAGCGAGCACGCCGCCGCGCTGGCCGCCGCCGCCCTGGCCGAGGACTGGCGTGACGGCCGCTACCGCCAGACCACCCCCGCACCGGTCCAGCTGTTCGTGGAAGGCCTGGGCGCCGACGAGCAGGCCCGCATCGAGGCGCTGGGCGCGGGCCTGACCCTCGCGCGGGACCTCGTGAGCGCCCCGGCGAATGTCCTGAACCCCGCCACGCTGGCCCGCGAGGCCCGCACCCTGGAAGCGCACGGCGTGGACGTGGACGTCTGGGACGGCGACGACATCGCCGCGCGCGGCATGAACCTCCTCGCCGCTGTCGCGGCGGGCAGCGCCACGGGGCCGCGCCTGATCCGCGCGACCATTCCCGCGCGGGGCGAGGCCCACACGGTCGTCGCGCTCGTCGGGAAGGGGATCACCTTCGACACCGGCGGGTACTCCATCAAGCCCGCCGCCGGCATGGTGAACATGAAGAGCGACATGGGCGGCGCGGCCGCCGTGCTGGGCGCCGTGCGCGCCCTGGCCGCCCTGCGGGACCTGATCCCCGAGGGCGTCGAGGTGCGCGCCTACGTCGCCGCCGCCGAGAACATGGTCGGCCCGGACGCCATGCGCCCCGGCGACGTGTACCGCGCCGCCAACGGCCTGCACGTGGAGATCACGAACACCGACGCCGAGGGCCGCCTCGTGCTGGCCGACACGCTGACCGTCGCCTGCGAGGAAGGCGCGACCGAACTCGTGGACCTCGCCACGCTGACCGGTGTGAAGGTCAGCGCGCTGGGCAACGACATCGCCGCGCTGTTCAGCAGCGACCCCGCCCTGACCGCCCGCCTGAAGGCCGCCGCGCAGGACGCGGGCGAGCACGTCTGGGAACTGCCGCTGCACCAGCCGTACCTGAAGACCTACCGCAAGGGCACGGTGGCCGACCTGAAGAACAGCGACATGCAGCCCGCCGGGGCGAGCATCAAGGCCGCGCTGTTCCTGGGGCAGTTCGTCACGCGGCCCTGGGCGCACCTGGACATCGCCGGGAACGCCACGCGCGAGGAACACGCCACCGGCTGGGGCGTCGGCACGCTCGTGGAATACGTCCTGGCGAGGTAGACGGGAAGTGGGAAGTGGAGCGTGGTGACTCCGCCTCCCACTCCCCACTGTTCGCTCACATCGCGGGGTTGATCTTCCCGCGCAGCACGAGCTTCATGCGCTGCCCCAGCCGCTTGTACAGCGGCGGGGAGTGCTGCGCGCGGAAGTCCATGGTGGCCTCCTCGCTGCCCACGTCATGCCCGTACTTCTGCGTCAGGAAGTAGCGGTGGTCCATGATCCACAGGTACAGGTCGGCCTCGGTGCGCCCGGGGAAGCGGGACATCACGTCGTGCAGGTCGAGGTTCTCCACGATCCGGCAGTACAGGCGGCGGTACCAGCTCTCCACGGCCTCCTCCCAGGTGACGGGCGGCAGGCCCGCGCGGTCGGGTTTGCGGTCCATGAAGTACTGCCGGGTGCGGATGTGCTCGAGCAGTTTCTCGTAGCGGCCCGGCGTGGTGAAGCGGATCGGGTGGTGGTTCGGCACGAGCGTGTCGAGGTTCGTGGCCTTCAGCAACTGCGCGTACTCGCCCTTGATGATCAGGTCCTTTAGGGTGTCGCCCTCCTCGGGCGGGACGGTGACGTGCAGTTCGATCACGTACGCGTCGATGAACTTCTGCCCCTGACGGCGGGCGACGGACACGCGGTGGTTGCCGTCCTTGACGAAGTACAGGTCCCCGACCTTGTACACCTGGATGGGCGGCAGTTCCTTGCCCTGGAGCTGCGCGGCGCGCACGCCGATCCAGCGTTCGTCCAGGTGCGCTTCCTTGGGCAGGTAGTGCCGGTCGAACTCGCGGTAGCGGTCCACCGACCCGATGATGTGGTCGACCTCGATGGTCTCCAGGCCGCGCTGGTGCTCGCCGTCCGGCGAGAGGTGACGCACCCAGTCGAAGGGCAGCAGTTCGTTCGGCTGCCGCCGCAGGATGGACAGGAGGTCGCGCACGTCCCCGAGAAAACGGGCGCGTTCGACGTCGTGTTTGGCCTGATCGAAGATGGACATGGGACTGGCTCACTCCTTGTGTCCCCCCTGGGGGGGCGCGCGGGGGCCGGGTCGCCTCTGTCACCGCCGGGAGAGAGAAGCCCGGACTTGGTGTGCAGTGTACACCTGCGCGTGTCAGGATTCGGTGACGAATGCCCTCTGCCCCCAGCAGACCCTGCGGGCCGCGCGGCGGCCTTCTGATTCGCTTCATGTCGCGCCGGATGGTGTGCCGCGTCCCTGGACCGCGCGCGCCAGGGGTGTTGAATGCGGCATGCTTGGCAAGTTCTTCAAGAAACCCGCCGACGACATGGGCGGCCGCGTCCCCCCGGGGCAGACCCTCACCACGCGCTTCCCGGTGCTGACCTACGGCCCCACCCAGCACTACCGGCCCGAGGACGTGGTCATCCGCATCACGGGCCTCGCCGGGGAACGCACCTTCACCTGGGCGGACCTGATGGCCCTGCCGCAGACCACCCTGACCTACGACATCCACTGCGTCACCCACTGGAGCAAGCTCGACACCACCTGGACCGGCGTGCGCGTCACCGACCTGATGGAGCACATCGGGCTGAAACCCGGCGCGACGCACGTCATGCAGCACTCGGTGGGCGGCTACACCACCAACCTCGCCCTGGAGGACTTCCTGCGGCCCGAGAACCTGCTGGCCCACACCTTCGACGGGCAGCCGCTGGACGCCGAGCACGGCGGGCCGCTGCGGCTGGTCGTGCCGCACCTGTACTTCTGGAAGAGTGCCAAGTGGCTCTCCGGCCTGGAATTCATGAGTGCCGACCAGCCCGGCTTCTGGGAGCGCAACGGGTACCACATGCGCGGCGATCCCTTCGCGGAGGAACGCTACGACGACGACTGACCCGCTAACTGACCAGTCCCCCGGCGCGCCCGACCTGACCGGGAGCGGCGAGTACCTCGTGCCGGACGTCCTGCGGTCCGGGCTGACGCTGGTGCTCGTCGGGACCGCGCCCAGCCGCATCAGCGCCGCCGCCCGCGCGTACTACGCCAACCCCGGCAACCGCTTCTGGCGCACCCTGCACGAGGTCGGCCTGACCCCCAGGCTGCTCTTGCCACAGGAGTACCCGAGCCTGCCCGAGTTCGGCATCGGCCTGACCGACGTCGCCAAGCGGCACAGCGGCGTGGACGCCGCCCTGCCCGGCCACGCCTGGGCACCCGACGAACTGCGCGCCAAACTGCGCGCCCACCGGCCCCGGCTGGTGGCGTTCACCAGCAAGCGCGGGGCGGCCGAGACGCTGGGGCTGCCCACCGGGCGCCTGCCCTACGGCCAGCAGCCGCAGACCCTGGAAGGCTGCGAGCTGTGGGTGCTGCCCAGCACCAGTCCCCTGGGCCAGACGCACTTCCAGCTCGCGCCCTGGCAGGCCCTCGCGGCGCGCGTGCAGGCGCTGCGCGGGAACCCGGACGCTCCGGACGGCGTACCGGCATCATGACCCGCTCCCGCACGATCCTGCGGGGCGGCGTGCGCGCCGCCCGCGACCTCCTCAGCCCCCCCACCTATGGTCCCCTGAACCCCGCCGACCCCTGGCGACTCCAGCCGGGCCGCGACCCACGCGCCGCCCTGGCCCACGGCCGCACCCAGGCCCGCCGCTTCGCCGGGGTGGGCCTGCTGGCCGTGCTGACCCTGACCGCCCTGTCGTTCCTGGGCACGCTGGCCGTCCTGCTGGGCATCGGTGTGGCCTCAGGCAGTGACGTGGCCGGGTGGCTGCTGGGCGCCACGCTCCTCCTGAGCCTGATCGTGATCGGCTGGAGCGTACGCCGCGCCCGCCGCCTCCTGCGCGCCCCCACGCCCGACCCCCTGACCCTGGAGGCCGCCCCCCCGGATGAGCAGGACCTGCTGCGCACCCTGCGCCAGCACGAACGCGCCCTGCCCGCCCCCACCCTGCCGGCCCTCCTGGGCGCCGTGACCGCCACCCGCGACGCGCTGCGCGCCACCGCCCAGGTCTCGACCCTCACCCGCGACGTGTTCGACGCCCGGCAGGCCGCCCGTGAGGACCTGCCTCGCATCCTGGAGACCTACCAGACGGCCGCGCCGCAGGGCCGCGACGACCGCGAGCTGACCCGCCAGCTGAGGCTGATCGAGGAACGCATGGCCCGCATCGCCCGCGAACAGGCCGAGGCGCAGCGCCGCGACCAGCAGGCCGGCACGACTTACCTGCGCGACAAGTACACCCCGCCGCAGGACTAGCCGCGCAGACCGGAGGGGGTGGTCGACGTCCGTTCAGTGGCGCGTCTGGGGACATGCCCCCGCAGCCCGACCCGGTGACGGGCGCCACACCCGCTGGCTGCCGGTCTCTAAAGGACCCCTACAGGAACACCCAAGTCCTGTCAATGCAGGCTGGGACACGCCGCGCCCGCACGCCTGCCACCCTGGGGAGGTATGCGCCGCGCCGCCCGCTCCCTCCTCCTGTTCGGTGCCCTGAGCACCACCGCAGCCACGGCCCAGGACGCCGCCCTGGACGAACTGAACGCCCAGGCCGCCGTCACCCTGAACCTCGTGCCTGCGGCGCGCGTCGTGCGGCCCGGGGCGCCTGCGCCCGGTACGCCCGCTGACCTGAACGCCAGCGTCACCGTCCGCTACGGCCCCTCGAAACCCGCCGCCGTGCTGCTGCTCATGCCCGGCTACCTGGGCGGCGCGGGCAGTTTCGACCGGCTGGCGCGGCAACTCGTGAACCTCGACCCCACCCTGGCGGTGTGGGCCGTGGACCGCCGCTCGAACCTGCTGGAGGACCACACGCCTCTGCTCACGGGTGGGGCCCCGCAGCTGGCGCAGATCGTGCAGCGCGCCCTGCCCACCCGCAGTCCCGCCAGCGTGCCGTTCATGAAGGACTGGGGCCTGGACGTGACCCTGCGCGACTGGCGCGCCGCCGTGCTGGAGGCCCGCACCCTGACCCCGAACGTGTTCATCGGCGGGCACTCCATGGGCGGCACCCTGACCGGTCTGTACGCCACGTACGACTTCAGGGGCGCGCGCGGCGCGCAGGACGTGCGCGGCCTCGTGATGCTCGACGGGCTGCCCGGCCTGATGAGCGGCCAGCCCCTCACCACGGACCAGTACGAGCAGGGCGCCCTGAATCCCCTGGGCCCCCTGCCCGGCCTGAACAGCCTGACCCGCGCGCCGTACGTGGACACCTTCTACTTCGGCCCTGCCCTGGCCGTCCGCGCCGCCGCGCAGGCCCGGCTGGCCGCCCTGCAACCCGACGCTCCCGCCCCGCAGGACGGATTCACGACCTTTCCCGCCACGAACCTCGCCGCGGCCATGACCCGCCTGGACCAGCGCTACGCCCTGCTGCCGTTCCTGGCGATCCGGGCCGGACGCCCCACGAACGCCACTGACGCCCCGTACCTCCTGAACCGCGTGCTGGGCGCCAGGGACACCCGCTGGATCACCGGTGCGGCCGACCCGGCCCGGCCCGTCGGCTGGGGCAGCGACGCCGGGCAGGTCACCGACGCCCGCGACTTCGTGCGCCGTTACCTGACCCCGCAGAGCGACTACGCCGAGTGGTACTTCCCGAACCGCCTGACCCTGGATCTGGCCGCCGCGCGCACCGACACGACCGGCACCCCGTTCGAGAAGACCCTGTCCGTGCGGAGCGCCCGCGACCTGACCCTGCCCATCCTGGGCATCGCGGCCGAGCAGGGCGTCACCACCGAGGCGCAGTTCCGCGTGTACGCGGCGGGCACCCACGCCCCCCTGACCGTGCACACCCTCAAGGGCGCGGCGCACCTGGACGTCACCACGGCCAGCGGTGATCAGGTCGCCCGCTGGATCCTCGACTGGCTGCGCCCCCTGCGCCGCGCGTAAGTCAGCGTCAGGTCACCACGTCTCGTCGTCCAGTTCCTCGCGCTTGCCGTCCCGGCGGGCGCGGCGGCGCTCCTCCTTGCCGCCCTTGCGCTTGGGTTTGGGCGGCAGGGACAGCACGTACAGCCGGTCCGGCTGGCACGGCGCGGGAATCTCGCCCAGCGCATCCACCGGGTCGGCGGTGCGCAGGTTGCCGATCACGTGCGCGTGCCGCTCGCCGCAGTACGGGCAGGCGTCCACCACCCAGAACATCACCCGCGTGCCCGGCATGTCCCGCAGGGTCACGAACGCCGGTTGCGGGGAACGCCGATCCTTCTTCGCCATAGGCGCGCAGCGTACCCCCGCCCCCCGCGCGCATGTGTGGCGCGCGCCCCCATGCCGCAGGGCAGCCCTGGAAGCAGGTGCGGCGTCCCGCGTGCGCCCCTCCCGGCCGGCGGGGCAGGCTGAAAGGGGGGACCTACACGGCCGGACCTACACGTCCTCGTCGCCGTCCCGCATGTACGTCACGATGCTGCGGCAGTGCGTGAAGCCCGCGCGGGCGTACAGGGCGCGGGCGGGCTTCATGTGGTCGTGGGCGCGCACCCGCAGCGTGCGGACTTCCGGGTGGGTGTCGGCCTCGGCGGCGGCCAGGGCCAGCAGCTTCAGGCCGTAGCCCTGCCCGCGCTCGGCGGGGTGCACGGCCAGATAGGTCACGTCGGCGCGCGCGTCCTCCGGGCAGAATTCCAGTTCGGCGAACCCCACCGGCCGGTCCCCGCGCAGCAGCGCCACCAGCCGCACGTCGTCCCGCGCGAAGTGCCCGTCGAACTGCTCGGGCGTCCAGGTCAGGCGGCCCGCCCAGGCGTCCTCACTGGACTTGAACAGCTCACGGTAGGCCGCGATGGGCAGCTTCCGGGCGATGCGGTGCCCGGCGGGCGCGCAGGCCTGCGGGGTCAGGTGCGAGAGCGGCGCGCTGTAGAAGTCCGTGGTGTGCATCGGCGCGAAGCCCGCGGCCTCCAGCGCCGCGCGCACCGGCACGTTGTCCTGCGCCGAGAACGCGTAGACCGGCAGGCCGTCGGTGTGGGCCAGTGCCCGGCCCAGCAGCGCCTGCACATGCCCGCCGTCACTGACCGGCCCCTCCAGGACCAGGCCGTCCCGGAAGGGTGACAGCGCGCAGTACGCCAGGACGCCCTCCTCATCCACGTCCACCAGGCAGAGGTTGTCCTCGCATTCGGTCTGCAACTCGCGCGGGTCGCGGGCGTCGGGGGAGAAGACCTCGCGTTCGGGGGCGTCGTCCATCCAGGTGAGCAGGGCGAGCACGTCGGGGACATCGGTGGCCAGCATGGGTCGGATCATGAGGTGACCTCCAGGCGCAAATGACCAGGTGCACAGGGAAACGTGGCGTCAGCGCGAACGGCCGGTGGATGCTGACCCCCAGCCTAGAGACGCCCGGGCACGCGCGTCTGTTCCGCCGCTCACCCTGCCCCGCACCGGGCCCATGCTATGCTGCGCGCATGCCCTGAACAGGGTACGCCGCCTGCCTCCCCACAGACACGAAGCCGTGTTTGAGGGGCCTTTTCTTTTTGAAAGGGGCGGCCACGCAGCGCCGCCAGCAGACCCGGAAGAACCGGAGGTGCACCGCCGTGACGAAACAGTCCAGCAAATCGGCTTCTGGGCCCCCGCCCCGCCGCGCCCGCCCGAACACCGACGCCCCAGGCCGCCCCGCCGACCCGTCGCACGCCACCACGCTGGCCGCCAGCGCCGACCTGCTTGCCCTGCGTGCCCAGCTGTCCCGCGCCGAGAAGGCCGCCCGGCGCGCGCCGCCCCCCACGCCCGCCCGCCCCGCCCGGGTACAGGCGCCGCTGAAACCACAGCGGCAGGCCGAACTCAGCGGGGTCAGCACCGACGACTTCAGCCTCGCGCAGGCGCACGCCCGGCTGCGCGACGCCGTGTACGACGGTCGCTACCACCTGTGCCCGCACGCCATCGGCCACGCCCGCGCCGAGGGGTTCCTCGAGCACGACGTGCTGAACGTCCTGCTGACCGGCCGCGTGCGTGCCGTGTACACCGAGGAGCGCCGCTGGCTGGTCTGCGGGTACTTCGAGGCCTGCGGCGTGGCGCTGCCGCTGCACGTCGTGGCGCAGCCGCAACGCGACGGGCACGTGGACATCGTCACGGCGTTCGTGCCCAAGCACCCCCACCACATCATCAGCCGCGCCCGGCTGGCCGTCATGCTCCGCTACGACGACGAGCAGGTCCGTGCCCGCACCGCCCCCGCCGGCAACCGCGTCGGGCACCGGGGCAAGGGCCGCTGGAAGAAGAGCGCCTGACCGGCCGGGCACAGGCGTGGGGGCCGTAGACCGCCGGGACCGCGGCCCCCATGCTCCTTGACCGGTCGCGCCGGGCCGCCCCCTGGGGCCCGGTCACTGTGCAGGCGGCGGCCCACCGATGCCCAGGCGCTTCAGGGCGCGGTCCAGCTGCGCCTCCAGGTGCCCCAGGTCACCGTCGTTCTCCAGCACGGCCGTCGCCCGCGCCCGCTTCTGCGCCGCCGGCCACTGCCGGGCGTCCCGGGCGCGGATCTCGGCCTCGCTCAGGCCGCTGCGCGCCTGCACCCGCGCGACACGCAGCGGCAGCGGGGCGTCCACCACGATCACCCCGTCCATCTGGGCCGCCAGACCCCCCTCGAACAGCAGCGGGACGTCCTGGACCACCACCTGCGCGCCGCCGGCCGCTGCCTGCGCCTCCAGGGCCGCCATGCGGGCGCGCACGCGCGGGTGCGTGATCGCGTTCAGGTCCGCCAGCGCCGCCGCGTCCCCGAAGACCTGCGCGGCCAGCGCGGCGCGGTCGAGGCTCCCGCCGCGCACCACGCCGGGAAACCGGGCCTCCAGCCGGGCCAGCACCTCCGCTTCCTGCGTGACCAGCCGCGCCTGCTCGTCGGCGTCGAGGACGGTCAGGCCCCGGGCGCGCAGCAGGGCCGCGACGGTACTCTTGCCCGCCCCGATAGAACCGGTCAGTCCAATCCGCCTGGGCACGCTCATGGGCGGCACTGTAGCAGCCGCTGCCTTGGGCTGGATCAGACGCCGGTCAAGTCGCGCGGCAAGACTGCCGTCATGTGCCGCCTCGCCGGTCATTTTCGCGCCTCTCACGGGCACTTCACCCCGCCTGAAGCCGTTCTCACGTATCATGCGCCCATGCCCACCCCTGGCAGTGCGAGGTCAGACCTGTGCCCACCGGCCGGCCTGACCCCCACGGAGGTTTCCGAGTGAATCGACGCAACATGACCGGCGGACTGCTGGGCCTCATGCTGATGCTGGCCCCGGCCAGCGCCCAGACCGCGCCCGCCACCCCCGCCACCCCCAGCGCCGCTCCGGCGGCCGCCCGCCCCATTCCGGCCGCGAACTACGTCGCCGTGGGTGGCTACTACTACGAACAGGGTCAGTTCGACCAGGCCTACGTCGCCTACCGCGCCGCCGCGGAACTCGAACCGAACAGCCCCGCCGCGCTGCTGGGCCTGGGCCGCTCACAGGTCAAACTGCGCCTGTACAGCGCCGGCATCACCACGCTGAAAAAGCTCGTGACCCTCGACAGCCGCAACTTCGACGCGTACATCTCGCTGTCACAGGCGTACGTGCAGCAGTTCATCGGTGCCGGTGACCGCACGGTCGTCAGCAGCAACCTCGGCGAGGCGCTGCGGACCCTGCAGGACGCCGAGGCGCTGGCGCAGGGCGCCACGCAGAACCGCGACCTGCTGCTCAGCCGCGTGTGGAACGAGCGCGGCTACGTGTACAAACTCCAGGGCGACGCCCCCAAGGCCATCACGGCCTTCAAGCAGGCCATCGCCCTGAACGGCGACAACGCCATCCTGCTGTACAACCTGGGCGACATGTACTACGCCACCGGCAACATTCCCCTGGCGCTCGACAACCTGCAGCAGGCCGTGATCCTCGACCCGCGCGACCCCTTCAACCGCGCCTACTACGCCAAGCTGCTCGCCCTGAGCGGCAACGTCACCGCCGCCAAGCCCGAGGCGGCCCAGGCCGCGCGGCTCGCCCCGAAGAACGCCTACGCAGTCGGGCAGTACGGCGTGGTCAGCTACCTGGCGCGCGACGCCGTCACCGCCCGCGCGCAGCTGAACCAGGCCGTGGCCCTCGATCCCCTGCGTTACCCGGAGTTCTACTTCTACCTGGGCCGCCTGTCGCTGGACGCCGGTGACCTGAAGGCCGCCCGCGAGCAGTTCACCCGGGCCGCCGCGCTCGGCAGCCAGAACGCCGAGTACGCCTACTACCTGGGCCTGAGCTACGAGCGGGGCGCCGGGGCCGTCGCGCCGGACCGCCTGAAAGCCCGCGAGAACTACGAGCGGGCCCTCAAGCTCACCCCGGGCTACAAGGACGCGCAGGACGCCCTGAACCGCGTCCGCTGACCTGACCTCCACCCCCCTTGGCCCCCCAGGAACAGCCTGGGGGGCTTGTTTCGGTCTGTGGCGCGTGCGCCAGCCGCGGGCCCTGCTGGCTGCCGGGGCGGCCGCCTTCACGCCAGGCGGGCCTGCGCTGTCACAGGTTCATGACAACCGGACAGGCATGCCCCGCCAGTCCGCCGCGACCCGGGCCCCGTGCCCCACCCGCCGCGCCGCTCAGGGAAAAAATGCGGTCTGGAGCGGGCTGGCGGTCCCCTGGCCCGCCCGCAGGATCCCCCGGCGCCGGCGAGCGGGCACTGGCGTCTTCATCTCTGTGGCCGTGAGGGAGCCGAGAGAGCCGGCTGACTACCTTGAGGACACTTCCGACCGGTCCCCACAGTTCCACCGGTCAAAGGATCCTCCCATGCAGAAGTTCATCCTGGCCACCCTCCTTCCCCTGACCGCCCTGCTCGCCTCCTGCGGCGGCGCCGGCACGCCCAGCGCCGTCGGCAGCACCACCAGTACCGGCGGGCCCAGCGGCGGCCAGCAGGACGCCGGGCCGCAGACCATGAGCAGTGAGGAAGCGCAGATCCTCAGGGCCCTGAACGAGGCCCGCGCCACCCCCCGTACCTGCGGGGACCAGCGCTTCGCGGCCGCTCCGCCCGTCACCTGGAACGGCTACCTTGCCGGCGCCGCCCGCGCCCACGCGGCGGACATGGCCCAGCGCCGCTACTTCGACCACGTGACCCCCGACGGCACCACCCCCGCCCAGCGGGTCGAGCGGGCCGGGTACAGCGGCTGGACGGAAGTGGCCGAGAACATCGCCGCCGGGTACACCGTCGCGAACGTCATGCAGGGCTGGATCGACAGCCCCAGCCACTGCAAGACCCTGATGGACGCCACGCTGAAAGAGGTGGGTATCGGCTACACCTACCAGCCCGGCACCCCCTACGGCACGTACTGGGTGCAGGACTTCGGCACGCGCTGAAGTTCCCCCCACCCCGGGGCGACGGCCGTCTAGGCGCCCGCCCCCACCGCGAAGACACCTGGGCGGGACGACTCTGTGAGGGGAGTCGTCCCGCCCACGACGTGTGACCGGGCTCGCCCGCCGCAGGTCCACCCAGGGGTGACCCGTCGGCCTGGCTTCACCCCCCTGTCCTCAGGTCCGGGCGGCCCGCTGCGCCTGCACGAACGCCAGGAACGCCTCGCGGTCCAGGGTGTTCACGACGTGCGCGGGCGTCAGGCCGGCCTTGCGGGCTGCCAGCACGCCGTAGCGGGCGTCGGCGAGTCCGGCCGGGACGTGGGCGTCGGTGTTGACGGCGAAGCGCACGCGGTCGCGCCACGCGAGCGCCACGCGCCAGTCGAGATCCAGGCGGTACGCGTTCGCGTTGATCTCCACGACGGTACCCCGCTCGGCGCAGGCGGCCATCACGGCGTCCAGGTCCAGCGCGTAGCCGGGGCGGCGCAGCAGCAGGCGGCCCGTGGGGTGCCCCAGGATGGTCACGAGGGGGTGTCGCGCGGCCTGCACGAGCCGCTTGGTCTGCCGCTCGGCAGGCAGCGTGAAGAGACTGTGGACACTGGCGACCACGTAATCCAGTTCCGCCAGGATGTCGTCCGGGTAGTCCAGCGAGCCGTCCTCCAGGATGTCCACCTCGGCGCCCGCCACGAGGGGCACGCCCGCTGATTGCAACTCGCGGATCTCCTTCAGCTGCGCCTGGAGGCGTTCGATGCTCAGGCCGTTCGCGTAGTGCGCGGCGCGCGAGTGATCCCCGGTCCCCAGGAATTCGTGCCCCAGCCGCACCGCCGCGGCCGCCATGTCCGCGATGCTCGCCGCGCCGTCCGACCAGGTCGAGTGCGTGTGCAGCATCCCGCGCAGGTCCGAGACCGTCACCAGTTCATCCGGGTGGGGGAGGGCCTCCCACACGCCGTCATGCTCGGGTTCGCGGTACTCGGCGGGCCGGAGCGGCAGGTCCAGCGCCGTCATCACGTCCGCCTCGCTGGGCGTGTCCAGTACCTCGCCCGCCCGGATCAGGCCGTGCCCGCTCAGGTCGAAGCCCCGCGCCGACGCCTCGGCGCGCAGCGCCTCGCGGTACGCCGCGGGGCCGCCCATCATCAGGTCCAGCGCGCCCCGCACGCCCCCACGCGGCGCGAACGCCACCTCGACCGGCACGCCATCCACCCGCCCCGCGAACAGCGGCTTCTGCCCGACGCGCTCCAGGCCCTCCACCACGCCCGCCAGCCGCGCTGCCACCACGTCCGGGTCGGCGGTGACGGTCACGCGCGCCACCCGCACCGTGTCCAGTCCCCGGCGCACATCCCCCGCCAGCCGCGCCTCCAGACCATCCAGCACGCGGCACAGGCCCTCCGCGACCTCGGTCGCCGTGCTCAGGTGCTGCCGCTCCTGCGCGCTCAGGGCGAACTCCACCGCCGCCAGGAACGACGCCGCACTCTTCGCCCCGAAGCCCTTCAGCGCCGCCACCCGCCCGTCCCGGCAGGCCTCCCGCAGCCCCTCCAGCGAATCGATCCCGGCGTCCCACAGCGCGCGGATCTTCTTGGGCCCCAGCCCCCGTACCCGGAACAGGCTCAGCACACCCGCCGGAATCAGACTCGCGGCGTCCTCCAGCGGCCCGAACACGCCAGTCTCCACGAACTCCATCAGGTCCAGCGCGATCGCCTTGCCCACCTTCGGCACGCCCGCAAAACTACGCGCCACCAGCGCCTCGGCCTCGTCCGCCGACGCCTCCAGGCTGCGCGCCGCACTCCGGAACGCCTGCGCCCGGAACGGATCGTCGCCCACGCCCAGCAGATCGAGCAGATCCGCCGTCGTCTTCAGCACCCCCGCCAGGGACTTCTTCGTGACTTCCATACCCCCAGGGTAAGGGAGGGGCATGGGGAGAGAGGAGGGGCGATGGCCGATCCGCAGGCAAGGATCAGCCGGGCCGGTCGATGATCCCTCAGTCCGCTGCGCGGCCACCTTCCCCCAGGGGGAGCCAGGAGTCCACGTGTTATCCGTGCCGGACGCGGCCCTGGTATGTCACGATCCGCCCACCGACGTCGTGAATCTGCTTGATGGCCTCGGTGAAGCGGTGACCGACCTCCTGGGGGGTGTGGGCATCGCTGCCGAGCACGAAGGGAATGCCGCGTTCGGCGGCGGCGCGGGTCAGGTCCGGGGCGGGGTACGCCTCGGCGACGGGCTTGCGCCACCCGGCGGTGTTGAAATCCAGCGCGAGGCCGCGCTCGGCAATGACGTCCAGCGCGTGCAGCGCGGCGTACCCGTCCGGGTCGCGGTGCCCGAACTTCTTGGGCAGGTCCAGGTGCCCAATACTGTCGAACAGCCCTGATTTCGCCGCGCCCTCGGCCAGCGCGTAGTAGTCCCGGTACAGGCCGCCCAGGTCGCGGCTGTCGTATTCCGCTATGAATTCCGGGTTGTCGAAGCCCCACGCGCCGATGTAGTGGACGCTGCCGATCACGTAATCCCACGGGTGCGCGCCCAGCACCTCCTCCACGTACCGTTCCGTGCCGGGGTGGAAGTCGGCCTCCAGCCCCAGCCGGACCTCCAGTCGCCCCGCGAACTCCGCCTGGGCGTCCTGCACGTCCGCCACGTACTGCGCGAGCTGGTCGCGGCGCATCCGCCACGGCGCGTCGTACCACGCGGGCATCGGCATGTGATCCGTGAAGCAGATGCCCGCCAGTCCGGCGTCCAGCGCCGCCTGCGCGTACTCGCGCGGCGCCCCCGTGGCGTGCCCGCACAGGGGCGTGTGCATGTGCGAATCGAACAGCGGAGCAGTCATGCCCCACAGGGTACGGCAGCCGGAGTCAGCGGGCGCGGCCCTGCACGGAACGGTGCAGGAGTTCCGCCGCAAGAATCAGCGCGAGCGGCTGAAGCATCTGTGGGTTCAGCGGAAACCGCAGTGCAGTCCAGATCAGATTCATGAGCAGGGCCACCTGCCAGCCCCTCAGCGACCAGCTCCAGCGGGTCAGCGTCGCGTCCGTGGGCGGGCCGGCTGGCCGGCGAATCACGGAACGGAAGGCCCAGGACGTCCACGCCAGCGCGGCGCCCGTCAGCACCTGAACGGCACCGTCCGGCATCCACCCGGCCCGCTGTCGCCACAGCCCCACCCCCACCCAGATGAGGCCCAGCGCCACGCCGTGCAGCGCCCAGACGTTCAGTGCCCGGGCGTGCGGCGTCGCCTCTTGCCCCGAGTGCCCTGCCGTCATCCAGCGGGTCAGACGGAGCGTGAAGGGCAGCAGGGCGGCCAGCAGGACTGGGGTCAGCGGGCGGTCCGGTGTGAACAGGGGCAGCAGGCAGAAAGCGGTCACTGAGCCCCACAGCGCCGTGACGTGTGGGTGACGTGGCGCAGCGAGAGAGGAGGTCACCCGGGCAGGATAGGGGAAGGGGGACGGTCTGGCACACGAACCGGCCGTCTCAGGCGTCCAGCCAGCCGTTCGGGAAGCGCGTGGCGGGGTGGATGGCCTGCGCGGCGCTCAGCAGGGCGGGCCACTGTTCGGGCCGGTAGCGGCGGCTCAGGTGCAGCAGCGTCAGCGCGGGCACGTCCGCCGCGTGGGCGAGGGCAGCGACCTGTGTGACGGTGGTGTGCTCGTGCCGCGCGGCGAGGGCGTGGTCTTCGGGGGCGTACTGCGCCTCGGCGTACAGCGTCTGCACGCCGCGCAGCAGCGGGGCGAGGCGTGCCTGCTGCGCGGCGTCCAGCAGGAAGTCCGTGAGGTACGCGAGGCTTTCCCCGGTCTCGCGTTCCAGCAGCGCGGCGCGGAGGCCGGCGGCGTCGTGCGGCTGACCGTTCACGTCCAGTTCGCCGGTCGCGCCGCCTTTCAGCTCGGCCAGCCACGGGCCGGGGCGCAGACCCAGCCCCGTCAGGGCGCCCGTGTTCACGCGTTCCCGGTCGGGTTCCCGCAGGATGAAACCCAGGCTGCGCCCGTGGTGTTCCAGCGGGACGGCCTGCACGGTCACTTCCGGGGTGGTCAGGATAGGGCCGTCGTGCGGGCGAGTACCTGCCTCGTGGGGGACGGCGAAGGCCTCGCGCGCCTCGAAGCGGAAGGACCGCACGTGCGTGTCGTGCACGTCGTGCACCACCCACTGCCCGCGCAGCTCGGGCGCGTGGTTCCACCAGAACCCCTGGAAGCGGTGCCCGAGGATGCGGGCGGTACCGGGCGGCCCCCAGGCGTGCGTGGGCGCCGCGCGGTCGAAGGTGGCCCGGAAGAAGTCGTCGAAGCCGCCCACGTGATCCATGTGCAGGTGTGACAGCAGCAGGTGATCGGTGGCCTGCACCTCCGCGAAGGGCAGCGTGTCCAGCACGCGCGCGCCGCAGTCCAGCAGCAGCCGCGTGCGGCCCTGCCCGCTGTCCGCCGTGACCCACAGCGCGTTGTCTTCCGCTGGTCGGCCCAGCACCCGTGCCCTCAACATGCGGGGCAGTCTAGCCGCGCCGGGTACGGGCGGGCCACGGCGCTTCGGCGGAGCCCGGGCCCGGTACGATGGCGTATGCCGCCTGCCTCCCTGCGGAACGTGACCCTGGTCGTGCGGGACCCGCATGCGTCCCGCGCGTTCTACCGGTCGGTGCTCGACCTGCCGGACGCGCCCGACGCCGGGCCGACCTTCGTGATGCTCCAGGCGGGACCCGTGACCGTGATCCTGCAGCCGGCGGCGGCCAGCAGCGCCGCGCCGCAGCCGGGCGGGGTGGAGCTGGGTTTCGAGGTGCCGGACGTGGACGCCGCGCGCGAGGCGCTGCTCGCGGCGGGCGGCACGGCAGGCGACGTGCAGCGCATGGGCTGGGGCGAGGCGCTCGACGCCCGCGACCCCGACGGGCACGCGCTGACCCTCTACCGCCGCCGCTGACCATGCTGGCCCGGGTGGCGCTCCTGGTGGTCGCTCACGCGGCCCTGTGGCTGGGCCTGAACCGCTCGCTGCCCTGGCCGGAGCGGCTCGCGGCGTACGGCGCCGCCCTGCGCGGCGCGCTGGATCCCGGCGTGTGGGCGGGGGTGGGGTCCGCCGCGCTGCTGAGCAGCACGTACCTGCTGCTCGGCCTCGGGGTGGCGTGGGCGCTGGTGGGCGCGCTGCGGCGGGTTCCGCTGCCCACGCTGTGGGTGCTGGAATCCGTCCCGCCGTTCGGGCTGCTCCTCGCGGCGCTGGCGCTGGGGCTGACGGTCACGACCGCGCGCGGCTGGGCGTTCCCGCTGACGCCCTGGGCCCCGCTGATGCTCACGCTGTTCACGCTGGCCCTGGCACTCCCGGCCGCCGCCCGCGCCGCCACGCAGGGGCGCGGCGCGTTCCGGGACGCCTGGGCCGCCCCGCACACCCGCGCGGCCCGCGCCATGGGCCTGCCGGAAGCGCGGCTGGCGGGACGGGCCTGGGCGGTCGCGCGGCCCGTCGCGGCCCGCAGCCTGACCGGCGACACCCTGAACGTCACGCTGTCGCTGACCGTCCTGGAGGGACTGCTTCAGTTTCCCGGCGTGGGCAATACCGTGTACGCCGCCGCGCAGGCGGCGCTGAGCGGCGCGCCCGCCACGGGCTCGGTGGACGGCGCGGCCCTGAGCGCAGCGCTGGCGGTCCTGCTGGGGCTGGGCAGCGTGGCTGGGGGCGCGCAGCAGGCCGTGGCGTCCCGCCTCGATCCGCGCCCCGCGCCGGAGCCCACGTGAGGTGGCGCTGGCTGCTGGGGCCGCTGCTGGGGCTGGCGCTCCTGGCCCCGCGCGCCGAGTGCCCGGTGCGGCCCCTGATCGCCCCGCCGGGCGTGACGGACGCCGCCGCGCTGCGGGTGCCGCCGCTGCGGCCCGGTGATCGGCTGGCTCCCCTGGGCACCGACCGTTTCGGGCGGGACGCGGCGTGCGTGCTGCCGCGCGCGCTGCGGCGGTCGCTGGGGCTGGCGCTGTGGGCGCTGGCGTGGGGGGCGCTGCCGGGCGTGCTGCTGGGCCTGTGGCGCGGCTGGCGCGGCGCGCTCAGCTGGCCCCCGGAACTCCCGGCGCTGCTGCTCGCGGCGCTGCTGCTGGGGCGCGGGTCGTTCCGGCTGGTGCTGGCGGGCGGCGCGGCGCTCCTCACGGCGCGGCTGGTGGCGGCGCAGGTGGCCGCCGTGCGCCAGGAGGCGTTCGTGGAGGGCGCGGCGGCGCTGGGCGGCGGCGCCGCGCACGTCCTGCGCGCGCACGTGTGGCCGCACCTGCGCCCACGCCTGGGCGCCGTGCTGGGCACCGTCCTGAGCGGCGTGTTCCTGTGGCTGATGGAACTGGGCGTGCTGGGCTTCCACGATCAGCCGACGCTGACCGTGGCGTTCACGGACAGCCTGGACGCCGTGCCGGACGTGACGGCGGTCCCGCTGAAGGCCGACCTGGGTCAGCTCATCAGTTTCGCGCGCTGGACGTGGCTGGACACGCCCGAGGGGCTGGCGTGGCCCGCGCTGCTGCTCACGCTTCTGGTGCTGGCCCTGAAGGACGCGGCGCGCGCTGCCAGCGGCCCCCGAACACGTGTAGGGTCAGGCCCGCGAACACCAGCAGCGCGCCGATAGCCTTGCCGGGCGGGAACGCCTCGTGGAAGGCCAGGGCGCTGGCGATCAGGCCGAACACCGGGACCAGCAGCGACAGGGGGGCCACCCGCGCCGCGCCGTGCCGCTGGATCAGCAGCGACCACAGCCCGAAGCCCAGCACGGTGTTGCCCAGCCCCATGAACACGATGGCGGCCCAGAAGCCCCACCCGCTGTGCGTGAGGGTGTGCCCCACGGCGGCCCATCCGCCGGTCAGGCCGGCCAGCAGCGTCAGGGGGATGGGGGGGATCAGGGCGCTCCAGACGACCAGGGAGAGCATGTTCGCGCCGCCCGAGGCCCGCACCACGAGGTTGCTGCCCGCCCAGCCCAGCGCGGCCAGCAGCGTGAGCCCCAGGCTGATGAGGGGCAGGTCGCCGCCGGACAGCGCGCCGATCAGGGCCATGCCGCTGAAGGCGGCCGTCATCCCGGCGGCCTGCCACGGCTGGATGCGCTCGCCGAGCAGCCGCGCGGCGAGCAGCGCCGTGAAGAACGCCTGCATCTGCATGAGCAGCGAGCCCAGGCCGGCGCTCATGCCCAGCTGGATGGCGAGGTACAGCAGCCCGAACTGCACGACGCCCACGAGCAGCCCGTAGCTCCACAGCAGCCGCGCGGGCAGCTGCGGGCGCGGCACGAGGAACACGGCGGGAAGGGCAGCCACCGCGAAGCGCAGCGCGGCCACCAGCAGCGGCGGCGCGCCCGCCACGCTCCACTTGATCACGATGAAATTGACGCCCCAGATGCCCGTGATGAGCAGCGCCAGCAGCAGCGCGCGGGTGTTCAGGGGCGACAGGGACGCGGGGGCGCTCATTGCGCGGGAGTGTACGCCCGGCCCCCTCGGGCACGTTCATCCATGATGGACAGTGGAACTTTCGCTTGCGCGCCGGGGGGGTGTTAGAGTAGCGCAGCACCACACAACCCAGGCGACGTCCTGCCGGTCTCCCCGGACGGGGCCGCCGCCGATGGAGGCTCCATGCATAAAGGTCTGTCCGTCTCCCTGCTCAGCGCTACCCTGCTGCTCGCGTCCTGCTCGCAGACCCCCGCCTCCCCCCAGGCGGCCGCCCCCAAGGGCAGCGACTCCCTGGTCGCCACCGCCGACGAGTGCAGCACCTTCCAGCAGTACCCGGTCGTCGTGTCCCGCGTGGATTTCAAGACCAAACGCGACTGGCTGGACATCGTCAAGACCTTCGAACCGGTCGGCGGCAGCCTGGACGACGGCTACGTGCTGCTGGACATCAGCCGACCCGAATTCGAGCAGCTGCGCGTCACCGGCCTCGCCCGCGGCTGGACCGTGAAGATCGACCAGACCCAGACCGAGCGCCACAGCGCCTCGCTGAAAACCCCGCTGAGCGCCCTGAGCATCAGCGGCTACTCCTGCTACCGCACCGTCGAGGAAACCTACGCCAGCGCGCAGGGCCTCGTCACGCAGTACCCGAACCTCGCCAGCTGGAGCAGCTTCGGCTCCTCGTGGCTCAAGAGCAAGGGGCGCGGCGGGTACGACATGAACGTCCTGAAACTGACCAACAAGAGCGTGACCGGCACCAAGCCCCGGCTGCTCATCACCGCGTCCATCCACGCGCGCGAGTACACCCCGGCGGAACTCACGACCCGCTTCGCGGAGTACCTGCTCGCCAACTACGGCAAGGACGCCGACGTCACCTGGATGCTCGACAGTCAGGAGGTCTGGCTGGTCCTCCAGAGCAACCCGGACGGCCGCAAGAAGGCCGAGGCGGGCGCGTCCTGGCGCAAGAACGTGAACGACACCCAGGCGTGCAGCAACGGCCTGTACGGCGTGGACCTGAACCGCAACTTCAACTACGCCTGGGGCACCGGCGGATCCAGCGCCGACCCCTGCAACGAGACGTACAAGGGCACCGCCGCCGCGAGTGAAATCGAGACGCAGAACCTCCAGGCCCTGATCAAGGCGGCCTTCGCGGACAACCGGGGCCCCGCCCGCACCGACGCCGCGCCCGACACCACCAGCGGCCTGTACATGGACATCCACAGCTACTCCCAGCTGGTCCTGTGGCCCTGGGGAGACACCACCACCGTCGCCCCGAACGGCACGCAGATGCAGAGCCTGGGCCGCAAGTTCGCGTACTTCAACGGCTACACGCCCGAGCAGAGCGTCGGCCTGTACCCCACCAGCGGCACCACCGACGACTTCGCGTACGGCGAGCTGGGCGTGCCCGCCTACACCATCGAACTGGGCAGCGCGTTCTTCGAGCCGTGCAACACCTTCACCGGCACCACCCTGCCCAAGAACCAGGCGGCCCTGCTGTACGCGCTGCGCGTGGCCCGCCAGCCGTACACCATGGGCAGCGGCCCGGACAGCGTCACGCTGAACGCCCCCGCCAGCGTCGCCACGGGCGCCAGCTTCACCCTGAGCGCCAGCGCCACGAACACCCGCTTCAACACCAGCAACGGCGCGGAACCCACCCGCACGATCAGCGGCGCGGAGTACTTCATCGACACGCCCCCCTGGGCCGGCGGGACCGCGCGCGCCATGACGGCCGCTGACGGCGCGTTCAACGCCGCCACCGAGAGCGTACAGGCCACGGTGTCCACCAGCGGGCTCAGCGCCGGGAAGCACATGGTGTACGTGCGCGCGAAAAACAACAACGGCACGTACGGGCCGGTCTCCGCGCTGTTCGTCACGGTCGGCACGACCACTGGCACGACCACCACCTACACCGGTACGGTCGCCGCCGCCGGCAACTCCTACCAGCCGTCCAGCACCGGCTTTACCTACGCGGGCGGCACCCTGCAGGGCAACCTGAGCGGCCCCACCGGCACGGACTTCGACCTGTACCTCCAGAAACTCTCCGGCACCACCTGGACGCAGGTGGCCGCCAGCGAGGGCGGCAGCAGCGCCGAGGCCATCAAATACGCCGCCGCGAGCGGCACGTACCGCTGGCGCGTGTACGCCTACAGCGGCAGCGGCAGCTACAGCCTGACCGAAACGAAGTAAGGGAGGTGGGGCGCAGCGCGCGGGCAGCCGTCAGGGCCCCGCGCCGCTCCCCACTCTGCATGTCCAGTCATTCAGAATGCATATTCATGCGTAGCTTGCACGGAGTGATCGTGCGCTGACGGGAAGCGGGTATACTCCTCGCCTATGACGAAGGTCGCCCGCTCAAAGAAAACCCAGGCCCAGGCCAGCGCCGCCCCGCAGAAGACCGGCGCGGCGCGCAAGGCTGTCACGAAAAAAGATGCAGCCATGGCGCCAGCCACCGCGCCGGTCGCTGCGCCCGTGCTGCTCACTCCGGACACCCTCCCCAAGCCCGTCATGGCCGGGCGGGACTTCCTGAGCAACCTCGACATGACCGCCACTGAACTGCGCGCCGTCATGGACACTGCCCACTCCATGAAACGCGGCGAGTGGCGCGCCGTGAAACCCCTGGCAGGCCTCAGCATCGCGCTGGTGTTCGAGAAGGCGTCCCTGCGCACCCGCACCACCTTCGACGTCGGCATGTACCAGCTCGGCGGTCACGCCATCACGCTCAGCAACACCGAGATCGGCCTCGGCACCCGCGAACGTGTGAGCGACGTGGCCCGCAACCTCGAACGCTGGGTGGACGCCGTCATGGGCCGCGTGTACCTCCAGCAGACCCTCCAGGAACTCGCCCAGCACGCCAGCATCCCCGTCATCAACGGCCTGTCGGACATGCTGCACCCCGCGCAGCTCCTCGCCGACTACCAGACCATCGAGGAAGAATTCGGCACCGACCTGACGGGCCGCCGCGTCGTGTACATCGGCGACGGGAACAACCTCGCCAACAGCCACATCCACATGGGCATCCTGACCGGCACCGACGTCACCGTCGTCACCCCCGTCGGCTACGAACCGAACGCCGGAGTCCTCATGGACGCCGTGCGCGCCGGGGTCAACATCACCCTCACGAACGACCTTGCCGCCGTGCAGGGCGCCGAAGTGCTGTACACCGACGTGTGGATCAGCATGGGCCAGGAAGCCGAGGCCGACATCCGCCGCCGCGCCTTCCAGGGCTACCAGGTCACGCCCGAGATGCTCGACTCCATCGCACCGGACGGCATCTTCCTGCACTGCCTGCCCGCCCACTACGGCGAGGAGACCGTCCCCGAAGCCACCGAACACCCCAAGAGCCGCGTGTTCGACCAGGCCGAAAACCGCCTGCACGCGCAGAAAGCCCTGATGTACCACCTCATGGGTGACCTGAAACCCCGCTGGTAAACCTCCGCCGTGGCGCGCATCTGCCGTCACGCGGATGCGCGCCCGCCGGTTTCTCTGCCACGCTGACCCCATGACCATCCTGCACACACCTCGCCTGACACTCCGGCCCCTGACGCCGGACGACCTGCCGTGTGTTCTGGCGTACCGGAACGATCCGGAGGTCGCCCGGTATCAGGGCTGGCCGCTGCCCGCCACGCCGGACAGTGTGTCGGGGCTCGTGTCGGACGCGCCGCTGGGGGCGCCCGGCTGGGTGCAGCGCGCCGTCACCCTGACGGGCGGTGACCTCGTGGGCGACGTCGCCCTGAACACGCAGGGGCCGCAGGCGGAACTCGGCGTGACGCTCGCCCGCCGCGCGCAGGGGCACGGGTACGCCCGCGAGGCCCTGCACGCCCTGGTCACCTACGCGTTCGCGGACCTGGGCCTGCACCGCGTGCACGCCAGCATCGACCCGCGCAACACTGCGGTCGCGGCGCTGCTCACCCACCTGGGCTTCCGGCATGAGGGCACCAGTCTCCAGAGCTACCTGCACCGGGGCGAATGGACGGACGACGCCCTCTACGCCGTCCTGGCTTCAGAATGGACGGCATGACGGCGCAGACAGAGTGGCTGGACGTCGTCAACGAGCACGACGAGGTCGTGGGCACCGTCACCCGCGAGGACGCCTACGCGCGCGGCCTGACCGTCCGCGTCATCAACGCCTTCCTGATCAACCGCGCGGGTCAGCTGTGGATTCCGCGCCGCACCGCGCACAAACGCCTGTTCCCCGGCTGCCTCGACATGAGCGTCGGCGGGCACGTGGAACGCGGCGAGACGTACGAGCAGGCCTTCCGCCGCGAGACGCAGGAGGAACTGAACCTGACCGTGGACGACCTCCCCTGGCAGCAGATCGCCCGCCTTGGCCCACGCGACGGCCTGAGTGCCTTCATGCACGTGTACGAGTTGCGCCGCGACGACCCGCCCGCCTTCAACCCGGACGACTTCAGCAGCGCCGAGTGGCTCACGCCCGCCGAACTCCTGCGCCGCATCGAGCAGGGCGACCCCGCCAAGGGCGACCTGAAGCGGCTCGTGCAGCTGTGCTACGGGGTGGGCGGTGCGTGACGCGGCGTTCCTGCTGGCCTGCGTTCACCTGCCGGATGACCGGACGACGTCATTCATCCACCGGCGCTTCGGGGACAACGTGGGCGCGATGGACGGCAGCGTCTTCAGCTTCCATCGCGCCGGAGAGCTGGTGAAGGCGTACGCATGGTGGGAGAACCATGACCCGGAGGTCATCGGGCGCGGCGGACACGGCGTGATCCGCATCGTGCCCATGACGCCGGACCTCTGGACGCACCTGCAACCGGGAACGTCCCTGGCTATGACATTCGAACGCCTGCACGCGCAGGTCACTCAGTCCCTGATGGAGAATCAAGCATGACAGCCCCCAAGGTATTTATTGACGGTGAGGCCGGAACGACCGGCCTGCAGATCCGCTCCCGGCTGGAGGGCCGGTCGGATATCGAGCTGCTGAGCATCGACCCGGCGCGGCGCAAGGATGCGGACGCGCGGGCGGAGTTGCTGAACGCGGCGGACGTGTCGATTCTGTGCCTGCATGACGACGCGGCGCGCGAGGCGGTCACGCTGACGACCAACCCGGCCGCGCGGCTGCTGGATGCGAGCACGGCGCACCGGGTGAATCCGGCGTGGGTGTTCGGCTTCCCGGAGTTGAACGCGGGGCAGGCGGACGCGATCCGCGCGGCGCGCTTCGTGGCGAACCCCGGCTGTTACAGCACCGGCGCGATCTCACTGCTGGCGCCGCTGACGGGCGCGGGCCTGATCCCGGCGGACTTCCCGGTCAGCATCCAGGGGTACAGCGGGTATACGGGTGGGGGCCGGGCGCTGGTGGACGCGCACGAGAAGGGTGAGGATCACCCGATGAAGGGCGCGTTCCTGAGTTACGCGCTGGGGCTGGAGCACAAGCACATCCCCGAGACGATGCGCTACGGGGGATTGAGCCGCACGCCGATCTTCACGCCGAACGTGGGCGCGTGGGCGCAGGGCATGACCGTGACCATCCCGCTGCACCTGCGCGAGCTGGGCACCACGCCCGACGCCCTGCACGCGGCGTTGAAGGCTCACTACGCCGGGCAGCGGTACGTGCGGGTGTTTGACATGGCCGCCAACCCGGAGGTGCTGGACCCGCAGACCCTGAACGGCACGAACGATCTGGAGCTGTTCGTGTACCCGTCCGCGAACGGCGAGCGGGTGCTGCTGGTCGCGCGGCTGGACAACCTCGGGAAGGGCGCGGGCGGCGCGGCGGTGCAGAACCTGAACCTGATGCTGGGACTGTGATTCCGCTCCGGGTGACCCGGAGCCGACTGGAAGGAGCAGGAATGAGACGACGGAGACGGAGTGGAGTGACCGGAGCGGAGCGCAGGGCACGCAGCGCAGTCGCCGGAGCGTGGCAGTCATGACAGGCGCGAGCAAGCTGGACATCAATCGGGGCACGACGCTGTGCATGAGCGTGTCGGCCCGCCCGAGCAACTTCGGGACTCGTTTTCACAATCACCTGTACGCAGCGCTGGGTCTGGATTTCGTGTACAAGGCGTTCGGCGTGCAGGACATCGTGGGCGTCGTGGCGGGTATCCGGGCGCTGGGCGTGCGCGGCTGCGCGGTCAGCATGCCGTTCAAGGAGGCCGTGATCCCGCTGCTGGACGAACTGGACGCCTCGGCGGCCGCCATCGGGTCGGTGAACACCATCGTGAACACCGGCGGGCACCTGAAGGCCTTCAACACCGATTACACCGCCATTCAGCTCCTGATCGAACGGCACGCGCTGAACCGGGACGCGCGGGTGGTGCTGCGCGGCAGTGGCGGCATGGGCAGGGCCGTGGCGAGCGCCCTGCGCGACGCGGGCTTCACGCGCGGCGTGCTCGTCGCCCGCAACGAGGCGGCCGGGCGGGCACTGGCGGCGCGCTGCGGCTGGGACTGGCACCCCACGACGCCGGGCGTGCAAGGCGGTGACCTGCTCGTGAATGTCACGCCGATTGGCATGGCGGGCGGCCCGGAGGCGGACGACCTCGCCTTCACCCCTGACGCCATCGCCCGCGCAGGCACGGTGTTCGACGTGGTCGCCCTGCCCAGCGAGACGCCCCTGATCGTGGAGGCCCGGCGGCAGGGGAGGCCCGTCGTGACCGGGCTGGAGGTCGTGGCGTTGCAGGCGCTGGAGCAGTTCGTGCTGTACACCGGCGTGCGCCCATCGGAAGAGCAGGTACAGGCCGCCGTCGAGTTCGCCCGCACCTGACGCGCAGGAACAGCCTGGGGCAGAGGTCGCACCGGCCTCTCCCCCCAGTTCATCGGCGGTCAGTCCTGCGCGAGGTGGGACTGCACCTGAATGTCGCCGTACGTGTCGGTCTGCTCGACGCTGAAGTTCCCTTCCTTCACGCCTTCGAGCAGCGCGGCGAAGTAGGTGGTCTGCTCGCCCCAGTCCTGCGCGGGGATGCCCCGGAAGGTGAAGGTCCGCAGGCGGCGGCCGAAGGCGCGCAGCGCGCCCAGCGCGTCGGCCAGCGAGAGGCGGTCGCGGGCCAGCAGGGGCACCTCGACCTGCCGCACGGCGTTCTGCGCGGCCTTCACGAGTTTGGCGAGGCTGCCCTGCGGGTTGCGGGGCCGTTCGCGGCGTGGGAGGGTCACGGGCACGGCGCGGGCGGGAATCAGGCCCTCGCGTTCGCGGCGGCGCGCGGCCAGGAAGTCCACCAGGGCGCCCAGTTCCGCCAGGGCCTCCACGCCTTCCAGTACGTCGTCCAGCGGCTCGAACCAGTCGCCGCCCGCCTCTGTCTCCTCGGGCTCGGGTTGCGGCAGTAGCAGACGGGCCTTCAGCGCGATGACGGCGGCCAGGGTGGGCAGCAGGTCCGGGTGCGCGCCCTCCAGCGGGCCGCCCGTGACCGCCTGCGCCCAGGCCAGCACGTCGCGCGTGAGGGTCAGCAGGGGCACCTCGCCCGGCTGGACGCGGCCGGCGCGCAGCGCGGAGGCCAGTTCCGCCAGGGTGCCGCTGAATGCGGGCAGCGCCACGCTGAAGCCCACCCCGGCCGGGGGCGGCGGGGTGGGGGTGGGCAGCGCGGGCGCGGCGGTCACGGCAGGTGGTTTAGAGGGTCAGGAAGCCGACTTTCTCGCGCACTTCGGCCATGATCGGCTGCGCGATCGCGCGGGCCTCGCGCGCTCCCTGCGCCAGGGCGTCGCGCACGAAGTCCGGGTCGGCCTTCAGCGTCTCGGCCCGCTCCTGGATGGGTGTCAGGTGCGCGGTGACGCCGGTCATGAGCTGTTTCTTGCAGTCAATGCAGCCGATCCCGGCGGTGCGGCACCCGGCGTCCACGGTCTGGATGGTGTCCAGGTCGCTGAACAGCTTGTGGTAGTCGAAGATCAGGCACTTCTCGGGGTCGCCGGGGTCGGTGCGGCGCACGCGGGCCGGGTCGGTGGGCGCCACGCGCAGCTTCTGCCAGATGGAATCCAGCGGTTCCAGGATGCCGATGGTGCTCGTCTCGCCCTTGCTCTTGCCCATCTTGCCGTTGCCGTCCACACCGGGAATCCGCAGCGCGTCCTTGTTGTACACGGCCCTGGGTTCAGGGAACGTCTCGCCGAAGGCGTGGTTGAACTTGCGGGCGATCTCACGCGTCAGTTCGATGTGCTGCGTCTGGTCCTCACCGACGGGCACGGTGTCGGCCTTGTACAGCAGGATGTCGGCGGCCATCAGGGCCGGGTACATCAGCAGGCCCGCCGGGACGCTCTCGAGCTGCGCGGACTTGTCCTTGTACTGCGTCATGCGTTCCAGCTCGCCGACCGGCGTGAGGGTCGTGAAGATCCACGACAGTTCCTGATGCTCCGGCACGTGCGACTGCACGAAGAACGTGACCCGGCTGGGATCGAGGCCCACCGCGAAGTTCGCGACCGCCATCTCGAAGGTCCGCTGCGCGAGCAGCCTCGGATCGGAGGCGGCGGGGTTGGTGATGGCGTGCAGGTCCACCACGCAGTAGATGGAGTTCTTCCCGAACTCCTCGCCCAGCCGCACGTAGTTGCGCATGGCCCCGAAGTAGTTCCCGATGTGCGGTTCACCTGTGGGCTGAATCCCTGAAAAGACGCGCGGCATAACCCGGAGATTCTAGAGGATGGAGGCTGCAAAGGAAGCGGGCCGCAGGCGCTGGCCCACGACCCGCTGCTCCACGCTTTCCTTTACGCGCTGCCGCGGATGATCAGACGCGGCTCGAAGCGGCGGGCGCGGGCCGGGCCCTTGTAGCCGTTCAGGCGCGACAGCAGCAGCTGCGCGGCCTCGTAGCCCATGCTCTCGACCGGCTGGTGCAGGGTGGTCAGGCCGCGCTCGGCGGCCCAGGGCTGGTCGTCGAAGCCGATCACGCGCACGTCCTGCCCGATCTTCAGGCCGCGCAGGCGCACCTCGTCGAGCAGCGCGCCCGCCAGCATGTCCGCCGACGCGAACACCGTGCAGGGCAGGCCCGACGCCTGCGCCTGATCGAGGACGGTGGCGGCCGTGTTGCGCGCCGCGAGCGAATCGAACGAGCTGGTGTACTCGGCCTTCATGGTGCGCCCGGCGGTGTCCAGCGCGCTCATGAAGCCGCTGCGGCGGTCCTCGAACACGCGGGTGGTGAACAGCTGATCGAGTTCGGTCTCGACCCACACGGCGTACAGGTCGCCACTGAACTGCGCGGCGTACTCGCCCGCCATGCGCCCGCCCGCGACGTTGTCCATGAACGAGGAGTCCACGTTGTCCGCGAAGGCGTCCACCAGCACGGTGGGCTGCTGGGTGCGCAGGCGGCGCTCGTGGAACATCTGCGTGAGGTTGTAGGTCGCCATGACCAGCCCGTCGGCCTGGTACGCCAGGGTGTGCGAGCCCAGGTAGCGTTCCAGCCGCGAGCGGTCGAGCAGCGGGAAGATCGCCACGTCGTAACGCGCTTCCTGGAACGCCGTTTCCAGCCCGTCGAGCAGGCGGACGTAGAACTCGGTGGTCAGGACGGGCAGCAGGACGCTGATGGTGTAGCTGCGGCCTCCCGCGATGCGCCGGGCGTGCGGGTTGGGCGTGTACTCCAGGTCCGCGATGGCCTTGAGGACGCTCTCGCGCGTGGCTCCCTTGACGGCCACGTGATTATTCAGCACCCGCGAGACGGTGCCGACCCCGACCCCGGCGCGCCGGGCTACATCCTGAATGGTGGGTTTCCGCATGATTTGGCACTCAGGATACGCTTTTTATGGAACGGGTTCCACGCACTTCATGAGCGCCGCCGGCCCCGCAGCGGTGCGGCGGGGACAATGCCCCCCCGCGCGCGCGCCTACACTGCACCCTGACGGCTGCCCGCGCCGGGCACGCCCCGCCATGAAGGAGCGACCCATGACCTCAACCCGCCGCGCCGGACCCGCCCGGCCCCTCCTGATCGCCGCGTTGCTGATCCTCGCCGCCGCGCTGGCCGCTGCCCTGCTGCGCCCCCGCCCCGCCACCACGAGCACCCCCGCACCCCAGACCGCCTCGCAGGCCAGCCCTGCGGCCACGGCAGCCAGCAGCACGTTGCCCGCCCGCGTCATGGACGCCCGCGTGGTGGCCGTGCCCCCCGGCATCCGCGAGACGAGCGTGTTCGCCACCCTGCGGAGCACCGGGGACGCGGACGTCCGCCTGACCGAGGTGAGCAGCCCCGCCGCCGGGCACGCCATGCTGATGGTCACCCGCACCGAGGACAACATGACCGGCATGAGCATGACCGATGCCCTCACCCTCCCGGCGGGCGGTACGCTGACCCTCAGCGACACCGGCGACCACCTCATGCTCATGGACCTGACAGAGCCCCTCCAGCCCGGGCAGACCATTCCCATCACCCTGACCGACGACCAGGGCCGCTCCCTGACCATCCAGGCGCCCGTGATGAAACCATGACGGTGACCCCCTGATGACCAGCGAACCCGCCCCCAGCCCCGAGTCGATCAGCCCCGAGACGACCAGCGCCCCCCCCGCGCGGCCCTGGTACGTGTCCGCGATCCTGGCCCTCGTCGCCGTGACCCTGCTCCTGCTGGGCGCCTGGGCCGCCGCGCGGCTGCGCAGCCCCTACCCGTTCTTCGGCACCGCGTACCCGCAGGGCACCGCCGCGACGGGCTTCACGGGCACCGTCAGCGACACCCCCACCGCCGCGCCCCACGCGTTCACGTTCACGCCCGGCCAGGGCCAGGTCACCGCCGTGTTCTTCGGGTTCACGCACTGCGCCAGCATCTGCCCCCTGACCCTCTCGTACCTGAACAAGGTCCGTGACGCCCTCCCCGAGGACCAGAAGGCCCGCTTCCGCATCCTGCTCGTCAGCGTCGACCCCGCCCGCGACACCCCGGGGCGCCTGAACGAATACGCCTCGTACTTCGGCAAGGAAGGCGTCGGCGTGCATGTCCCCGAACCGCAGCTGGCGAACGTCGCCCAGGCATACGGCGTCGGCTACCAGAAGGCCGACATCCAGGGCGCGGACTACCAGATCAACCACACCACCGCCACCTACCTCGTCGACGCCCAGGGCAACCTGCGCGTCCTGTGGGACTACACCCAGCTTCCCCAGGTCGAGCGCGTCCGGGCCGACCTGCAACACGTCATGGAGACCCCATGAGCGCCCCGCCCTCCACCCTCAACCCCACGCTGGCCGACCTGCTCAGCCCCAGCCTCGACCCCCTCTTCCTGATCCCCACCCTGCTCATCGCCGCCGCGTACCTCTGGGGCTTCCTGCGGGCCCACCGTGAAGGCCGCGCGCAGGACTGGCCCGCCTGGAAAGCCGCCCTGTTCGCCCTGGGTGTGCTCCTCCTGCTGATGACCACCCAGAGCCGCGCCGCGACCCTCACCCAGAGCAGCATGGCCCTCTACATGACCCGCCTCATGGTCCTCGCCGAGGTCGTCCCGCCCCTCCTCGTGCTCGGCCTGCCCCGCCTGCGCCCCGACCCCCGGCGCGGCCCCGGGAGGGTCCTCAACCTCCTGCTCGACCCCTGGGTGGCCCTGGCCCTCTGGACGGCCGTCATCATCTACTGGAACGTCCCCGCCGGCTTCAACGCCAGCGTCGTCAGCAACACCGCCGCCCCCCTCCTGCCGGGGCTGTACCTGCTGAGCAGCCTGCTCGTCTGGAGCGTCATCCTCCGCCCCCTCCCCACCGTGCAACCCGCCGACATCGGCTCACGCGGCTGGTTCGGCCTCCTCGCCGCCCTCCCCATGATGGGCGTCGCCAGCGTCTGGCTGTACAGCCCCCGCGTCCTCTACACCCCCTACGTGGGGGCCCTGTGCCTCTGGAACTACACCCCCATCCAGAACCAGCAGCTCAGCGGCTGGATCATGATGCTCGCCGGCCTCCCCGCGCTGGCCCTCGCGTTCATCCAGCTGTTCGCGTGGCTGATCAAACTGTCCGAAACGCAGGGCATGCCGCCCGCGCGCGTCGTGCCTGACTCCGACGCTGAGAACTGAACTGCGAGACCCACCCCCCAACCCCCCTACACAGAGGGCAGGGGGGCTTTTCGCTGCGCTCGGCCAAGAGATGTGACTTGATCGGCGGTTCTTTGATGGGTGCTGACGTGTCCGGCCTCGACGCCCTGCTGCCGTGAAGATGGTAAGGCCCGGACGCTGCGCGTCCGACGGCTCGGGGTGACCGGCGACGGCGGGCCCGGCAGGTGCGGGCGGCTGATCGACCTGACGGCCCTCTCCCCTCGTGGGAGAGGGTGCCCCGCAGGGGCGGGTGAGGGGGCGTGTGACCCGCGTACCCGCCCTCAGCCCCCAAGATCACTCCCCACTGCCCACAACCCACTTCCCCCCTTCACTTTCCGTCCATTCGCTCAGTCGGGCGTGTGGCGCGCGGGGTAGCCTGCGCGCATGTATGACGTGGTGGTGGTCGGTGCTGGGTTGGCTGGCCTGACGGCGGCGCGGGTGCTGTCGCGGGCGGGGGAGCGGGTGCGGGTGCTGGAGGCCGCGCCGGAGTTCGGGGGGCGCGTGCGGTCGCGGGTGGTGGGTGGGTTCGTGCTGGACGCGGGGTATCAGGTGCTGTTCCCGGCGTACCCGGCGGTGCGGCGGCACGTGAACCTGGGGGCGCTGGATCTGGTGGCGATTCCGCCGGGCGCGGTGGTGGTGCGGGGAGAGAAACGGGAGACGCTGGGCAGTCCGTTCGGGGATCTCGCGGCGCTGCCGGGGACGCTGGCGGCGCGGTCGCTGGGCGTGGCGGACAAGGCGCGGGTGGCGGCGCTGGCACTGCGGTTGCGGGCACCCGCGGCGTTCGAGTTGCTGCGTGGTGCGGACGAGTCCACGGAGGGCTACCTGCGGCGGCAGGGGTTCAGTGAGGGGGCGCTGGACGCGTTCTTCCGGCCGTTCTTCGGGGGGATCTTCCTGGACCGCAGCCTGGGCACGAGTGCGCGGCTGTTCCGGTACTACTTCCGGATGCTGATGGACGGCGGCGCGGCGCTGCCCCGCGCGGGCATGGGAGCCCTGACGGCGCAGCTCGCGCAGGGGCTGGAGGTCAGCGTGAACGTGCCGGTGCAGCGCCTGAGCACGCACGCGGGGCACGTGACGGTGCATTCGGCGGCAGGGGAGCTGGAGGCGCGGCAGGTGATCGTGGCGACCGATCCGGGCACCGCGGCCCGCCTGACCGGTGCGGACGCGGCGCGTGGCAGCGTGAGCAGCACGTACCTGTACTACGCGAGCCCAGAGCAGATCGACCGGGAGGTGCGGCTGCTCCTGAACGCCGAGGACGGGTTCATCAACAATGCCCACTGGCTCAGCAACGCCGTCCCGGGCCGCGCTCCGGCGGGCGGCCACCTGCTCACCGTGACGGTCCTGGGTGAACCGGACCTGGATGACGACGCGCTGGACGCCCGCGTGCGCGGCGAACTGGGCCGCTGGTACCCACCCGCGCAGGTGCAGGCGCTGCGCACCCTGCTCGTGGAACGCATCCGTCACGCGCAGTACCCGCAGCCACCCGAGTACGCCGCTGTCCTGCCCGGCCACGCGACGCCTCTACCGGGCGTGATCATCGCCAGCGAGGCCACCGCCATGAGCGGCATCCAGGGCGCGATGGAAAGCGGCGAGAAGGCCGCCGCGATCGTCCTGAACGACCCGGTCGGCATGAGCCGCCCACGGGGAGCGTGATGGCCGTGGCGGGCAGCGGGGCGCGTCTGGATCATCTGGTGGTGGCGGCCCGTTCGCTGGCGGAGGGGCGGGACTGGCTGGAGGGTCGCCTGCGCGTGCCGCTCCAGCCGGGCGGGGAGCACGAGCTGTTCGGCACGCACAACCTGCTGCTGTCGCTGGGTCCGGACGCGTACCTGGAGGTGATCGCCGTGAATCCGGCCGCGCCGCCGCCCGCGCGGGCCCGCTGGTTCGCGCTGGACACGCCGGGGATGCAGGAGCGGCTGTCGCACGGTCCGGCGCTGGTGCACTGGGTGGCGCAGGTGCCGGAGGTGCCGGGCGGGCCGGACGCGCTGCCGCTGTCGCGCGGGGAGAACCGCTGGGTGCTGACCGTGCCGCCGGACGGGGGCCTGCCGGGGGGTGGGGCCACGCCGTCCCTGATTCACTGGTTGACGCCGCCGCCGCCCACGCGGCTGCCGGACGTGGGGGTGCGCCTGTCGGGCCTGCGGCTGGGTTCGCCCGAACCGGACGGGCTGCGCGCGGCGCTGGACGCCCTGCGTTTCCAGGGTGAGGTGGAGGTCGTGGAGGCCCCGCAGGTCGAGCTGCGCGCCACGCTGGACACGCCGCACGGGCCGGTGGAGCTGTAGGGGTGCCGTGGGGGCGTGTCCGGCAGTCTTGACCCTTCCCGGTCGGGGTGCGCCACAATGGGCGTCATGAGCACCCAGACTGCCCGCCCGCCCGTGGATCTCGACTGGAACACGCTGGGATTCAGTTACGTCCGCACCGACGAGCGCTACCTGTCGCACTGGCGGGACGGCGCGTGGGACGCCGGGACGCTGACGCTGGACAACGTGCTGCATATCAGTGAGGGCTCAACGGCGCTGCACTACGGTCAGCAGTGCTTCGAGGGCCTCAAGGCGTACCGCGCGGCGGACGGCAGCATCAACCTCTTCCGCCCGGATCAGAACGCGGCGCGCATGCAGGCCAGCTGCCGCCGCCTGCTCATGCCGGAGGTCAGCACCGAGCAGTTCATCGAGGCGTGCCGTCAGGTCGTGCAGGCCAACGAGCGCTGGATGCCCCCCTACGGCAGCGGCGGCGCGCTGTACCTGCGTCCGTACGTGATCGGCGTCGGCGACAACATCGGCGTGCGCAGCGCCCCGGAGTTCCTGTTCGGCGTGTTCTGCATTCCCGTGGGCGCGTACTTCAAGGGTGGCCTGACCCCGCACAACTTCATGACCAGCGAGTACGACCGCGCCGCGCCGCATGGTACGGGCGCCGCGAAGGTCGGCGGGAACTACGCCGCGAGCCTGATGCCCGGCGCGCAGGCCAAGGACCGCCACTTCGCGGACGCGATTTACCTTGACCCGGCGACCCACACGAAGATCGAGGAGGTCGGCGCGGCGAACTTCTTCGCCATCACGAAGGACGGCCAGACGTTCATCACGCCGAAGTCGCCCAGCATCCTGCCCAGCATCACGAAGTACAGCCTGCTGTGGCTGGCCGAGCACCGCCTGGGCCTGAACGTCGTCGAGGGGGACGTGTACATCGACCGCCTGGACGAGTACGCCGAGGCGGGCGCGTGCGGGACGGCGGCCGTCATCACGCCCATCGGCGGCATCCAGCACGGCGACACCTTCCACGTGTTCCACAGTGAGACCAAGGTCGGGCCAGTCACCCGCCGCCTGTACGACGAACTGGTCGGCATCCAGTCCGGCGACCGCGAGGCGCCCGAGGGCTGGATCGTCAAGGTGTAACGGCAGATGAAGTAAGTGGGGGCGGTTCGCGATGAGCGGGCCGCCTCTCTGTTTACCGCGAGAGGTGGATGGGGGTGACCGTCTCGGCGTCCAGGCCCAGCCCTGCGTCCGCCTGGGTCTCGGCGGGCGTGTCGCCCCAGGCCTGCATGACCAGCCGCCGGGCGCCGCGTTCGCGGGCGGCGTCGCCGGTGGCGCGCAGCAGGGCGTGACGCAGGGTGGTGTGGCGCAGCGCCGGGTGGACGCCGGGACTGCCCACGGTCAGCGTGTCGCCGGCCAGCCACGCGCGGCAGACCCCGACGCCCTGACCGGAGGCGTCCAGCGCGACGTGGCCATGGCGTCGTCCGCGTAGGCGCTCAGGGTCGCGCCAGAGGACAGGCCCGCAGGAGGGTCAGGGCAACCTGGGTCTGTCGGGGGCCGGGGCGGGCGCCGCCCAGCACCTCCAGGTCCGCGCGGGGGGTGAGGCGCAGGGCAATCGCGCCCGACCCGTCCTCTGCCGTCCATGCGGAGATCAGCTGCGGCAGCAGGGGGCGCAGGTCGTCCGCGCCGCAACCCAGCAGGTCGGCCAGGGCGGGCAGGATCAGGTCGGGCGTCGTGGGTGTGGTGGCCGTCACCGGGGCAGCATAGGCGGCGGGGACCACTGCTCACGCCACACATGACGGCCGTGGGTGGCCCTGAGCGTTTCCTTCATGTTCTGGACCGGCCCTCAGCGTGCCCGTGGAGGCGCGGCTAGACTGACCTTCATGAATGAACCGCTTCCGCTCGATCACGGGCACCTGCAGAAACTGGTCACGGCGGACCTGGTGCGGCCCGACCACCTGCTGGGCGCGCACGTCGTCACCGAGAATGGCGTGGAGGGCGTGCGGTTCGGCGTGTGGGCCCCCAACGCGCACCATGTCAGCGTCGTGGGGGACTTCAACGGCTACAACGGCTTCGACAACGCCATGCAGCGCCTCGACTTCGGGTTCTGGGGCGCGTTCGTCCCGGCGGCCCGCAACGGGCAGCGCTACAAGTTCCGCGTGACTGGCCCGGACGGCCGCACCGAGGACAAGATGGACCCCTACGGGTCGTTCTTCGAGGTGCGGCCCGCCACGGCCAGCATCGTGTGGGACCAGCCGTTCACGTGGTCCGACGACGGCTGGATGGCGCACCGCAGCGCGGGCTTCGACCGTCCGGTCAGCATCTACGAGGTGCACCTGCCCTCCTGGGCACGCCGGGACGACGGCTGGTTCATGAACTACCGCGACCTCGCGCACCGGCTGGGCGAGTACGTGCAGTTCCTGGGCTACACCCACGTGGAACTGCTGGGGGTCATGGAGCACCCCTTCGACGGCTCGTGGGGCTATCAGGTGACCGGGTACTACGCGCCGACCAGCCGCATGGGCAGCCCGGAGGACTTCAAGTACCTCGTCAACCACCTGCACGGCCTGGGCATCGGCGTGATCCTGGACTGGGTGCCCGGGCACTTCCCGACCGACAGCGCGGGCCTGGCGAAGTTCGACGGCACGCCGCTGTTCGAGTACGCCGACCCCCGCAAGGGCTTCCACCAGGACTGGAACACGTACATCTTCGACTACGGCCGCAACGAGGTCGTGATGTTCCTGATCGGCTCGGCCCTGAAGTGGCTGCAGGACTTCCACGTGGACGGCCTGCGGGTGGACGCGGTCGCCAGCATGCTGTACCTCGACTTCTCCCGCACCGAGTGGATCCCGAACGTGCACGGCGGCCGCGAGAACCTCGAGGCCATCGCGTTCCTCAAGCGCCTGAACGAGGTCGTGCATCACATGGCCCCGGGTTGCATGATCGTCGCGGAGGAGAGCACCTCGTTCCCCGGCGTGACCACCCCGAGCCCGTTCGGGCTGGGCTTCGACTACAAGTGGGCGATGGGCTGGATGAACGACAACCTGGGGTACTTCGAGCAGGACCCCCTGTGGCGCAAGCACCACCACCACGCGCTGACGTTCTTCAACGTGTACCGCACGAGCGAGAACTACGTCCTGGCGATCAGTCACGACGAGGTCGTGCACCTGAAGAAGAGCATGGTCATGAAGATGCCCGGCGACTGGTACGCGCAGCGCGCCGGCTACCGCGCGTTCCTGGCGCTGATGTGGGCCACGCCCGGCAAGAAACTGCTGTTCATGGGGCAGGAGTTCGCGCAGCCCACCGAATGGAACCACGACGCCGGCCTGCCCTGGCACCTCGCGGACCACCCGGACCACCGGGGCGTGCTGAACCTCGTGCGGCGCCTGAACGGCCTGTACCGCACCCGCCCGGACTGGCACGTGGCCGACACGAAGGAAGAGGGCATGCTGTGGGTGAACGCCGACGACGTGGACAACAGCGTGTACGCCTTCATCCGCCGCGACCCGGTGGGCGGCGCGTGGAGCGTGGTCGTGGCGAACCTGACCCCGGTGTACCGCGACGTGTACCCGGTCGGGGTGCCGCAGGGCGGCGCGTACCGCCTGCTGCTCTCCACCGACGACGGCGAGTTCGGCGGCTTCGGCACGCAGCAGCCCGACCTGACCGCCAGGGAGGAAGGCTGGCACGGGCAGACCCACCACCTGCGCCTGAACCTGCCCCCGAACAGCGTGCTGGTGCTCGCGCCCACCGGGGAGACGATCGTCAGCGACGACCGCTGACCAGGGGAGATCAGGGCGATCCACGGAGGCCAAGCCGTCCCGTGGATCGCCCTGACCCGTCGGCCCGTGCGTGGGGGACAGTCGGGTGGGGTGGCCTGTGCTTGAATGCAGCGCGTGACGACCCCGCCCGACCCCACGCCTGACCAGCCGGGCCGCCGCCCCACCCCGGACGCGCTGACGGCCCTGAGTTTCCTGCTGCTGGCCGTACTGGCCGCGCTGCTGCTCTGGCCGCTCGTGACCGGCGGCGTTGCCCCCAGTCCGTACCTGATCGGCGGGCTGCTGCTGGCGCGCCTGGGCGTGCAGCTCCTGCGTGCCCGCCGTGATCCGCGGCTGCGCCGCCCGGTCAGCTGGGCGCTGGACCTGCTCCTCATCGCGCTGATCTTCAACGTCGCCAGCCGTCAGCCGGCCTGAGCGTCACGCCCCTGGGTGGTCTCTACCTCTTCCTCGTGGCTCTGGTCACATTTTAACGCACCGGTCAGAAAGCCAGCGCAGAATGCGGCACGTGATCTCCAGTGCCCTGCGTGCCGTCCTGCGGCCCCCCCACCGGCTGCACACCACCTACGAGCGCCTGCTGGGCACCGAGGTGGAGGTGCAGGTGGTCGCCCGCACGGCCGCGCAGGCCGAGGCGGCGGAGCAGGCGGCCCTGGCCGAGATCGAGCGGCTGACCCTGATCTTCAACCGCTTCGACCCCGGCAGCGAACTGTGCCGCTGGCAGGCTCGGCCCGGCGCCACCCACGTCGCGCTGAGCCTGGAACTCCAGCATGTCCTGCGGCTCGCGGACCACTGGCGCGCCCTGAGCGGCGGGGCGTTCCACCCGGGCGCGGACGCCCTGGGCCAGCTGTGGCAGCAGGCCGCCGCGACCGGTCAGCGGCCCAGCGAGGCCGCGCTGGCCCGGCAGGTCAGCGCCCTGCGGGCCGCGCCCTGGACGCTGCACGCCGACGGCAGCGCCACCCTGCACGCCAGCGGTCCCCTGGGACTGAACGCCCTGGCCAAGGGGTACATCGTGGACCGGGCGGTACTGGCCGCCACGCGCGGCGCGGGGGTCCGGAGCGTCCTGATCAACGCCGGGGGCGACCTGCGCGTGACCGGACCGGCCCGCGTGAACGTGCTGATCGCCGATCCCTTCACGGCCCGGGACGACGCCCCGCCCGCCGCGCGGGTGCAGGTGCGCGGCGGCGCCCTGGCCACCAGCGGGCAGGCCCACCGGGGAGTCCGGATCGGCGCGGTCCACTACTCGCACGTCCTTGATCCCCGCTCTGGGCAGCCGGTGCAGGACGTGCCGGGCGTGACCGTCACCGCCCCCGAGTGCGTGACCGCCGACGCCCTCGCGACGGTCCTGAGTGTTCTGGACGTCCGCGCGGGTCTGCAACTGCTCGCGGGCCTGCCCGAGTGCGAGGCGCTGATCATCACGGCCGACGGCCAGCGGCACGCCTCGCCCGGCTGGCGCGGCGCGGCCCTCGCGGCCGGGCCGGGACGCGGCGCGCGGCCCCTGTTAACCGCCCGCTAACGGGGCGGCGCCACCCTGCCCGCAGGAGGATCCACCCCATGACCCACACGCGCCGCCGCTTTCTGAACCGCCTCGGCCTGACCGCCGCCGCCCTGACCGTCGCCCGCTTCACCCCCGCCCAGGCTGCCGCCGCCGCCACCGCCAAGAAGTGGCCTGCCGGCATGAGCCTGGACGTGGCCTTCACAGTCGCCACGAAAGCCACCGGGCGCGTGAAACGCCCCTACGTGGCCGTGTGGATCGAGGACGAATCCGGGAACACCGTCCGGAACCTGACCGTGTGGGTGCAGCAGTCGCGCATGAACCCCCGCTGGCTGTCCGAACTGCGCCGCTGGTACCGGGGCAACGCCGACCTTCTGACGACCGTCAGCAGCGCCACCCGCAACCCGGGCACGTACGCGGTCGCGTGGGACGGCAAGACCGATAAGGGCGCCCTGGCCGCGCAGGGCACGTACTACGTGTGCGTGGAAGCGGCCCGCGAGCACGGCCCGTACTCGCTGGTGCGCGAGAAGATCACGGTGGGCACGGCAGCCTTCAAGAAGACCCTGAGCGCCGACAACGACATCGAGGCGGCCAGTGTCGCTTTCGGCAAAGCCTGAGCCGGGCGGGGCCGGGGCAGTGGCTGCCCGGCCCGCCCCCGACCGCGCACGCTGAAGGCCCGCACGAACCTCTGGCTGCGCTGGGCGCACACGTACACCAGCATGATCAGCCTGCTCGTCGTGCTGTTCTTCAGCCTGACCGGCATCACCCTGAACCACCCGGACTGGGTGTTCGGCACGAAGGACGTCACGCGCACCGTGTCGGGCACCCTCCCGGGCGGGTGGATCAAGAACGGCCAGCCGGACTGGCTGACCGTCGCGGAGGAACTGCGCGCCCAGCAGGGCCTGAGGGGCCGCGCCAGCGCCCCCCGCGCGGACGACCAGCAGGCCGACATCTCCTTCCTGGCGCCCGGCTACAGCGCCGACACCGTCATCGACGTGAAGACCGGCACGTACGAGACCACCATCCTGGAACAGGGCGCCGTGGCGGTCATGAACGACCTGCACAAGGGCCGCGACGCCAGCCCCGCCTGGAAGTGGGTCATCGACCTGAGCGGCGCGTTCCTGACCGTGATCTCGCTGACCGGGCTGGGCATCCTGCTGTACCTCAAGAAGACCCGCGTGCAGGCCCTGAGCGTCATGGGCATCGGGGCCGTCCTGACCGTGCTGCTCGCGTGGCAGGCCAGCCGCTAGCCACAGCCGCTCACCACGGCCGCACCCCCGGCGACCACCCTCTGCCGCCCCGCGCGGGGAGGGTGGCGTTCTGTCGCGCCTCCCGCACTTCCGGGCCGGTCGGGGCAGGTATGCTGCGCCGCATGACCGATGAACGCCACCGCCGCCCCGAGGACGTCCGCGCCTTCTACGACGCGCACCGCACCGTCCGCCAGTACGAGACCCATGAGGACGGCACGCCCCTGCCGATGCCGGACGAGCACCTGGACGTCATCCTGCACGCCGCACAGCGCGCCCCGACCGACGCGACCGCGCAGCTGTACTCCCTGATCCGCATCACCCGCCCCGACCTGCGCGCCCGCGTGGCGGACCTCACCACGAACGCGCATATCGCCACCGCCAGCGAGGCCTTCGTCGTGTGCGCCGACGTGCGCCGCGTCCAGCGGGTGCTGGAGGTCGCCGGGCAGGAGACAGGTACGTGGCCCGCGATCGCCGTGCACTTCGGCATCGGGGACGCCGTCATGGCCGGGACGAACCTCCTGACCGCCGCCGAGATGCTCGGCTACCAGGGCTGCTGGATCGGCGGGGTGCTGAACGGCCTGGAGGGCATCATCGACGAGCTGAACCTCCCGCAGGGCGTCCTGCCCTTCGCGGCGCTCACCATCGGCCGCCCCGCCGAGCACGCCCCGTACCGCCCCCGCGTGCCCCGGCCCCTCGTCATCCACACCGACACGTACCACGACGGCACCGACGACGAGATCCGCCACGCCACCGAGGTCATGAATCCCATCGCGGCGCGCAATGGCCAGCCCGGCGACTGGGCGCGCCTGCTGACCGCGTACTTCGGGCAGGGCGGCGGCATGGAGAAACGCGAACCCGGCCTCGTCGCGGCCCTCAAGCGCCAGGGCCTCTGGGCCGGGAACGAGTAAGGGTCGCGTCACGTACCGGTGGGCATGCTGCGACCTCCTGCGTCCACCCTCCAGCCACAGTCCGGCGCCCAGGCCCTGCGCACCCTCGCGGGCCAGGGCGCCGGACTGGGCGTCCTGGCCTCCCTGATCGGCCTGAGCCTGGGCGGCTGGGTGCCCGCGCACGGCGCGGCGTGGGTGGACCGTACGGGCATCCTATTGGTGGTGCTGGCAGGTCTGATCACCTGGGGCGCGTACCAGTCCGCTGAGGTGGACGCGGCCACAGGTGCCGGTCTGGGACGCGGGGGGCGCGGCGCGGGGTTGCCCTGGCCGTTGATCCTGCGGCTCGGGACAGCGGGGGCGACCTGCTTCGTTCTGGAAGCCGCGCTGCGGCTGGTCTGAAGGTCTGCCCGCCCGCGCGGGCTCACCTTCGTAGAATGCGCGGGTGAGCGACCCCAAGCCCGCCCCCACCTACGACCTGACCACCCTGGCCGCCCGCGCGGGCGAGGAGGCGCGCCCCAACCGCGCGCCCGCACTGGTCGAGCCGATCTACCAGAGCACCGTGTACGCCTTCGCGGACCTGGACGACCTGGACCGGGCCATGAGCGGCGCGGAACCCGCCGCGTTCTACTACCGCAACGGCACCCCGAACGCCGCGACGCTGGAACGCGCCCTGGCGACCCTGGAGGGCACCGAGGCGGCGCTGGTGGCCGGGAGCGGCATGGCGGCGATCAGCGCGGCGCTGCTGGGCGTCCTGAAGGTCGGGGACCACGTCATCACGGACGCGCGCGTGTACGGCGTGACGTACGCGCTGCTGGCCGAAGAATTCCCCCGCCTGGGCATCGAGGTGTCCTTCGTGGACGCCTGCGACCTGAACGAGGTCGAGGCCGCCTTCCGGCCGACGACCCGCGTCGTGCACGTCGAGAGCCTCACCAACCCGCTGCTGACCGTGCCGGACGTGCCCGCCCTGGCCCGCCTCGCCCACGAGCGCGGCGCGCTGCTGAGCGTGGACAACACCTTCGCCAGCCCCGCCATGTTCCGCCCCGCCGAGCACGGCGCCGATCTGGTCACGCACTCGGTCAGCAAGTACCTCAGCGGGCACTCCACGGCATTCGGCGGGGTGCTATGCGCCTCGGCGGAACTCGTCGCGCTGGCACGCACGCGCCTGCTGCGCCTGGGCGGCACCATCAGCGCGTTCGACGCCTGGATGACCATGCAGGGCCTCAAGACGCTGGGCCTGCGCATGCGTGCCCACAGCGGCAACGCGCAGGCCATCGCGGACGTCCTCGTGAACCACCCGCGCGTGAAGGCCGTGTACCACCCGGGCCTCAGCGACCACCCGCAGTTCCACCTCGCCATGGACCTCTTCCCGCAGGGCTTCGGCGGGATGCTCAGCGCCGACATCGAGGACGCCCCGCGCTTCGTGAAGGCCCTCGCCGGGCGGATTCCGCTTGCCCCCTCCCTCGCGGACGTCGTGACCACGCTGTCGTGGCCGTGGGGCACCTCGCACCGCCCCCTGCCCGAAGGCGAACGCCGCCGCCTGGGCATCACCCCGAACCTGCTGCGCCTGAGCATCGGCATCGAGGACATCGGCGACCTGCTGGGCGACTTCGAACGCGCGCTGGACGAGTAAGTCAGGGGCTTGGGGCCGGGTGTCCGGGCGCCCGTGACCGATTCAACGTCACCGCGCTTACCATCCGGCCCTCTCATGAGGGCGCACAGTGGCCGGCATGACGACCTCACGCGAAGTGCAACTCGCCGCCCGTCCCGTCGGCGCTCCCAGGGACAGCGACTTCAACCTCGTGGACCTGACCCTGGCCGCGCCCGCCGCCGGGCAGATCCAGGTCCGCAACCTCTACCTGACGGTCGATCCGTACATGCGCGGCCGCATGAACGACGCCAAGAGCTACGCCGCGCCCTTCGCCATCGGCGAGACCATGACCGGCGGCGCGGTGGGCGTCGTCACGCACAGCGAGGACGCCAGCGTGCCGGTCGGCGCGCACGTCCTGCACGATCAGGGCTGGCGCACCCACGCCAACATCGACGCCAAGCGCGTGAAGGTGCTGCCCGAACTGCCCGGCGTGCCCCTCAGCGCGTACCTGGGCGTGCTGGGCATGCCCGGCCTGACCGCCTACGCCGGCCTGCTGCGCGTGGCGGAATTCAAGGCCGGTGACGTGGTGTTCGTGTCCGGCGCGGCCGGAGCCGTGGGCAGCGCCGTCGGGCAGATCGCCCGCCTGAAGGGTGCCTCGCGCGTGATCGGCAGCGCCGGCAGCGCCGACAAGGTGCGCCACCTGACCGACACCCTGCGCTTCGACGCGGCCTTCAACTACAAAGGCGGCCCGGTCGCTGAACAGCTGAAAGCCGCTGCGCCCGACGGGATCGACGTGTACTTCGACAACGTGGGCGGCGAGCACCTGGAAGCCGCCATCAGCGCCATGCGCCCGCACGGCCGCGCCGCCATCTGCGGCATGATCAGCCAGTACAACGCCACCGAACCCACGCCCGCCCCCCGCAACCTCGTGCAGGTCATCGGCAAGCAGCTCACGCTGCGCGGCTTCCTCGTCGGGCCGCACTACGACCTGTTCGACACCTTCGCGCAGGAAGTCGGTGGCTGGATCGCCAGCGGCGAACTGAAATTCGATGAGACCGTCGTGGACGGCATCGACCAGACGCCCGCCGCGTTCATGGGCCTGTTGCAGGGCCAGAACACCGGCAAGATGATCGTCAAACTCTGAGGGCAGGGCGGGCGGGACCGGACCGCCCTCCCTGCGCTTCGGGGCTGACCGCAGCGGACCCTGGAGAGCCCTGGCACGCGCGCCGGTCAGGGGCACCACAGGAAGCAGGGCAGGAGGGATGCAACCTCCTGCCCTGCTTCCTGCCGGGATGGCCCGCTATTCCCGCCTGCGGAACGCCAGGGCGAGCAGGAAGACGGCGGTGTTCACGAGGACGATGGTCGCGCCGGGGGCGGTGTCCTGGTAGTAGCTGAGGTACAGGCCGGTGACGCCGCCGACCGTGCCCAGCGCGGCGGCGAGGAGCATCATCTTCCTGAGGCTGCGGGCGAGCAGGCGCGCGGCGGCGCTGGACGTGATGAGCAGGCTGACGCTGAGGGTCGTGCCGACGAGCTGCACGGTCAGCACGACGACGAGACCGATGAGGATCAGCAGCAGGCTCTCGAGACGGCGCACCGGGAGGCCGACGGCGCGGGCCTCGGTGGGGTCGAAGGACGCGAGCAGGAGTTCCTTCTGGACGGCGGTGAGGATGCCGCCGACGACGACCGTGACGGCCAGCGCGCCCCACAGGTCGGCGGGCGTGACGCCCAGGGGGTTGCCGATCAGGAAGTTGCTGAGGTCGGTGGTGAAGGTCGGGGCGCGCGACAGCATGACGATGCCCAGCGCGAACATCCCGACGAACACGATGCCGATGGCGCTGTCCTGCTTCAGGCCGCTGCGCCGCCCGATGGCGCCGATGCCCAGCGCGGTGAGGACGGCCGCGATGAGTGCGCCGACGAGGAGGTTGCCTTTCATCAGGAACGCGCCGACGATGCCGGGGAACACGGCGTGGCTCATGGCGTCCCCGATGTAACTGAGGCCGCGCAGCACCACCCACGCGCCGACGAGGGCGCACAGGACGCTGACGAGCACCACGGCGAGCAGCGCGCGGGTGAAGAAGTCGAATTGCAGGGGGTCGGTCAGCAGGTACACGGGAGTCCTCGAAGGTGCGGGAAGGTGGTCAGGCCGGGTGTGTCATCCATCATCTTTCAACCATCACCCATCCACCTCACGCCTCGGCGTGCGTGTGGCCCAGGAAACTGGTGCTGAACGTCGCCTCGATGTTCTGGGTGGTGTACACCTGCTCGGGCGTGCCGTCCGCGACCACGCGGCGGTTGACGAGCACGAGGTGGTCGCACCAGCGCCGCGCCTGTTCGAGGTCGTGCGTGACCATCACGACGGCGCGCCCCTTGTCGGCCTGCCGCCGCAGGAGGGCCATCAGGGTCTCCTGCGTGGCGGCGTCCACGCCGGTCAGGGGTTCGTCCAGCAGCAGCAGGTGGCCCTGGCGGGCCAGCATGCGGGCCAGCAGCACCCGCTGCCGCTGCCCGCCGGACAGCGCGCCGATGTGGCGCCCCCGCAGGTCGAACACGCCGGTCTCCTTCAGGGCGTCCTCCACGATCTGCCTATCTTTCCGGCCCGGCCAGCGCAGCCAGCCCAGGCGACCCGTGCGGCCCATCATGGCGACGTCCCAGACGGTCACGGGGAAGCCCCAGTCGAGCGTCTGCTGCTGCGGCACGTAACTGATGCAGCCGCGCGCAGTGTGGCCCGGGTCGAAGCGCACGGCGCCTTCGGGATCGGGCAGCAGGCCCACCAGGGTCTTCAGGAGGGTGCTCTTGCCCGCGCCGTTCGGGCCGATGATCGCGCTGAACGATCCCGCCTCGAAGCGCACGCTGGCGCGCTCCAGCGCCGTCTGCGGGCCGTATTTGACTGTCAGGTTCTCGACGCCCAGCATCAGACCAGCATACCTCCCCACGCGGTGATGTTGCGAGTGCAGAATCAAAAGTGAAGCGGGTGGAGCCGTGGGGTCCGCCTCCACCCGCCGCCGCCGGTGCCGGTCAGCCCTTCAGGGCCTTGACCATGATGTCCACGTTCGTCCGGAACGCCTTGAGGTACGTCTCGCCGCCGCTGCCTTTGGGGCCCAGGGCGTCGGTGTACAGCGCGGGGGCGATGCGGGCGCCGGTCTCGCGGGCGAGCGTCTGGGCGAGGCGGGCGTTGACGGTGTTCTCCGTGAAGATCACCTTCGCCCCGGCCTTCTTCATGGTCTGGGTCAGCACGGCGAGTTCGCGGGCACTGGGTTCCCGTTCGGTGCTCAGGCCCGGAATGACGGCCCCGATCAGGCGCAGCCCGTACCGTTCGGCAAGGTAGTGGAGGCTGTCGTGGTTCGTCACGAGCACACGCCGCGCGGCGGGGACCGTGGCGAACTGCCCCTTCGCGTAGGCGTCGGCGGCGCTGAGGGCTTTCAGGTAGGCGGCGGCGTTCTTCGCGTACGTGGCCTTCCCGGCCGGGTCGAGGCGGGTCAGGGCCGCCTGGGCGTTCTTCACGTACCCGGCGGCCAGACTGGCGTCCCACCACGCGTGCGGGTCGAGCGCGCCGTGGTCGTCGTGCCCGTCATGCCCGGCCGCCGCGTGGTCCTCGCCTTCCCCGGCGGGGTGCAGCTTCAGGCCCGCCGTGAGTTCCTGCACCGGCACCTTCGGCGCGCTGGCCTTCAGTCGGGGCAGCCAGGGCTCCAGGCCCGCGCCGTTCGCGAAGAGGGTGCGGCTGCGGGCGAGGTCGCGGATCGCGCCGGTGCTGGGCTGGAAGGTGTGGGTGTCCCCGCCGGGCGGCACGATGACGTTCACGCTGACACGGGTGCCGCCCACGGCCTTCACGAAGTCCGCGATGATCGTGGTGGTGGCGCTGACCTGCAGGGGCGCGGCCTGCGCGCTAGGCGCGGCGCACGCGGCGAGCAGCAGCGCGGGCAGGAGGAGGTGGGGGCGCCTCACAGCAGTTCGATGCCCCGGTACGGGCCGCGGCTGAGGGTGCGCAGGGCGCTGGCGCTGAGCCAGACGGTCTTCGTGACGCCGCCCTCGCAGATGGCGCGCTTGTGGAGGTTGGCGCGCTGCACGCGCCGGGTCACGCCGGTGACCTTGCGGCCCACCCCGCCCTGCGCGCGGGCCTTGCCGCGCCGGGTGACGCTGTTCACCACGAGGTTCTTCTTGCCGGTCAGGTAGCATTCACGACTCATATTGATTTCTCCTTATCACAAATGGGGGTGGGGGGAAGGTTCACCGGCGCACGTTCCGCCGGTCCGGTCATACGGATTCCGTTTGTTCCGTTGACAGATCGGAACACCACCGATCTGTCAACTCCACGTCCGGAACCCGTTTCTCTCCTGCTCGCTCTGCTGCGCAGCTCTACGAGTCCGCTCGGATTGAATGGCTTACAAGGCCATTCAATCCGAGTCCTTATCAGGCGCGCAGCGCACGGGTCAGCAGTTGATCCAGCGCGTCCGGGTTGAGGTCGTGCCCGATGAACACCAGCTCGCTGAACGCCTCGTCGGGGCTGAGCCACTCACCGGCCGTTTCCAGCGCCAGCTGGCGCCCGGTGTGGTTCCAGAGGGTCGCCACGCCATTGCCCAGGTTCACCCAGCCCTTGCTCCGGATCACGTTGCGCGGCAGGCCCAGCGTCAGCGCCTCGGTCAGGCGGTCCGGGTCGAAGGGCCGTTCGGTGCGGAAGATGTGGGTGCCCAGGCCGTACGTCTCGGATTCCGGGGTGTGCTCCTTGTCCAGTTCAGCCATCCACGCGTCGAGCTGGCTGGCGTGGTCGAAGTCGAACAGACCGATGTTCAGCAGCTCGGTGGCGGGAAGTCCACCGCGCGTGGCTTCCAGCACGCGGGCGCGGGGGTTGGTGATGCGGATCAGGTCGCGCAGCTGCCGCACGTCGTCCGGGGCGGCCAGGTCGAGTTTGTTCAGCACGACGATGTCCGCGAATTCCAGCTGCTCGGCCAGCAGTTCCCCGAAGCCACGCCCCTCGTCGTCGCCGGGGATGGTGTCCTGGCGGTTCCAGAGTGTGAAGAACTGCGCGCTGTCCACGACGGTGATCATGGCGTCCACGTGCACGCGGCCCAGCAGGTTGGGAATGGGCGCCTGACCGTCTTCCGGTTCGATCTCCAGTTCCTCGGGGGTCAGGCAGAAGCTCTGCGCGATGGGCAGGGGCTCGCCGATGCCGGTGGATTCGATCAGGATGGCGTCCAGGTCGCGCGTTTCCAGCAGGTCGTGCACGGCGTGCAGCAGGTCGCCGCGCAGGGTGCAGCAGATGCAGCCGTTGCTCAGCTCGACCGTCTGCTCGTCGGTCTTCACGACGAGACTGGCGTCGATGTTCACGGCGCCGAACTCGTTGACGATCACGGCGACGCGCTGCCCGCCGGTCTGGGTCAGGAGGTGGTTCAGGAGGGTGGTCTTCCCCGCGCCGAGGAAGCCGCACAGGACGGTGATGGGGACGGAACGGGAAACAGGAGTAGGCATGTACTGATAACGATATTCTATTATCAATAATATGGCAAGGTTCCACATCCGTAGGCGCTGCCCGCTGACCGCCCAGTTTTGGTTCCTGGGCCTCGACGCCCGCCAGGGCGACCTGACCCTGCGCGGCTTCTGCAAGACTCCCACCCCGCACGGCAGCAGCCGCTACACCCTGGACGGCCTCAGCCTGCACTCCGCCGGACTGACCCTGCTGCTGCCCGGCGAGCCGCTGCACTTCAACCGCCGCACCCAGACCTTCACGCGCGGCGGCCGCACCGTACCCGCTACCGAGGGCCGCCTGCACCTGCGCGCCGCCCTTCACACCCACGAAACCTGGATCGCCGCCCGCCACGGCGCCGCCTACCGCGAGGGTCTCGTGGCCCTGCACCGCCCGCCCCGCCCGGTGATGGGTGCGCTGGACCCCTGGCGCGCATTCATCGGCGGCCTGCCGGGCATGCCGGTGTGGGGCGTCACTGTGCCGCTCCAGTCCACCGCTGGGTCCGGCATGCTTTAAAAAATAAACTGTGCGTGGCTGACCATCCCCAATCGTGCCCGGTGGTACGCTTCACCCATGACGGGCAACACCCAGAACTACGACGTGGTCATCGTCGGCGGCGGCCCCGCCGGCCTCACCGCCGCGATCTACACCGGCCGCGCCAGCCTCAGCACCCTGATCCTCGAAAAGGGCCTCCCCGGCGGGCAGATCGCCCAGACCGAGGAAGTCGAGAATTACCCCGGCTTCCCCGAACCCATCAGCGGCATGGAACTCGCCAGCCGCATGCAGCAGCAGGCCGAGAAGTTCGGCGGCGTCATCGAGATGGACGAGGTGCAGAGCATCACCCGCACCGACGACGACCGCGAACACGCCTACCCCTTCACCGTCACCGGCTACGGCGGCACCTACCGCGCCAAGGCCGTCATCCTCGCCACCGGCGCCAACCCCAAACGCCTGTACGTGCCCGGCGAGGAGCACTTCTGGGGCAAGGGCGTCAGCACCTGCGCCACCTGCGACGGCTTCTTCTACCGCGGCAAGAAGGTCGTCGTGGTGGGCGGCGGGGACGCCGCCGTGGAAGAGGGCCTGTTCCTGACCAAGTTCGCCGACGAGGTCATCCTGATCCACCGCCGCGACACCCTGCGCGCCAACAAGGTCGCCCAGGCCCGCGCGTTCGCGAACCCCAAGATGAAATTCATCTGGGACACCGCCGTCGAGGAGATCAAGGGCGAGGACACCGTCACCGGCGTGCGCCTGAAGAACCTCAAGACCGGCGAGGAGACCGACATGAGCACCGACGGCGTGTTCATCTTCATCGGCCACACCCCCAACACCGAATTCGTCAAGGACACCGTCAAGCTGCGCCCCGACGGGTACGTGGACGTCACGGACGAGATCTACACCAGCGTCCCGATGCTGTTCGCTGCCGGGGACGTCAGCGACTACATCTACCGCCAGCTGGGCACCAGCGTTGGCGCTGGCACCCGCGCCGCCATGAGCGCCGAACGCGCCCTGGCCGCCCTGGAACTCGAAACCGAGACCGCCGCCGACTGAGGCCCCCGCCTCACCGGCCATTAAGAACACTTCAGCGCCACAGCGGGACGTCCGGGCAGCACCGGCACGTCCCGCTCGCTTATGCTCAGCGCATGCCGCGCCGTTCCCTCCTCGCCCGACTCCGCCGCAAGGCCAACGGGTACGCAGCCAAGGCCCGCCGCCTGCTGCGCAGCGTGAACGCCGAGGACGCCCACCCCGACGATCCCTGGGCCGAGCACCTGCTCACCCCCGCCGAGCAGGTCGTGTACCGAGCCATGGACCCCCGCGACCGCGAGCACGCCTGCCGCGTCACCCGGCACCTGCTGCGCGACCACCCGCACGCCGACCCCGAACTGGTCGCCGCCGCGCTGCTGCACGACTGCGGCAAGAGCCTGCGCCCCTACTACCTGTGGGAACGCGTGCTGGTCGGCCTGATTCCCAACCGGCTGACACGCCTGCTGCCGCCCGTCGGGGCGGTCGGTATCCGCGCGCACCACCCGGAACTCGGCGCAAGGCTGCTGGCGCATGCCGGGGCGCGGCCCCGCGTGGCCCGGCTGGTCGCCCGGCACCACCACCCGGGCGGGGACCCGGAGGCCATGCTCCTGCATCTCTACGACGATCAGGAGTAGGTGAACCGGAGCAGCGCCGCCCCCCCCATGCCGGGGGGCGGCGCTGCTCCGGTTCAGGGCTTACTCGTGGTCGTGGTCACCGTCGCTGTGCGCGTGCCCGTGCTCGAGTTCCTCGGGCGTCGCGTCACGGACGTTCAGGACCTTCACGTCGAAGTTCAGGACCATGCCGGCCAGGGGCGGGTTGAAGTCCACCTTGACGGTGTCGCCGCTGACGTCCATCACGGTGAAGGGGATGACGCTGCCGGCCTCGTCCTGCGCGTAGTACGTCGCGCCGACCTCGATGTCGTCCTCGAAGTCCTCGCGGGACAGTTCCTCGACGTTCTCGTCGTCCCGCTCGCCGTAGCCGTCCTCGGGCTGCACGGTCACCTGCAGCTCGTCCCCGACGGCCTTGCCTTCCAGGGCGCGCTCCAGTCCGGGAATGATGTTGCTGTGGCCCTGCAGGTACACCAGCGGCTCGCCGGGTTCGCTCTGGTCGATGACCTCGCCGTTCACGGTGAGTTTGTAGTCGAGTTCGACAACCTTGTCCTGGGTGATGTTCATGGGGTCTCCGTTTCGCGGCCCCACCGAGATCAGGTGGGCGCGAGAGGCGTGCTCGCCACTCAGGAGTGTACCCCGGGACCCGCAGGTCGCGGTCTCCTGACGGTCACGGTTGCGTGCGGAACGCCCACGACACCGGCCCGCGCGGCGTCTCGAAGCTGACCTGCACGCCCGCCCCGGCCGGTAGCGGCGCGTCCGGCAGGGCCAGCGCCGCCCCCTGGGCCGCGAGCACGCCCCGGCCCACGCGCGTCTCGGCCTCGTTCGCCCCCGTGAAGGTGGACGCCGTGAGCAGGCACGCGCCTGCCGCCTGTCCGTTCACGCGCAGCGTCACGCCGCTCACCTCGTCCGCCCGGTCCGGCCCGAGCAGCAACGCGACCGGCGCGCCCCGCGCGGCCACCACCGGGCACCCGGCCAGCGCGTCCGGCCACTCGCCCGTCGCGGCCCGCAGGCTGGGTGCCGCCTGGCCCGGGCCCGGGTACCGCACCGGGTAACGCCCCGCTCCTATCAGGCCGCGCCGGACATCCAGCACCACCGCCGACTGGAAGGCCCCGGCAGCGTCATGCGCCACCCCGGACGCCACGCGGGTCAGCCGCGGATCGATCAGCTGCGGCAGGTGAAACGCGCCCCCCACCCAGTACGTCAGCGCCCGCTCGGGCCCGGACTCCGCGCGGCTGGACACGAAGTAATGGCCGGGCGCGCACGCCTCGCCCGCCGCCGACCGGAAGGGACTGGCAGGGTCCTCGCGGTGCTCGGCGCGGTCCGCCCGCACGAGGTACCGCGCGTGCCCCGCGCAGCCCGCCTGCCACGCCGCCTCGGCCGTCACGGTCTGAAGTCCGGCCCGGGCCCGCACCCGGTTCAGGCCCGCCAGCAGGGGAGAGGTCCGGGCACCCGCCGACTCTGGTGGGGCCGACTCTGGTGAGGCCGCCGCTGGTGGAGCGAGCAGCGGTTCCGGCGTGTCCGGCGCCGACTGGGCGGAGGCGGGGGGCGTGCTTTCCTCTGGCGTCTGCTCCTCTGTGGCCGGGGCGGGGGGCACCGTGCCCAGAGGGTCCTGCCGCACCCCGGCGAGGTCCGTGGGGGCGGGCGCCTCCTGAATCTCAGGGGCGGCCGGGACCTCCGGTTCGGACGCCACGGACGGCAGGGCGAGCGGTGCCTCCACGCGTGGCGCGGGTGGCCGGGCCGCGTCCCGACCCGGCCACCACCCGGCCAGCCAGAGGCCGCTCAGGCCCAGCGCGAACAGCGCCGCGCCACCCAGGATCGCCCACAGGGCCCGCCTCCAACGCACCATGATCCCTTCAGGCTAGACGGGCCGGGGCTGCGCCGCGTGCGCCGCGCGCCTATCCTGCCTTCATGACCGCCCCGACCTTCCCCATGCACGTCAGCGTGGACGACGCCCGCACCCACCTGAGCGCCCTGCTGCCCGCCCGGACGGCCGAGACGGTGCCCCTCGCGCAGGCGTACGGCCGCACCCTGGCCGCGGATGTGCCCGCGCTGGTCAGCCACCCCAGCGCCACCGAGAGCGCCCTGGACGGCATCGCCGCCCGCGAGGCCGACACGCTGGGCGCCTCCCCGGACGCCCCGGCGCACCTGCGCGTGATCGGCGAGAGCCGCGCCGGGGCCGCGTTCACCGGCACGGTCGGGGCGGGCGAGTGCGTGCGGATCTACACCGGCGCGCCCCTCCCGGCGGGCGCGGACGCCATCTGCCCGGTCGAACAGCTGCTCGACGACGGGCCGGACGGGGTGCTCCTGCGCCGCGCCGCCAGTCCCGCCGACGTCCGCCACGAGGGCGGCGACTTCCGCGCGGGCGAGGTCGTCCTGCACGCCGGGCAGCTCCTCACGGCCCCCCGGCTGGCGCTGGCGGCGGCCCTCGGGCACGCGCGGCTGAGCGTGCAGCGCCGCCTGCGGGTCGCGCTGCTCTCCACCGGGGACGAGGTCGTCCCGCCCGGCCAGCCCCTGACGGCCGGGCAGGTGTACGACAGTAACAGCGTCGGCCTGCACGCCATGCTGCTGGAAGCCGGGTGCGAGGTCCTCCCGCTGGGTCACGCGCCCGACAGCCCCCAGGCGCTCCAGGCGGCCATCGCCGCGGCGGGCGGCGCGGACGTCCTGCTGACCAGCGGCGGCGTCAGCATGGGCAAGTACGACTTCATGCGGGACCTGCTGGTCGAGCAGGGCCGCGTGAGCTTCTGGAAGGTCCGCATGCGCCCCGGCGGGCCCGCCATCCTGGGCGGCTGGAACGGCCTGCCCGTCTTCGGCCTGCCCGGCAACCCGGTCAGCAGCCTCGTGGTGTTCCACGTGATCGTACGCCCCGCCCTGACCGGGCAGCCCCCCCAGACGCTGCGCCTGCGCGCCGCCACGCCCTTCCGCGCCCTGCCCGACAAGACCGCGTTCTGGCGCGGCGTGATCGACGGCGGGCAGGTCCGCGACTACGGCCAGCAGGGCAGCGGCATCCTGCGGTCCCTGAGTGACGCGGGCGCCCTGGTGATCGTGCCCGAAGGGCAGGCCGTGCAGTCCGGCGACGACGTGGACGTGATCCTGCTGTAAGTAGGGAGTGGGGAGTGGAGGTCGTGCTCACTCCACTCCCCACTTCCTACTGCCCACTCACCCCAGGGGGACCAGCACCAGCGCGCCGCGTGCGGGTACGCTCAGGGGCGTGTCGCCGGTCAGGTGGACGGTGCGGCCCGTGAGCACGTCGCGGTAATCGCCGGGCGTGACCCCCGTGAACGGCAGGTGCGCGTCCTTCAGGCCGGCGTTCAGCCCCACGAACGCCGCGCCGCTCGCGTGACGGCGCGCGTACACGAGCTGCTCGCCCTGCGCGTGCGTCACGTGGAAATCCCCGCGTTGCAGGGCCGGCGTGGCGTGACGCGCCGCCGTCAGCTTGCGGGTCAGGGCCAGCGTCTCCTGATTCCAGCTGCCCTCGTCCCAGGGGAACGCGCGGCGGCAGTCGGGGTCCGGGCCACCGGGCAGGCCCACCTCGTCGCCGTAGTAGATGCAGGGCGTGCCCACGTACGTCATCTGGAACACCGTCGCCAGCCGGAACGCCGAGTGATCCCCCCCCACGGCGGTCAGGAAGCGCGCCGTGTCGTGCGAGTCGAGCAGGTTCAGCTGCACGCGCACCACGTCCGGGTGGTACATGCGCGTCACCTCGGTCATGCGCTGCGCGAACGCCGCGGCGTCCATCGCGTCCACGCGCCCCGTGCCGCTGCGCTCGTTCATGGGGTGATCGAGCGTGTGCGCCCCGAAGAACGCCAGGCAGGGCCGCGTGAAGTGGTAGTTCATGACCGCGTCGAACTGGTCGCCCTGGAGCCAGCGGTGCGCGTCGCCCCAGATCTCCCCGACGATGTACGCGTCCGGGTTGATGGCCTTCACGCGCCGCCGGAACTCCTGCCAGAACGAATCGTCGTCGATCTCGTTCGGGACGTCCAGCCGCCAGCCGTCCACCCCGAAACGGATCCAGTGCTCGGCGACGTCCCACAGAAACGCCCGCACCGCGCGGTTGTCCGTGTTGAATTTGGGCAGCGCGCGGTTGCCCCACCACGCCGCGTAGTTCGCGGGCTGCGCGTCGTCGTACGGGTGCAGCGGCCACGCGTCCACGTGGAACCAGTCGCGGTACGCGCTCGCCTCGCCCTGCTCCAGCAGGTCGTTGAACTGGAAGAACCCCCGGCTGGCGTGGTTGAACACGCCGTCCAGCACCACACGCATGCCGCGCGCGTGCGCCTCGTCGATCAGGTGCCGCAACGCCTCGTTGCCGCCCAGCATCGGGTCCACCTGATAGTAGTCGTGCGTGTGGTAGCGGTGGTTGCTGGCGGACTGGAACACCGGGCAGAAGTAGATGGCGTTCACGCCCAGGCTCTGGATGTAGTCCAGTTTCGCCGCCACGCCCCACAGGTCGCCGCCCATGTAGCGGTTGAAGTGCGGCGTGTCCCCCCACTCCTGCAGGTTCAGGCCCCGCACGCGACCCGAACGGGCGAAGCGGTCGGGGAAGATCTGGTAGAACACCGCGTCCGTCACCCACTGCGGCGTGACAGGACGGGGATCGAGGGTGTGGTCCGGGTGAAGCGCGTTCATGACCGGGCCAGGATAGCCCCATGGCCCTGTCGGAATGCTGACGGCCCCCCCACCCGGCTAGAGCATTTGCCATGAAGATGCCTTCCTTATGGCCGAGCGGAGCGAGTGAATGTTGCCGAGCAGGACGGAGAATGGAGGCATGGGAAGTCTGTTGTTCCGATGCCGTAATTCGGAGAACTGCTTCAGTTCGCGGCGGCCCAGGCCAGCAGGAACGCGCGGGCCTCCTCGGGGGTGCCGACCTCGCCCAGGGCCGCCGCCTCGGCCAGCGCGCGGGTCGCCTCGCCCACCCGGGGGCCCGAGGGGACGCCCAGCAGGGCCATGATCTCCTCGCCGCGCAGCAGCGGAGGCGGGGCGCTGGGCTGCTCCTCCAGCGCCGCCAGGACCCGCTCGATGCCGCGCGCGTACGCCCGGCGGGACGCCTCGCTGCTCAGCGGACCGCGCGCCGCCTCGCGGTCGGCCAGCATGACTGCCAGCAGGTCCGGCAGCAGCGCGCGGCGGCGGTGCACGAAGCGCCGCGCCTCCCGCTCGGTGGCGGGCAGCGGGACCATGTGCGCCCCCACCAGCGCCGAGGCGTGCCGCACGTCCTCCCCGGGGAGTTTCAGGCGCGTCAGCACCTGCGCCGCGACGGCCGCCCCCACCCGGTCATGCCCGTGGAACGACGCCCGCCCGGTCAGCTCGTCACGCACCAGCGTGCGGGGTTTACCCACGTCATGCAGCAGCGCCGCCCAGCGCAGCGGCAGCGGGGCATCCGGGAAGCGCCCGATCAGCTGATGCAGCGCCTCCACCCCATGCGCGAACACGTCCAGGTGATGAAAGCCGCCCTGCGCCACGCCCCGCCCCTCGCGCAGCTCCGGCACGGTCAGGGCCAGCAGGCCCAGGTCCTCCAGCCGCCCCACGCCCCGCGCCGCGTCCATGGATCGCAGCAGCGCGTGCACCTCATCCCGCACCCGCTCCCACGCGGGCAGCGGCAGGCGGCCCCCCGCCAGATCCGAGGCGACCTCCCGCAGCGCCGTCTCCGTCCCCGGCTCCAGCCGGAAGCCCAGCGTCAGCTCGAACCGCGCCGCCCGCCACGCCCGCAGCGGATCCGCGCGCAGATTCTCCCGTGACACCATCCGCAGCCGCCGCGCGCGCAGGTCCGCCTGCCCGCCCACCACGTCCAGCACCCGCCCACCCGGCAGCACCCCCAGCGCATTCACCGTGAAATCCCGCCGACGCAGGTCCTCCTGCACGTCCGCCGGGCGCGGCACCAGATCATGCTGCACCCCACCCGGCGCATTCACGCGCCAGTAGCCCCGCGCCGCGTCCAGCTCGAACGCCGAGCCCCCCAGCGCGTCCGCCAGCCCCCACGCCGCCCCGGCCGGGTCGGGCACCATCCAGTCGAAATCCTTCGCCGCCACCCCACGCAACCAGTCCCGCGCCGCGCCCCCTACCAGCACCCCACCCGGCGGAAACGGCGGCAGAGGGGCGCGGCGACGGAACATGCCCGCCATGCTACCCGCCCCCACCCCCCGCGCCATGCGCGCCCTGGCCTACGCCACCCCCTGCCCCTTGCCAGAAGCGCACCCCTCTGATACATTGCCGGGCGCTGAGGGGGCTTAGCTCAGCGGGAGAGCATCCGCTTTGCAAGCGGAGGGTCTGGGGTTCGAATCCCCAAGCCTCCACCAAGGAAAGGACGCGGCTTAGGCCGCGTCCTTCTGTCTTGTGCCCGGGAGCCCGGGCCGGTGCCTGCGCGCTCAGGGGACGGTCACGTCGAAGCAGGCGCGGGCGGTGGCGCCGGGTGGCAGGGTGCCCAGGCGGTACGTGACCGTGCCGGCGGTGATCTCGGCGGCGTCGGTGTCGGCGATGTCGCTGACTGGGAGGCCGTTCAGGGTCAGGCTGCCGCTCACGTACTGCGTGGGGCCCGGGACGGTGTCGCTGATCACGGCGCCCGTGATGGGGTTCGGGGTGGTGTTCTGCACGTTCAGGCAGTACCGCAGGGTGTCCTGGGGGCGCGCGCCGACGCTGGCGGCGGGCCCTTCCTGGCGGGTGAGGTTCTGCACGGTCTTGCTGATGGTGGCGCCCGGGATGACGGTGGTGGTGTCGGTGGCCTGCGCGCTGTCGGTGACGGGGCGCAGCGCCCAGTTGAGCGTGGCGGTCGTGGTCGTGACGCCGGTCGTGCCGGGTGTGGCCGTGGGGGGGACCGTCACGGTCGTCTCGGCCGCGCAGGCGCGCAGGCGGCCGCTGGCGTCGCGGGGCCAGCGGCCGTCGACCGTGAGGGTCGGGCCGGCGCTGCGTTCGGCGGCGCTGATGGTACCGTCGCAGTCACGGTCCACGGCCACACTGACCGGGTAGGGCCCGGTGGCGCTCAGCGTGAGGGTGCCCAGCGTGCCGGGCTCCAGCTGGTGCGTGTAGGTCAGGGTGGCGGGCGCCTCGGTGCTGGCGGCGTTGTTGGGGCTGAGGGCCGGCCGCCCGGTCAGGCCGAGCTGGGCGGCGCGGACGGTTCCGGCGGGCGTGGGCAGGGGCGCGGGGGACAGGCCGCTGCCCAGCGGGTCGGTGGCGAGGACGACGGCGCTGTCCACGCGCAGGCCCGTCAGGGCGTCGCGGGCGGGGACGATGCCGGCGCTCAGGGTGACGCCCGTCCAGCCCAGGGGCAGGTACAGGGTGGCCGCGCCGGTCTGATCGGTGGTGGCGCTGCGGGTGCCGCCGCTGCCCTGCGCGGTGAGGGTCAGGCCCGCGACCGGCAGCTCGCTGAGCTGGCGCAGCACGTCGTGGGGCACGCCGCTGACGGGAACGCCGTTGATCACGGCGTCCCGCCCGTCGTCCCGGAAGACCAGGGTGGTCAGCCGGTCCCCGGCGAACAGGCCGAAGTTCTGGTCCGGCACGCTGGTGGCGCCGGGCGGGACACTCAGGGTGACCTGCCCGGTGGGCGGGTTCACGAACACGAAGCCACCGGGGGCGGTGGGGGTGAGGCTGGTGGGCGAGGTGCTCAGCAGCAGGGCGTCGGTGTTCTCGGGCACGCTGAGGCTGTACGCGCCGCTGCCGGCGGGCACGCTGACGGTGCCGACCACCCGGCCACCGCGCAGCGCGTTGACGGTGACGGTGGGCCCGGGCCAGGTCTCGCCCGGGTCGGGCGTTCCGTCGGGCTGCTGGTCGCTGTAGACCCGGCCGGTGACCGTGCAGACGGTGTTCACGCCCGTGACCGTGAGGACGGCTTCCCCGATGCGGATGCCGAGCAGGGTCAGCACCTGATCGACTGCGGCGTTCAGCACGGCGACCAGGACGGGCCTGAGCACCAGTTTCAGGGTGGACGTGACGGGGGCCAGGGCATTGGAGATGGCTGCGTTCAGCACGGTCTGTAGTCCGGAAAGAATCGACTGCCCGGCGCTGACGGTCAGCGAGAGGGTCAGGCTGTCCACCAGGCTGGTCACGAGGCTGGTCACCCCCACGGCGCCGCTGCTGACGGTCTGGGTCTGCGGATAGGGGCCGCTGAAGGTCAGGCTGCCGGGGCCGGGCGTGCCGCTGGCGAGGCCGCGCGCGTTCACGTCGAGATTGACGCTCTGTGACCCGACGAGTGGCAGTGACACGCTGATCTGCGTCGTGCCGATGATGGCGGGCGTCAGGGCCGTGAAGGGATCGGCGACCGTGCGGTTGAAGAAGGTGGCGTCCGGGATGGTGCCCAGGCCCAGCTTCGCGACGCCGGGGGTGGCGCTCAGGGTGACGGCGTCGGCGACCGCGTCGATCAGGCCGATGGTGCCGGCGGCCTGCGCGACTTCCAGGTACAGGTTCAGCCGCGTGAGGGTCAGCGTCAGGCCGGCGGCCGGGACGCCCACGTTCAGGTTGCCGAGGTTCACGTCGAGCTTGACGCGGACGGCCGCCGTGTGGAACTCGGCGCCCTGGGGACCGCAGACGTAGACGGGCGGCTCGATCACCTGCACGAAGGCCTGCACGGTGGGCGTGACGGTGCCCAGGCCCAGGCCCAGGGCGCTGAGGTCCACGCTGACGCCGGTCAGGGTGATGGGCGTGGTGCCGGTGGTGACGGCGTTGCGGGTGTTGAACAGCTGCGCGCCGCCCAGCACGAGATTGAGCAGGTTCAGCCGGGCGTCCGTGAATGCGCCGGGCGGGAAGCTGAGCTGCAGCAGCTCACCCAGACGCAGCGTGCCGCTCAGGCCGCCCACCCGCGCGGCCAGGAGGTTCAGGGCGCTGGCGGCGGCCACGTTGCCGTCCGCCTGGGCCGCCTGCGCGGCCACCTCGAAGAGGGTCGCGGCCGTGATCTGGGTATTCAGCGCGTCCTGCACGCTCGCGGCGCTGACCCGGGCCTGCAGGAGATTCAGGAAGGTGTCCAGCCGCACGTCCGCCTGCGCCACGGCGTTCCAGTCGAGCGCCGTCGCGCTGAGGTTCCCGCCGCCCAGCAGTCCCTCGATGAGCGTGTTCAGGATGACGCTGCGGCCGGAGTCCACGCTGAGCAGCCGGGGTCCGGCGACCACGCACGCGGTGCCCACGCAGCTGCCGGCGCGGCCGGAGGCGCCGCCCAGCAGGGCCAGCAGGCAGAGCGCGGCGCGCCCCAGGGGCGTGCGGATCAGGTACGTCAACCACTGCATCATTTGCCCCCTGTCAGGTCGAGTCTCAGGTATGCGCCGGGGCGCGCGGCGGGCGTCAGGGCCGGCAGGTTCACGTCGCCGGTCGTGACGGTGTAGCCGGCGACGAGCCGCACGCCGTCCACGATCAGGTACCGCAGCTCGGCGCCGTAGGCGGCGTTCAGGAGGCCCTGGCCGGGCTGGGCGATCAGGAAGCCGTTCACGCCGAAGCCCAGCCGGTCGGTGACGCCCACGCCCACGCCCACGCCGGCCTGCACCACGGACGCGTCCGGGCGCGGCAGGATCCAGCGGTAGGCGACGCTGGGACTCAGGTCGAGCCGCAGTGTCCGGGGCCACTGCACGTTCAGGGCCGCCTCGCCGGACAGGGTCAGGTCCCCGTTCGCGGCGGAGGGCGCGAGCGTGTGCACCTGCAGCAGGGCGACGTTCGCGGCGCGCCAGGCGTGGCTGAAGGTCACGTTCGGCGCCAGGGTGGGCCGCAGCTGCACGCGGGCGTCCAGCCCGAAGGTGTGCGCGCCGCGCTCGCCGGTCAGGCCGCCGCGCAGCAGCAGCAGGCCATTCTGGCCAGTGCTGCCGTCCACGCCCAGCGTGGCGATCAGGTGGTCCTGCGTGTAGCGCACGCCGAACGTGCCGCCCAGCGCCAGCTGCCCGCTGGTCATGTCCCGCGTGACCGACGCCCCGACCGTGCCGCTCAGGTCGTCACTGAAGGTCAGCGGCGCGCTGAGGCCCAGCCGCGCGCGTGATCCCTGCCCGGAGGCGCTGGACAGCTGGTACGTGACGTCCAGATTCGCCGCGCCGAGCGCCTGCTGCACGCCGACCTCGCCGGTCAGGCCGGTCTGCCAGTCCTGGATCAGGCGGGCCTGCAGGGCCGTGTCGTCGCTGAGGGCCACGCTGGCGTTCAGGCGCGTCTGGGGTGTGGTGGGCCCCAGCAGCGGCTGGGCGTGGCTCAGTTCGGCCGTCAGGGGGCCGCCGGCGTAACGGACGAGCGCCACGGCGTTCACGCCCACGCCGGGCTGGGTGGTCCCGGGCCACACGAGTTCCACGCCAGCCCCGGCGGACAGGTGGCTGGTGAGGGCCCGGTCGACGCTCAGCAGCGTGCGCTGATCGCTGCTCAGGGCCGTGTGCGACAGGCGCGTGTGGAACGGACCGGCCTGGTAGCTCAGGTCGGCGCTGCCGGTCAGGCCGGTCACGGGCGCGTAGCTCAGGGTGGCGTTGGCGCTGACGGGCCCGCTGCGGTAGTGCGCGTCGGTGCTGAGCTGACCGCCGGGACGCTGGGGATCACGGACGTACGCGGCGCGGGCGCTGAACTGCGCGCTGCGGTACGCGACCTGCACGCCGTAGAGGGTGTCCCGGTCGACGCGCGCGGCAGCGGCGTCCAGCGTCCAGGGGCCCTGCGTGGTGCTGGCCCCCACCCCGAACGCCAGGGCGCCCGGCGCGGCCTGATCCGGCACGTACGTGACGATCAGGGTCTGGCGTTCGAAGTCGCGGCCGTACAGGGTCAGGCCGGACGCCAGCGTGACCGTGCCGGTCAGGGGATCGAACACGTAGTCTCGGCCGGGAGTCAGGGTGTCGGTGCCGCCCGCCCGCACCACGCTGACGACCTCACTGCCGGGCCGGGCGCTGCGGGTCAGGCGGTAGGTGCGGCCGCCGTCCGGCCCGAAGGTCTCGCTCAGCTGACCGCCGGGCACGCGGGCCAGGAACGCCTGCACCTGCCAGCCGTTTCCACCGGTCGAGACGCGCAGGGCGCTGCTGCGGGGCAGCCCGGTCAGCGGCGTCAGGGTCAGGGGCGCGTCGTAGTACCCGGCACTCAGGTTCGGGTGGTCGTACCGGAAGGCGAAGCCCACGTCACTCGTCAGGGGCGCGCGCGCCTCCTGCCCGGAGCCGACCACCGGGAACCGGGCGGGCGCCTGGGCGGGGTCGGCCGCGCGGGGCAGGCCCGCCGTGTCCACGGCGACCTGCAGCTCGCCGCCCGCGATGGACTGCTCGGTGTAGGCGCGGGCCTGCACGGTGGCCTGCGCCTCCCCGCCGGGGCTCAGGCGCACGCCCACACTGGCCTGCGCCGTGACGGTATCGCGCTGGGCCGGGGGCACGGTCAGGGGGGTGCTGACGCGCAGTTCGCCCAGGCGCGCGGCGACCGTCAGGGTCGCGGCGCTCGTCTGCGGGGTCAGGCGCACGCGGCCCTCGCCGTCACGCAGCGCGATCTGATACCCAGGCGTGGCCGGGTCGATGTCCGGGTCGAGGGGTTCGGCCGGCAGGGTCAGGGTCACGGCGCCCTGCCCGCTCGGCACGCCCCGCGCGTCCAGGCTGCGGACCTGCACGCTCACGGGGGTGCGGCCGTCGGCCTGGGTGCCCGGGGCGAGACTGAGTTCGAGGGTGGTGGCCGCGCCGGCCAGCGTGACCTGCACCTGCTCACGCCGCTCCCCGGCAACGGCTTCCAGGGTGTTGAGGCCGGGCCGCAGGGGCACGCCGACGTACCGCGCGCGCTGGGCCTGACTGTCGGCGCCGGCCTCGCCGATCAGGGTGTCCGGGACGGGCTCGCCGTTGACCAGCAGCTGCAGCGGCGTGCCGGGCGGGCCCTGCAGCGTGACGTTCACGCGCTCACCGCTGCGGATCACGCTGCCCTCCAGCGGCAGGCGGATCAGCCCGGTGCCTTCGGTCCCGGCGGGGCGGCCGGGCGCCACGGGGGCGGCGGCGGGCGGCAGCGGGAAATCCGCGCGGCTCAGGCCGCTGACGTCCACGAGCCGCGCGGGCGACTCGGCCAGCCCCAGGCCGGCCCGGTCGAGCTGAACGCGCCACGGCCCCGGCAGCAGCTGCCGGAAGGTGTACTCGCCGCGCGTGTCGGTCAGCACCTGCGCGCCGTTGCTCAGCAGGACGCGCGCGCCGGCGACGCCGGGCTCGCCGGGCTCACGCGCGCCGTTCCCGTTCAGGTCGCGGTACACGCTGCCGATCAGGGTGGCGCGCTGGTCGAACACGGCCGCGCGCACCCGGACGCGGGCGGTGGCGACCGGACTGCGGTACGCGGTGCCGTTCAGCGTGGCGGTCGCCTGGGCGTCCACGGCGAGGACGGTCTGCGTGACGGCGGCGGGGCCCAGGGTGACCTGATAGGTGACCGTGCTCGTCTCGCCGGGCCGCAGCGGCGTGGTGGGGCTCAGGATGAGGCTCCGCCCGTCCTCGCTGAGGGTGGCGGGCACGGGCGCGCCGCCCTGCTGGGCGCTGCCGGGCAGGTACGTGACGCCCGGCGGCAGTTGCACGCGGAACTCGGGCGTGACCGCCTGCGGTCCGGGGGAGGGGAGCGTCAGGGTGAAGGTGGCCCGGTCGCCGATCTCGGCCGCGCCGGGCGTGACGGTGTGGCTGAGCAGCAGGGCCAGGCTGGGCTCCAGGGTCACCAGGGACGTGTTCACGGGATCCTGCGCGTCGCCGCAGCGGGCCGCGAGATTCACGAGCACGTCCCCGGCCAGGGCCCGGTCGGTGAGTACGGCGACCGTCACGTCGCGCGACTCGCCGGGCTGCAGGGTCAGCTGGCTCAGGGGGGTGGCGTCGGGCGCGGCGCTGGTCTGCACGCGCACCTGAACGCCCTCCACGCCCTGCGCGGTGGCGCTCAGGTCGATGGTGGCGGCCTGGGTGCCGCCCTGCGTGACGCGGTAGGGCAGGGTGGTCAGGCCCGGGGTACGCAGCTGCGCCCGCTGTCCCGGAGCGCCGGGCGTGCCGTCCGGGCTCACGCGGGGCAGGCAGGCCTGGGCCAGCTGGAGGGTGACGGTGTTGGAGGGCAGCTGCGTGGCACCCACGCGCAGCTGGGCGGTGTTGCTGACCTGGGTGGCCTGCGCGGCGGCGGGGGCGCCCAGCAGCGGCAGGACACTCAGGAACCGGAGGAAGCTCGGCGGGATATCAGGCACGGTCTGCACCTCTTTGCAGGGGGTGTAGCGGGGGTGGTGCGCTGGTCCTCGCGGTGGGACAGGGTGGGCGCGGGCTCACCCGGAGGGCCTGGAGTGAGGCGCCGGTCTGGGCTGACACAGGTGCTGGAGGACACAGGTGGAGTGCGGGCGCCCCGGCGGATCCTCGTGCCGGGGCGCCGCGCCGGGGGGTCAGTTCACCTGGACGGTGAACGTCACCTGGAAGCTGCCGCCCGGGGCGAGGGTGTCGGCGGCGTCGATGCGGCCGTTGGCGTCGCTGTCCAGCCCGGCCAGGAACTCGCCGGTCGGCAGGCTGGTGGGGGCAGTGGCCGTCCAGGTCGCGCCGCCATCCACGCTGAAAAGCACGCCGGGCGCGGCGGCCACGGACAGGAAGGTGGTGTTGGCCGGTACCGCGTCGAGGATGGTGACGTTACTCAGGACGCTGGTGCCGGTGTTCTGGGCCAGCAGGGTGTAGCGCAGGATGTCGTCCGGGCTGACCAGGTCGCCCGGGATGGCGGCCGGCGCGGCGCAGGCCACGTCAGGGCAGCGCAGCACGCTCTTGACGAGGTTGGCCTGGACGGTCTGCACGCTGGTGGTATCGGTGACCTGCGCGGTCGCGGTGGGCTGCGGCGCGTCCTGCGCGCTCAGGGTGACGGTCAGGGTGGCGGCCTCGCTGGGGGTGCCGGTCACGCCGGCCGGCACGTCCACCCGCACGTAAACCGGGGTGCTGGCGCCGGCCGCCAGGGTGCCGGTCAGCGTGGCGCTGAAGGGGCCGTTCGGGTTGGTGGCGTAGGTGTACGTGAAGCCCTGCGCCGAGGTGTACGGGGCGACCGTGTAGGTCACGGCGCCGTTGCTGGTGTTCGTCAGGGTGTGCGCGTAGGTGACGCTGCCTCCCGCGACGGTGCTCTGCGCGCCGTCCGGGGCGATGGTGCCGCTGGCGACCGCGTTGACCTGCACCGCGTCGGTCACGCTGCTGACGCGCGTGGGGTCGGCGGTGGAGGTCGCGGTGAAGGTGGCCGGGCTGGTGCCGGCGGCGGCGCCGGCCGGGACGGTCACCTGCGCCACCAGGCAGAGGGTGCTGCCCGCCGGCACGCTGGGCGTGGTCGTGATGGCGGCGCCGTCGGGCGTGCCGTCACAGTTGGTGTCGATGAAGAACTGCGTGTTGACGCTGCTGGTCAGGTCGTAGCTCTCGGGGCTCACGCCGCCGTTGCGCAGTTCCAGTGGGAAGCTGGCGGGTGTGCCGGGGGGCGTGCTGACCGTCACGCTGGTCTGATCGGGCGGGGTGGTGGGGTCCCGGTCGCCGTTGCCGAGCACCGCCGGGGCGGCCGCGACGACCTGCGCGACGGTGTCGGTGGTGGTGTCGGCGCTGCCCCCCTGGGGCGTGGCGCTCACCGTGAGGGCCGCGTTGACGGTGCCGGCCGCCCCGGCGGGCACGGCGCAGCGCACCGCGAAGTCCAGGGTCTGCCCGGCCGCCAGGGTGACGGGGTTCGTCAGGGTGCCCAGGGTGTCGCTGGCACTGATGCTCGCCACCGTGCAGCTCCAGCCGGCGGGCGCGGCGGTCACGTCCAGCGTCACGCTGGTGGGGGCGTTGCCGGTGTTCTGCAGCGTCTGGCGGAAGGTGGCGTCGGTGCCGGCTGTGACGGGGGTCGTGAGGGTCTGCGTGTCGCCGGCGCGGGTGATGCTGGCGCCCAGCAGCGTGTACGAGCCGCTGGCACCGCCCTGCGGGAAGTCGGCCGGGCCGACCGCGACGCTGGTGACGGCCGCGACGGTCGAGGTGGTCTCGGGCGTGGTGGCGGTCTCGCCGGGGTCGGCGCCGTCACCGTCGCCGTTGCCGTCCAGGGTGCTGACGGCGCTGTTGCGGATGGTCGTGCCGGCGGCCAGGCCGGTGGGGATGGTGGCGGTGAAACTCAGGGTCAGGGTGCTGCCCACCGGCAGGAAGGCGCCGGTGCCCTCGACGAGCAGGCCGACGGCGTTGACCCCGCTGGCGGGCGCGGCCGCGCTCCAGGTGACGCCGCCGTCGGTGGAGTACAGGGGCGTGGGCGCGCCGCTGCTGGCGCTGGCCGCGGTGACGGCGCCGAAGGTGACGGCGGGCAGCACGTCGCGGATCAGGACCCCGGTGCGCGCGGTGCCGTCGACCGTGACGACGCCGGTCACCGCGCCGGCCGGGGCGTTCTGCACCGTGCCGCTGACCGTGTAGGTCAGGGTGCCGCCGGGCGCGACGGGCGTGGTGGGACTGGCCGCCTTGCTGAGACTCAGGGTGCCGGTGGCCGCGGCGGTGACCTGGGCGTAGTTCTCGGTATCCGTCACGGCCTGATTGCCCTGCGAGGTGGCAGTCAGGCTCAACCTCGCCGCTGCGCCGGCCGGCGTGCCGGCGGGCACGTCCGCCTCGATCACCACGCAGAGTGTCGCGTCGGCCGCCAGCACCTGCGGCACGCCGTCAATGGCGGCGCCGTCGCCCACGCCGTCACAGTTGGCGTCGGGCAGCAGGCGGGTGGTCACGTCGAAACCGTCGGTGCCGGACTGCACGGTGGTGAGCGTGAAGGTGTCGCTGCCGTTGCCGCCGTTGACCACGACGTAGGGAATACGGGTGGTGGTGCCGGGCGCCGCCGCGAACTGTCGCCCGGCGGGGATGGCGTTCTCGGGGGCGCTGGGATCGACACTCACGACGTACACCTGCCGGACGGTCACGACGCTGACGTTCGACGGCTGGGTGCGCTGAACGTTCAGCGCGTCGAGGTAGGTGAGGCTGGCCGTGTTCGAGATGGGCGTGTTGGCGGGCGTGCCGGCAGCCAGGGCGGCGGAGAGCAGACTCAGGGCGGCGGTGGACAGCAGTCGGGCCAGGCTGTTCGTGAGCATGGATCACCTCTGGTGGGCGGGGCGCGGGGTGGACAGGGCCGCTGACCGGGGCGGGATCAGGGGCCCCGGGTATGGGCGCTCGCGCAGGATTCGGGGGGAGGTGGACGGACCAGATCAGGGGCAGTCATGCACACGGATAACGCCCTCCAGAGCGTGACTGAACCGTAGGAGGCGCTGCTGCTGGCCTCACTTAGGTCCTGACTGGCCTCACTGAATGTTTACCTGGTGTCCACGCTTCCATGAGCGAATCTTCATTTACGAGGCTCTATGCTAAATTTCGGCGCCAAGTTCGTGAACGACCGGTAAGGTGCTCTCATGTCGAATCCAGGACTTCCGCTCCTCCCGCCCGGGGACGGTCAGGCTGGTGCACACAATGCTCCTGTCGGCCTGCAGGCGGCCGAGGTGCATGCGGCCGGCCGCGCCCACTTCCTGCGGGGTGAACTGCTGACCGCCCGTGACCTGTTCACCCAGGCCGTGCAGTGCGGCTGCGTCCCGGCGGCGGTCGATCTGGCCCGCACGCTGCGTTTCACGGGTGAGGCCGGCGCGGCGCGGGCGCTCCTGACCCCGCTGCTGGCGCAGGAGTACAGCGCCGAGAACCGCGCCCTCCTGTCGCTGGAACTGGGGGCGCTCGACCTGGCCGAGGGCCAGCTGCGCCGCGCGCACGACCACTTCACGGCGGCCGGGGTCCTGCTCAGTCCCCAGGCGGTCAGTCGGCCCGAGCGCTGCCGCGCGGCGCGGCTGCTGGCCTCCACCTATGCCCAGCTGGGGCTCAGCACCCCCGCGCAGCACTACCTGAGCAGCGCCCTGACCCACGCGCAGGGCCCCGAACGCCTGCTGGCCCTGCACGCCCAGGCGCGCATCGCTCTGGACGCCGCCCAGTTCGACCTGGCGGCGCAGGCGCTCGAGCAGGCGCGGCCGCACCTGGACGGCGCTCCGGTCGCGGCGGGGGGGCACCACCTCCTGCTGGGTCAGCTGGCCTGCGCGCGGGGCCGCTGGGAGACCGCCATGGCCGCGTTTGAGGAGACGCGGCGGCTGGCCCAGCGCAGCGGTGAACTGGGCACCGAGTGTCAGGCGGCGCTGGGGCGCGCGGCGCTGCTGACCGCGCAGCAGGCCTGGGGCGCCGCGCACGCGGAACTGCTCCGCGCGCAGCGTCTGAGTCCCACCCCCTACCTGCGCGCGCTCGTGGACCTGCGGCTGGGCGCCTGGCACGCCGCGCGCGGGGACACCCAGGCCCTGGAGTACCTGAATCTGGCGCGTGCCGCCTTCGTGGCCCTGCACCTGACGCGGGAGACCGCCTGGTGCGACCTGCACCGCAGCGCGGCGCTGCTGCCGGATCTGACCTCGGCGCAGCGCGCGCTGGAGGATGCGCTGCAGGCGCGACACGCGCACGGCAGCCCCGTGCTCCTGGCGGAGCTGCGTCTGCTGCCCCACCTGCTGCCGCTGCTGCAGTCACGCCGGCCGTCGCTGGCCGCTCAGGCGCTCCAGGCGGACTGGCGCGCGGCCTTCCCGGACGAACCCTTCCTGATCGAACTGCGCACCCTGGGGCAGACGGCCGTCCTGGTGGACGGGCAGGAGATCCGGCTGGGCATGCGGCGCACGGTGGAACTGCTGGCCTTTTTGCTGCTGCGGGGCCCGGCCACCCGCAGCCAGCTGCTGTCCGCCCTGTGGGGGGACGATGACCCCCGGCGCGCCGCGAACTACTTCCATCAGGCCAAGCGCGAGCTGTCGCGGCACCTGCCGTGGCTGCGTATCCTGCTCGACAAGGGCAGCGGCGAGTACCGGGTGAGCTGCGAGGGCGCGCTGTTTCAGTGGGACCTGCAATTCACTCAGCGGGAACTCAGCGCCGACAGCGAGGATGAGGTGGCCGAAACCATCCGGTCTCTGCCCGGCCTCTTCCTGCCGGACGTCGATACCCAGTGGGTGCGCGAGGAGCGTGACGCCTTGGAGTGGACTGTCATGAAATCCGGCCTGAGCCTGATGAAGCGCTGGAGCGAGCGCGGCGAGTACCAGAAGTGCGCCGATCTGGCCGCCCGGCTGCTCGACATCGATCCCTGTGACGAGGCGCTGGTGGAGTATCTGGTGACGGCCACCCTGGAGCTGGAGGGCCGCGTGGCCGCGCAGCGGGCGCTGAGTGGCGCGGCGCAGCGGGCGCAGCAGGAGCTGGGCCTGCGCCCCGACTGGGAGCAGCGGTTGATGGGCACCCTGGCCCCCCTGCCGAACTGACCGCACCGGACGCCCTGGCCGGGCAGGCGCAGGACTCGCCCTGCGGGCCGCTGATTCCTGCCCCGGGGTCGCGCGGGGCACAGGAGGTCGGCGAGGCGCGTGCAGTCGGTGTCCAGCCTGAACCGGTGGCCGGCCGCCGCGGCCCCACAGGCCGTGTTAGCCTCCGGGACGTGAGTTCAACCCGTGTCCGCCTCCTGACCGCGCCCGCCGGGCGGGGCCGCGCGTGATCAGCGCCGTGACGCTCGCCGTGATCGGCGTGGGCCTGCTCGCCGGGGTGCTCGGCGCGATCCTGGGCCTGGGTGGCGGCGTGGTCGTCGTCCCCGCGCTGGAATTCCTGCTGCCGCACTTCGGGCGGGACATCACGATCGCGCAGGCGGTCGCCATCAGCCAGATCGGCGTGCTCGCCGTGGGCCTCAGCGGCGCGGCCAGCTACCTGCAGCAGGGCCTCGTGCGCGCCCGGACCGGGTACCTGCTCTCGCCGTACACCATCGTCGGCGGGGCCGCCGGGTCGTTCCTGGGCCTGATCCTCCCGGCGCGCGCGGTCGCGACCGTGTTCGCGGCGCTGCTGCTGTACTCCGCTTACAACCTCCTGCGCGGCCTGAAACGCGTGGAGGTCGAACGCGAACCCTCGCGGCTGGTGCCTCCGGCCATGACCTTCGCGGGCGTCATGAGCGGCCTGCTGGGCATCGGCGGCGGCACCGTGCAGGTCCCGGTGCTGAACCTCATGGCGGGCGTGCCCATCCGGCAGGCCATCGCCACGAGCACCTTCATCATGGGCCTGACCGCCGTCAGCAACGCGCTGGTGTACCAGGCGGGCGGCCTGCTCGACCTGCGCCTGGCGGCCGGGGTGGCGCTGGGCGTTCTGATCGGCGCGCGCGCCGGAGCCAGCCTGCAAAGCCGCATTCCCGCCGCGCAACTGAAGCTGTTCTTCAGCCTGCTGCTGATCTTCACCGCCCTGCAACTCCTGTGGAAGTACTGGGGGCAGGCGTGAGCGCCCCGGACCGCAGGGACAACACCGAACTGGCCGGGCTGCCCGCGTGGCTGTACCCGCTGGGCTTCTGGGTGGGCGTGGCCCTGCTGGCGGTGGGGGTGCTGCTGCCGGACTACGCGTGGGTGGGCGTGGTGTGGGTGGCGGCCGTGCCGGTCCTGGCGGCGCTGTGGGTGGCGGCAGCGGGCTGGCGCACGGACCGCCGCCTGAGCGGCGCGGCGCTGCTGGCCCTGGCGGGGCTGGCGCTGGTGTTCGTGGTGAAAGGCTTCATCAAGTAACCCCGCGGAACCGGGGCGTGCTGGACTGTGAGGCGTGACCGCTTCTGAACTTCCGGCCCTGAGTGCGCGGCAGGTGGCGGCCCTGCTGCGCGCCCCGCCGGACGCCGTGGGCCTGCTGGGCGTGGGCAGCGACCACCGCGCCTACACGCTGGAGGGGAACCGCGTCGTTCGTCTGCCCCGCTGGCCCGGCGGGGGAGAGGCCCTGCGGCGCGAAGCCCGGCTGCTGGCGTGGCTGACCCCCCGGCTGCCCGGCGCGGCGCTGCCGGAAGTGATGCGCCTGAGTGACCCGGCGCCCCTGGCCCCGGAGGGGTTCAGCGTGGCCCGCCGCGTGCCTGGCGTGTCGGCACTGGGGCAGCCGCTATCCGATCCGGGCGCGCTGGGTGGGGCACTGGGGGGCTGGCTGGCCGACCTGCACAGACTGAACCCGCAGGGCTCCGAGCTAAGCGTGGATCTCGACCCGACCGGGCACGATTGGCAGAACGCCGCGCTGGACGACCTGCACGTCGCGTCGGTGGCAGGGGTCCTGCCGGACGCGGCGTGGTGGGCGGCGCGTGTGCAGGCGGTGCCCGACCTGCGGGAGGTGGGGCCGGTCCCTATCCACGGGGATTTCGCGGCCGAGCACGTTCACCTGGACGGGGCGGGACGCCTCTCGGGTGTGCTGGACTGGGCGGACGCGGCGCTGGGGGACCCGGCGCGGGACCTGGCGGGTCTGCTCCACTGGGGTAACCCGGTGCTGTGGCACGCCGCGCAGGCGGCGTACCCGGCGTCTGGGGCGGTGTGGGAGCGCGCGGCATGGTACGCGCTGTGCCGCGCGCTGGGTGATCTGGCGTTCGCGGTGCGGGAGGGCCGGCCCGCGTATCTGGAGGCGGGACGGTGGGCGCTGACGGGCCTGCGGGGCTGGTGGACAAACGCCCCGCCGCGGTCTTAAACTTGAACCGAGTCTAATTTTATAGGTATCTCGCAGGAGGTCGCATGAAGATTCAGAAAGCCGCAGTCATCGGCGCAGGCGTCATGGGCGCTGCCATCGCCGCCCAGCTCGCCAACGCCGGGATTCCCGTCATGTTGCTGGACATCGTCCTGCCCGACAACCCCGACCGCAACTTCCTCGCCAAGCAGGGCGTGCAGCGCGCCCTGAAAGCCCGCCCCGCCGCCTTCATGGACCCGGCCCGCGCCGCCCTGATCCAGGTCGGGAACCTCGAAGACGACCTGAAAAAACTCAAGGACGCCGACTGGATCATCGAGGCGATCATCGAGAAACTCGACGCCAAACGCGACCTGTGGGCGAGGGTTGAGGCCGTTGCCAAGAAGACCGCGATCATCTCCAGCAACTCCAGCGGCATCCCCATGCACCTCCAGATCGAGGGCCGGGGTGAGGACTTCCAGCGCCGCTTCGTGGGCGCGCACTTCTTCAACCCGCCCCGCTACCTGCACCTCCTCGAAGTCATCCCCACGCCCAAGACCGACCCGGCGATCGTGAAGACCTTCAGCGAGTTCGCGGAAACCACCCTCGGCAAGGGCATCGTGGTCGCCAACGACGTGCCCGGCTTCGTCGCCAACCGCATCGGCGTGTACGGCATCGTCCGCGCCATGGACCACATGGTCAAGGCCGGGCTGACCCCCGCGCAGGTGGACCAGCTCACCGGCCCCGCCCTGGGCCGCGCCAGCAGCGCCACCTTCCGCACCGCCGACCTCTCCGGCCTGGACATCATCTACCACGTGTCCAACGACCTTGGGAAGGCCACGCCGGACGACGAGGACTTCACCCTCACGCCCGCCTTCCGCACCCTGGTCGAGGAGAAGAAGTGGCTGGGCGACAAGACCGGCAGCGGCTTCTACAAGAAGACCAAGGACGAGAAGGGCAAGACCAAGATCCTGAACCTGAACCTCGACACCTTCGAGTACGAGGACCAGGGCAAGGTCAAGGTCGCCGCTGTGGACGCCGTCAAGGGCCGCGCCCTGGCTGAGCGCGTGAAGGCCCTGTACGGCGCCGAAGGTAAGGAAGGCGACTTCCTGCGCGGCGTCATGAACGACGGCTTCTGGTACGCCGCCAAGATGGCCGGCAACGTCAGTAACCGCCTCCAGGACATCGACAACGCCCTGAAATGGGGCTTTGGCTGGGAACAGGGTCCCTTCGAGACGATGGACACCCTGGGCGTCCAGACCGTCATCGCCAACCTCGAGGCCGAGGGCCGCACCCTGCCCCCGCTGCTGGCCGCCATGAAGGCCAGTGGCCGCGACGCCTTCTACCAGGGCGGCGAGATCGTCACCCCGGGGGGCCAGCCCACCGCGTACGAGGCCCCGTACTTCATCCTGACCGACCTGAAGAAGGATGCCACGAAGATCGTCAAGAAACGCGCCGGGGCCAGCGTCATCGACCTGGGCGACGGCGTGCTGCTCGCCGAATGGCACGCCAAGATGAACGCCCTCGGCGAGGACCAGCTCCGCACCGTGCAGGACGCCCACAAGCTCGTGCAGGACATGGGCTACGCGGGCCTCGTCATCGGCAACCAGGGCGACAACTTCAGCGCGGGCGCGAACCTCCCCCTGATCCTCTCGCAGGCGCAGGCGGACGAGTGGGACGAACTCGACGACATGATCAAGCAGTTCCAGCAGGTCACCACGTCGCTGCGCTTCAGCCCCCACCCCACCGTCGCCGCCCCCTTCGGCCTGACGCTCGGCGGCGGCGCCGAGTTCACCCTGCACGCCGACCACGTCGTCGCCAGCGCCGAACTGTACATGGGCCTTGTGGAAGTCGGCGTGGGCCTGATCCCCGGCGGCGGCGGCACCAAGGAAATGCTGCTGCGCTTCACGGACATGCAGCAGCCCAGCCAGCGCCTCGGCGCCACCCTGCTGCCCGCCGTGCAGCGCGCCTTCGAACTCATCGGCACCGCCAAGGTGAGCACCAGCGCCCTCGAAGCCCGCAACCTCGGCTTCCTGCGCGACACCGACACCGTCGCCATGAACAAGAACCACATCCTTGAGGACGCCAAGCGTCAGGTCCTCGCCCTGGCCCCCGGCTACGTGCAGCCCACCCCCCGCCAGGACATCCCCGTCATGGGTGACGCCGCCATCGGCGCCATTAGAAGCGCCCTGCACGGCATGCACCAGGGCGGCTACATCACCGACTACGACCTCGTCGTGTCCGAACAGCTTGCCAAGGTCCTGAGCGGCGGCACCGGCAACAACCGCACCGCCAAAGTGTCCGAACAGCACCTCCTTGACCTCGAACGCGAAGCCTTCCTCACCCTCCTCGGGAAGAAAGGCACCCAGCAGCGCATCGACCACATGCTCAAGACCGGCAAACCCCTGCGCAACTGAAGCCCCCGCCTGACAGGATGACCTCATGACCCGCCTGACCGACCGACTCCTGAACGTCCGTAAACGCCGCGCCCTCGGCTGGGCCGCCCTGGCCTACGCCGGGGTGGTGCTGGCGGGTGCGCTGGTGGGAGCTGATATCACCCTGCGCAGCAAGACCCGCTGGGTGAAGGGCGTGTTCGTGCCGGTGGGTCGGCGGGGGAACGAGGTGTACCTGCCCGCCAGTGCGGAGACGCTGTCGCGCGGCCCCATCGGCATCGTGCCACTGCTCCCGAACAAGGGGCACGCGGTCCTGGGTGAGCGGCAGGTCGTGGGCACCCTCGTGCGCCGCCCGGTGCAGGAGGAACGCGGCGTGCTGCCCAACGGCGCGCTCGCCTGGGCCAGCACCTTCGTGTACAACGGCACACCCGCCCAGCTGGGCGTCGAGTTCGAGGACACGAAGGTGCACACCCCGCTGGGGGACATGCCCGCGTGGCACATTCCACCCAGCGGCGACGCCCCCGGCCGCGCGGACGCCGTCGTGATCGTCATCCACGGTCACGGCGGACAGCGCGCCCAGGCGCTGCGGATGCTGCCCGCGCTGCGGCGCACCGGCGCGGCCAGCCTGTTCGTCACGTTCCGCAACGCCCACGGCGCCCCCCGAAGCGAGAGCGGCTACCTGACCCTGGGCGACCAGGAAGCCGAGGACGTCATCAGCGCGCTGCACTGGGCGCAGGGGGCCGGGTACAGGCGGGCCGTGCTGTACGGGTTCAGCATGGGCGGCAACATCGCCCTCAGCGCCCTGCGCGCCCGGCACCAGCCGTACCCGATTCCCGTCACGGGCGTCATGCTCGACTGCCCCGCGCTGGACTGGCGGGCCACCATCCTCTCCCAGGGCCAACGCTTCGGCCTCCCACCCTTCCTCGCGCGGCACGTCGCCACCTTCACCCAGTGGGTCGTGACGCGCCGCAGCGGCCAGGACTTCGACACCGTCGACCAGATCCGCGCCGCACCCAGCTTCAACCTCCCCATCCTCATGTGGCACGGCACGCGCGACCGCACCATCCCGGTCAGTCAGGCCGACGCGCTCGCCGCTGCCCGCCCCGACCTCATCGAATACCACCGGGTCGAAGGCGGCAAACACATCCGCGTGTGGAACATCAACCCCGAACAGTACGACGCCCAACTCGACACCTTCATCGGCAGGGTGCTGCCAGAGGTGGCGGGATGAGCGGGCTCAAGTTCAACCTCGTTCAGTCCCTGACTGGACCCATTCAACCTCAACCGTCCGAGAGCGACGGTGCAAGGAGAGAACCCTGATGCGTGACGCCTTTATTGTTTCTGCCGTCCGGACGCCCGTTGGTCGTGGCGTGAAAGGCACCCTGGCGAACACCCGCCCCGACGACCTCGCGGCGCTGGTGCTGAATGAGGCCGTGAAGCGCGCCGGTGTGGACGCCGCCCTGGTCGAGGACGTGTACCTCGGCTGCGCGATTCCCGAGGCAGAGCAGGGGCTGAACGTGGCCCGTCTGGCCGCGCTGCGCGCCGGGATGCCCGACAGTGTGGGCGGCGTGACCGTGAACCGCTTCTGCTCCAGCGGCCTGCAGACCATCGCGATGGCCGCGGCCGCCATTCAGACCGGGCAGGCGGACGTGATGCTGGCCGGTGGCGTGGAGAGCATGAGCTTCGTGCCCATGAGCGGCCACAACCCCAGCCCGAACCCGGAACTGGTGGACGCCCGTCCCGGCGCGTACATCGGCATGGGCATGACCGCCGAGAACGTCGCCGCGAAGTACGGCATCAGCCGCGAGGATCAGGACGCGTTCGCGTTCCGCAGCCACCAGCGCGCCGCAGCGGCGCAGGACGCCGGGAAGTTCGACGCTGAGATCGTGCCCGTGCCCGTCCGCGTGGACAAACTGAAGGGCACGAAGATGAAGTCCGAGACCGTGAACTTCGACAAGGACGAACTGATCCGCCGGGACGCGAACCTCGCGGACATGGCGAAGGTCCGCCCCGCGTTCAAGGCGACCGGGTCCGTCAGCGCCGCGAACAGCAGCCCCTTCAGTGACGGCGCGGCCGCCGTGCTCATCATGAGCGGCGAGAAGGCGCAGGAACTCGGCGTGAAACCGCTGGCGAAGTTCCTCGGCTTCGCCGTGGCAGGCGTGGAGCCCGAACTGATGGGCATCGGCCCTGTGAAGGCTGTGCCGAAGGTGCTCGCGCAGACCGGCCTGACCCTCGACGACATCGACCTGATCGAGCTGAACGAGGCGTTCGCCGCGCAGTCCCTCGCCGTGGCGCGCGAACTGGGCCTGAACCAGGACATCATGAACGTCAACGGCGGCGCCATCGCCCTGGGCCACCCCCTGGGGTGCAGCGGCGCGAAACTCGCCACGACCGCCATCTACGAACTGCAGCGCCGTGGCGGCGGGAAGGCCCTGATCACCATGTGCATCGGCGGGGGCATGGGCGCCGCCGGGATCATCGAAGTGTACGGCGCGGACCAGGCCGCCGACTGACCCGAGCAGGATAGAAGCAGGGCGCCCGCCGGGAAGGGGGCGCCCTGCTTCCGTGAAGGTTACTGGGGCAGCTTGAAGCGGCTGAGGTCGGGCAGCTTGACGTTCAGGGTGCTGGGTAGGGCCACTCCCACTCGGGCAGGGCGGTTCAGGCGCTGAGCACTCAGGCTGCCTTTCAGCATGGCCCGCAGAGTGGTCTGGGTCTGCGTGTTGACCGTCGCGTCTACATCTGTGTTGATCTGAAGCATGCCGAAGTAGACGGGAATGCTGCTGGACGTCGCGGTGTCGAGAATGGCACCTCGTCCTTCGAAGACGGGGCGGCCCTCGTAGGTACCGATGGTCCCGTCATCATCCTGCGCGGCGAGGTACAGATCCGCGTTGTCGGTGCTGACTGTGAAGGCGGTTTCGAGGGTCGTGGTGCTGAAGATCGGCCCCATCAGACTGATGCCCAGGCGGGTCTGATCGGTATCCGAGTAGATGCCCCCGGCCACCTGCTGTCCATTGACCGGCACCTCTGTGATGAAGGTGGAAATGCCGTCTGCGATGACGCCGCCGCTGCCATCCGTCGCCACCCAGTACCAGCCCCCCTGGTACTTGGTAGTGACGTTGAACGTGGCGGTGACGGTGGCGTTGCCCTTGGTGTCGTACGCCTTGGCGGTGTATCCGCTTCGGCTGTCGTTGACCAGATCGACCGGATACGTGTAGGGGGCGGTGGTGTCTGTGCCGAGCAGGGTACCGTTCTGGTAGAACTCGACTTTGCTGATTCCGCTGTCGTCGGTGGCGGCGGCGGTCAGGGTAACGGTGCCGTCTTCCAGAGGCGCGCTCTGGGTCAGGGTGAGTTGCGGGCCGGTGGTGTCGGGGGTGTTCGCGGTCTTGCCCCCGCCACAGGCGGTCATGAGGGTGGCGGTCAGGAGCAGGAGGGGAGTGGCAAGTTTCACGAGGCTCACTGTAGGGTGGCCCCGGTCTCTCATGTGGCGCACCCTGGGCACCCCCCCCGCTGTTCACCTGACATTAAGATTCTGATCAAGGCGGGGCCTGCTCCTTTAGGATGGAGAGCAAGTTCGTCGCTTCGGTGCGGCGGGGTGCGGTTCCCATAGGCCGCCGGGGTGGAGTCAGGTCAAGTTGGCCTGACTCCATGCCTTTTGCTTTTCGCTCTTTCAGGTGTGGAGGTGATGGTGGTGTTCAAGGGATCGGGTTGGCGTGCGGCGCTGCCGCTGGGCGTGCTGCTGTCGGGCGGCGCGCTGGCGGCGAGTTCGGCGGGAACGGCGGATCTGCTGTTTGGTCTGTTCTGGGTGGTGCTGGCCGCGGCGGTGTTCGGCACGGTGGCCTCGAAGCTGGGGGTTCCGGCGGTGGTGGGGCAGGTGCTGGCCGGGATCCTGATCGGGCCGAGCGTGCTGAATCTGGTGCGTCCGGACGAGTTCCTGCTCAGCCTCGCGGAACTGGGGGCGGTGTTCCTGCTGTTCATGGTGGGGCTGGAGACCCGCTTCCGGGATCTGCTGTCGGTGGGGAAGGAGGCGCTGCTCGTGGCGGTGCTGGGCATCGTGTTCCCGCTGGCGCTGGGCTTCGGCTTCGGGTTGTGGCAGGGGCAGGAGAACGTCAGCGCGCTGTTCGTGGGAACGGCGCTGGTGGCGACGTCGGTGGGCATCACCGCGAAGGTGTTGCAGGAGATGGGCGTGCTGGACGCGCGGTTCGCGCAGGTGATCCTGGGCGCGGCCGTCATTGACGACATCCTGGGCCTGACGCTGCTGGCGGTCGTGAGCGGCCTGGGCGCCGGGGAGAGCATGAGTGCCGGGCAGGTGGGGCTGATCCTGGGCCTCAGCGTGGGCTTCGTGGCGCTGGTGCTCGCGGTGGGCATTCCGCTGATCCGCCGCTTCCAGCCCCGTCTGCGGAACCTGAGCCTGTCGCGCATGTTCAACGTGGCGATCGTGGTGGGCCTGGGCGTGGCCGCGCTGAGCACCGTGGCGGGTCTCGCGCCCATCATCGGGGCGTTCCTGGCCGGCATGGTGCTGGCCGAGGTGAAGGACGAACTGGAATTCGAGTCGAAGGTGCACGCGCTGGAGTCCTTCCTCGCGCCGGTGTTCTTCGTGGTCGTGGGTTTGCAGCTGGACCTGAGCGTGCTGGGGAACACCACCGTGATCGTCGCGGGCCTGATCCTGACGGTGCTGGCCGTCATCGGCAAGGTCGCGGGCGGCCTGATCGGCGCGCGCAGCATGGGCGGGCGGCAGTCGCTGCTGGTCGGCGTGGGCATGGTCCCGCGTGGCGAGGTGGGCCTGATCGTCGCCAGCCTGGGCCTCGCGGCGGGCGTGATCGGCAAGCAGGTGTACGCGGAGGTGCTCCTCATGGTGCTGCTCACGACCGTGCTGGCCCCGCTGGTGCTGCGCGCCCTGGCCCCCCGCCCGGAGCGGGACGTGCCGGCCGCCTGAGTCGGGCGCGGCAGGGGAGGGGGCGGGCCCGCGTGGCACCCGCCCCCTCCCGCATTTTGTGGCCCGTGCGGTACCCTGGAGGGATGCCGGACGCTCCCGCCGCCCCCACCCGTGCCCGCCTGAGGTTGCGGGTCTCCCCAGCCGCCGAGGCGCACGTGCGCGCCGGGCACCCCTGGGTGTACGAGTCCAGCCTGCGCGCCCAGAACCGTGACGGCGACGCGGGTGAACTCGCCGTGATCTACGATCGCCGCGACCGCTTCCTGGCGATCGGGCTGTTCGACCCGGACAGCCCGCTGCGCGTGCGGGTGCTGCACCAGGGCACCCCGGCCACCCTGGACGACGCGTGGTGGGCCGGGCGGCTGGACGAGGCGCTGCTGCGCCGCGCGCCGCTGTTCGGCCCGGACACCGACGGGTACCGCGTGGTGAACGGCGAGTCCGACGGCTTCCCCGGACTGGTCGTGGACCGCTACGCGAGCACGCTGGTCGTGAAGCTGTACACCGCCGCGTGGTTCCCGCACCTGGAGCGCATCCTGGGCCTCCTCGCGGAGCGCTTTCCGGACTTTGCGCTGGTGCTGCGCCTGAGCCGCAACATCCAGACCCGCGCGCGCGAGGACGGCCTGTTCGACGGGCAGCTCCTGGCGGGCAGTGTCGGGAGTGGCACGGTCGTGTTCCACGAGACGGGGCTGGCTTTCGAGGCGGAGGTCCTGCGCGGCCAGAAGACCGGCTTCTTCCTCGACCAGCGTGACAACCGCCGCCGCGTAGAGAAGTACGCCCGGGGCCGCCGGATCCTGAACGCCTTCTCGTTCAGCGGAGGCTTTTCGCTGTACGCCGCGCGGGGCGGGGCGGCGCACGTCGTCAGCCTCGACATCAGCGCGCACGCGCTGGACAGCGCCGAACGCAACTACGCCCTGAACCCCAAACTGAGCGCCCCGCACGAGACCGTCCAGGCCGACGTGTTCGAATGGTTGGCCGAGACCGACCGTGACTTCGACCTCGTGATCCTCGACCCGCCCTCCCTGGCCCGCCGCGAGACGGAACGGGCCGGCGCGATCCGCGCGTACGGGAAACTCGCCGCCGACGGCATCCGCCGCCTCGCGCCGGGTGGCATCCTCCTGAGCGCCTCGTGCTCCGCGCACGTCAGCGCCGAGGAATTCTGGGACGCCGTGCGGGGCGCCGCCACCCGCTCGGGCCGCACGTGGCGCGAACTGCACACCAGCCAGCACGCCCCCGACCACCACGCGACCTTCCCGGAAGCGCAGTACCTCAAGGCCATCTTCATCCAGTTCGACTGACCCGGCTCGCTCTAGCATGGGCGGGTGCCCTCGCCCCGCAAGATCATTCACGTGGACATGGACGCCTTCTACGCGTCGGTGGAGCAGCGGGACGACGCGCGGCTGCGGGGGCGGCCCGTGGCGGTCGCGTGGGGTGGGCGTCGGTCGGTGGTCCTGACCGCGAGTTACGAGGCGCGGCCCTATGGGGTGCGGTCGGCGATGCCGCTGTACCGCGCGCTGGAGCGCTGCCCGGAGCTGGTGGTGGTGGAGCCGAGGTTCGAGGCGTACCGCGAGGTGAGCGTGCAGATCCGCGCGGTGTTCGCCGCGTTCACGCCGCTGGTGGAGCCGCTGTCGCTGGACGAGGCGTACCTCGACGTCACCGCGCCCCTGACGGGCGGGCCGAGTGCGACGCGGATTGCGCAGGCCATCCGGCGGCAGATCCGCGAGGGGACGGGCCTGACGGCGACGGCGGGCGTGAGCGTGAACAAGTTCCTGGCGAAACTCGCGAGCGGCCTGCACAAGCCCGACGGGCTGACCGTGATCCTGCCGGATCAGGTGGACGCGCTGCTGGCCGAACTGCCGGTGGGGGACTTTCACGGGATCGGCCCGGCGACCGCCGCGAAACTGGCCGGGATGGGCATTCACACGGGTGCGCAGCTGCGCGCCGCCGACCCGGCGGCCCTGACGGCGCGCTTTGGGGTGCACGGCGCGCACTTCTCGCGGATCGCGCGCGGGCTGGACGACCGCCCGGTCGAACCGGACCGCCCGCACCGCAGCGTGGGCACCGAGGAGACCTACGGGCACGACCTGCGTGGCGTGGACGCGGTGGCGGCCCGGCTGCCCGTGCTGGCGCAGGGCGTGGAACGCCGCCTGGAGCGGGCCGGGCTGGCGGCCAGGACGGTGGTGCTGAAACTGAAGTTCGACGACCGCAGCGTCATCACGCGCCGGGTCACCCTCCCGCTGCCGGTTCACGCCGCGCCGGATCTGGCCCGCGCCGCCGCGCGGCTCCTGACGCCGGAGCTGCTCGCGGGCCGGGGCGTGCGACTGGCGGGCATCACGGCAGCCTCGCTGGTGCCGGCCGGGCAGACGCCCACGCAACCGCTGCTGCTGGGCGCGCCGGACCCGGTCCGCTGAATCCCCCGTCTGGGGGCACCTGCGCCGCCTCTGTGCGGGGCGCCGGGTGCCGTGGCCCAGTGGCCCGCACACAGGCGCCCCACCGCCGGGTGGGGGTGGAGGACCCCAGGGTCCCCCCTGGCAGGGGGACGGTGGACGGGCGCTGCGGCCCCCTGCCCACTGCCGGGGCTGACAGCCGGGGCCGTCCAGCACGGGGTGGAACCGATTGCGGTGGCTGGGGGCCGCGCCCGGCCGGTGGACAGGCCGGCTGACCGCTCCACGAATTGGGGATCAGCTCACGGCGTATGTAAGAAATTCTTCAATTGACCCGTGAGACAACTACAGCAACGGAACCGGTCACGCCACTGCGCCCGCAGGTGCCCGGCTTCCGACAACCCGCACAGGTTCTCTCACGGAAAGGAGTTGATATGGCCCTCTTCGGTGACCTCGCACACCATGCCTTCACCGATCTGGCGAAGGTGCTCAGACCTCAGACCGGCAGCCTCTACCTTCACGAAGCCTACCAGGGCCGCACCCTGGAACTCACCCTGATGCGCGGGCAGCTTCTCGCGCTGTACGTCAACGGATTTCCGGTGCCCACGCCCGCGCAGGCCGGCGACATCCTGCGCGCCGTGAGCGCCCGGCCCCAGGGTGAATTCGAGTTCCAGGCCCGCGTCCTGACCTCCGCCGAACCGACCCTCTACGTCGTGCCGCTGCTGGAGACGCTTCAGACGTTCACCGCCACCGCTGTTCCGGAAGCGCAGCTGCCTCACCCGGAGACCCGCTTCCAGGTTTCGGCCACCGGCGCGCCCGTCCCGACCGCACTCCAGGCCCGCTGGGCTTCCCTCGCGCCCCATCTGCGGCAGGGCGCCAGCGCGGCTGAACTGAGCCGGCTGACCGGGCAGGCCGAACGCGACGTGCGGGTCACGCTGCACCACCTGCGGGCCGCGGAGCTCGTCACGCCCGTCCGGCGGAGCGGCGTGGCCGACGCCCCCACCCCGGGCCTTCCGGTGTGGGAGCTCACGCCCGCCGCGGGCGCGGGTGCCGCCGCGCCGGCCCCACTCATCAGCCGGCTGCTCGGGGCGCTGCGCCGCCTCACCGGAGTGCGCGCGTGACGCCCCCGCAGGCCCCGCTGAAACTCGTGGTGGCCGGCCCGGTCGGCGCCGGGAAGACCACCTTCGTGCAGACCCTCTCGGAAACGCCCGTCATCGCCACCGAGGCGGAAGCCAGCGAGGACATCGGCAAGCGCCACACCACCGTCGCCTTCGACTTCGGCACCCTGACCCTCGACGGACAGGCCGTCCATCTGTACGGCACACCCGGCCAGGAACGCTTCAACTTCATGTGGGAGGTGCTGTGCGAGGGCGACCTGGGCCTCGTACTGCTCGTGGCCGGTGACCGCCCTCAGGACTTCGCCCACGCCCGCAACATCCTGGAATTCATCACCAGCCGCGTCGCGGTGCCGTTCCTGATCGGCGTGACCCGCCAGGATCAGCCGCGCGTCTGGACGCCCGGCGACGTCGCCCTGTACTTCGACCTGCCCGCCCCCCACGTGACCGGCCTGAACGCCACCGAACCCGGTGCCGCCCGCCGGGTGCTCATCCGCCTGCTGGAACTCACCCTTCAGCCCCAGTCGTCCTGACGATCCCCACAAGGAGCCCACCATGACCGCAACCCTCAGCAAGCAAGACCGCCTCAACGTCATCCTCAGCGACCTGCGCGGCGCCATGCCCGAACTGCGCGGCGTCCTGGTCGCCACCGTCGACGGCCTGCCCATCGCGCAGTCCATGGGCGACGGCGCCGACGCCAACCGCGTGGCCGCCATGGCCGCCACCGCCCTGGGGCTGGGCAAACGCATCAACGACACCCTCGGCTCCGGCACCCTGACCGACATGGGGATCGGCGGTCAGAGCGGACAGGTGTTCATCTACGCCGCCGGGCACAAGGGCGTGCTCGCGGTCGTCACCCCGCCCGGGGTGAACCTGGGCCTGCTGCACATGGAAGCCCGTGACGCCGCCGAGCGCGTCGCCGGCACCCTGTAACCCGGTCGCCTGCCCCGCCCGCCGCCCGGATGGACCTGCCCGCCGAACTCCGCGAGCTGCTCGCCACCCGCTATTCCAGGAGGAACGTCATGACTGCCACGCTGTCCACCCTACGCCCCCAGCTCGGGGACTTCAGTTCAATCGTCTGCTTCAAGGCCGTGATCATCGGGGTCGAGGATACCCTCGGCCGCGACGGGGCCGCGGTCGTCTTCACGCGCGCTGGGAAGGTGCGCGGCCACACCCTCGCGCGGGACCTCGGCCTGACCGGCAGCAATCCGCCCACGGAACAGATCGCCGGGCTGCTGAACGCCGCCATCGGCCGGGACGGCACCCGCCTGGCCGCCGTGACCCGCTCGTACACGGATGGCGAGAACATCGTGATCGAGACGCAGGACACCGTCTGCTCCGCCGGGGAGGCGCCGGGCAGCGACCGCCGCTGCACCTTCACGCTGGGCGCCGTGTGGGGTGCGCTGGAAGCCATCACCGGCCAGACCTTCCTGGGAGAGCAGACCGAGAGCGTGCTGCGCAGCGGCAGCTGCGACAAGTTCGTCTTCAGCCCCCTCTGAGCGCCGCGCGGGGCCACGGGCAGAACCCGGGTGGGCCCCGCGCGGTCTGCCGGGCCCGCCCGGCCCCGTGACAGAAGACCGCCCGGCCCGCTGTCACGGCGGGCCGCTGCCTTTGTACAAGTGGCCCCTACTCGCGGGTGATGACGTACACGTCCACGTTGCGGGTCTGCCGCAGCACCGAGCGGATGATGTCCCCGCGCAGGACTTCCTCCCAGCGGGAGCGGCTGCTCTCGCCCAGCACGACCTGCGTGGCCTGCGCGGCCCGCACGTGCCGGATCAGGGTGGCCGCCACGCCGCCCGCCGGGTCGAGCACGATGAACTCGCCGCCCAGCGCGACCGTGACCGCACGGAAGGTGTCGAGCAGCCGCGCGCGCTCGGCACTGATCCGCCCGGACCGCACGGTCACGACCTGAAGGTCGGCGTGCAGGCGCTGCGCGAGCTGCCCGCCGCGGCGGATCAGGCGCGCGCCGGTCTCCTCGGCGGCCACGGCGACCACCACGCGTTCCTGCACGCCCAGGCCTGCCGCGAGACCGGCCGCGCCCTGCTCGACGACCTGCGCCACCTGCCGCAGCGCCAGTTCCCGCAGCGCCGTCAGGTTCGGCAGCGTGAAGAAGTTCGTCAGGGCGTGCTCGGCCCGCTCCGCGCCGTACACCGCGCCGGACCGCACCCGCTCGCGCAGGTCGGCGGGCGTCAGGTCCACGAGCACCAGTTCGTCCGCGCCGCGCAGTACGGCGTCCGGGATGCGCTCGCGGACGCGCACGCCGGTCAGGCGTGCCACCGTGTCGTGCAGGGACTCCAGGTGCTGGACGTTCACGGTGGACAGCACGTTCACGCCCGCGTCCAGCAGGGCCTCGACGTCCATCCAGCGTTTCTCCCGCGCGCTGCCCGGCGCGTTCGAGTGCGCCAGTTCATCCACGAGCACCGCGTCCGGACGGCGCGCGATCAGGCCCGCCACGTCCAGTTCACCCAGCGTCACGCCGCCCCGCACGACCTCCAGCCGCGGGAAGACCGGCAGGCCCGCCGCGGCCGCCTGCGTGAACGCCCGCCCGTGCGTTTCCAGCACGCCGATCAGGGCGTCCTCGCCGCGCGCTAGGCGGTCGCGTAGTTCACTGAGCGCGCGGGTGGTCTTCCCGACCCCCGCCGCCATGCCCACGAACACCCGGTGCCGACCCCGCACGGGGCGGGCGGCGCCGGGCATCGCCAGCCGCTCGGGTTCAGGCGGCGTGACGGCTCACCGTCCCAGCCGGTCCAGGGCGAGGTTCAGTTCCAGCACGTTCACGCCGGGTTGTCCCAGGCCCAGCACGCCCCGCTCGGTGTGGTCACGGACCAGCGCCTGCACCTGCGCGTCCGTCAGGCCGCGCGCGCGCGCCACCCGCGCCACCTGCACCGCCGCCCCCGCCGGGGACACGTGCGGGTCGAGGCCACTGCCGCTCGCGGTGAGCAGATCCACCGGAATCTGCGTGACGGGGATGTTCTCCCGCGCGGCGATCGTCTGCGCCTGGGCCTGCACGCGCTCCCGCAGCGCCGGGTTGCTCACGGCGAGGTTGCTGCCTGACGCGTTCACCGGGTCGTAGCCGTTCCCGGCGGCGCTGGGCCGCCCGATGAAGTAGCGGCCCCCCGTGAAGGGCTGCCCGATCAGTGCCGAGCCGACCACCCGGCCGCGGTCGCGGATCAGGGAACCGGTCGCCTGCGCGGGAAACAGCGCGCCGCCCAGCGCGGTTGTCACCGCCGGGTACGCGAGGCCGCCCAGCACCAGCCACAGCGCCGAGAAGCGCAGCCACGCACTCCACCCCGGCTGGGGCGCGTCAGGCAGGGTCGGTTGGGGAAGGGCCGATTCAGGAAGGGCAGGGGAGGGCATGTCGTTCAGGGTCATGATGAAACCTCTTTGTGGGGGGCGAGGTGGGGGCCAGTCCCCCGGACCTCGCCGGGAGGGAGTGCTTAGGCGCCTATCAGCCCGAGGAGCACGTCGATGAGCTTGATGCCCACGAACGGCACGAGCACGCCGCCCAGCCCGTAGATGAGCAGGTTGCGGGCCAGCAGCGCGTCGGCACTGCCGGGCGAGTAACGCACGCCGCGCAGCGCCACCGGAATCAGCGCCGGAATCACCAGCGCGTTGAAGATCACAGCGGACAGGATCGCGCTCTGCGGGCTGCGCAGGTCCATCACGTTCAGCGGGGCCAGCGCGGGAATCTGCGTGGCGAACAGCGCGGGCAGGATCGCGAAGTACTTCGCGACGTCGTTCGCGATCGAGAAGGTCGTCAGCGCGCCGCGCGTCATCAGCAGGCCCTTGCCGATCTCCACGACCTCAATCAGCTTGGTGGGGTCGGAGTCCAGGTCGATCATGTTCGCCGCTTCCTTGGCCGCCTGGGTGCCGCTCTGCATGGCGAGGCCCACGTCCGCCTGCGCCAGGGCGGGCGCGTCGTTCGTGCCGTCGCCCATCATGGCGACCAGCTTCCCGCCGCGCTGCTCCTCGCGGATCATGGCGAGCTTGTCCTCGGGCGTCGCCTCCGCCAGGAAGCCGTCCACGCCGGCCTCGCGGGCGATCGCCTCGGCGGTCAGGGGGTTGTCCCCGGTGATCATCACGGTGCGCAGTCCCATGCGGCGCAGCTGCTCGAAGCGTTCCCGCATGCCGGGCTTCACCACGTCCGACAGGGCCACCACGCCCAGCACCCGCTCGTCCTGGAGCACCACGAGGGGCGTGCCACCCGCGCGCGCCACCTCGTCCACCAGCGGGGACAGTTCGGTGGGGACGCTGCCGCCCCGCTCGCGGGCCAGGCGGGTGATGCGGTCGGCGGCGCCCTTGCGGATGCTCACGCCGCCCGCGTCCACGCCGCTCATGCGGGTCTGCGCGGTGAACTCGATGAACGCCGCGTCCGCCGGGGTGGCGGGCGTCACGCCCTGCGTGCGGGCCAGCGTCACGATGCTCTTGCCTTCCGGGGTGGGGTCCGCCGCCGAGGCCAGCGCCGCCGCGCCCGCCAGTTCCTCGCCGCTCACGCCGGGCAGCGGCAGGAAGCGCGTCGCCTGACGGTCGCCGACGGTGATCGTGCCGGTCTTGTCCAGCAGCAGGATGTCCACGTCCCCGGCGACCTCGACTGCCTTGCCGCTCTTGGCGATCACGTTCGCCTGCAAGGCCCGGTCCATGCCTGCGATGCCGATGGCGGGCAGCAGACCGCCGATCGTCGTGGGAATCAGGCACACGAGCAGCGCTGCGAGCGTCACCACGTCCACCGTCGCCCCCGCGAACCGCGACAGGGGCAGCAGGGTCGCCACGACGATCAGGAACACCAGCGTCAGCGCGGCCAGCAGGATCGACAGGGCCAGTTCGTTGGGGGTTTTCTGGCGGCTGGCGCCCTCGACCAGCGCGATCATGCGGTCGAGGAAGCTCTCGCCGGGCTGCGACGTCACCCGCACCACGATCCGGTCGGACAGCACGCGCGTCCCGCCCGTCACGCCGCTGTGGTCGGTCCCCGCCTCGCGGATCACCGGGGCGCTCTCGCCCGTGATGGCGCTCTCGTCCACCGCCGCCAGCCCCTCAATGACCTCGCCGTCGCCGGGAATCATCTCGCCCGCCTGCACCACGATCACGTCCCCGCGCCGCAGCCCCGTGCTGGGGATGACCTCCTCGCGGCCGTCCAGCACCCGGCGGGCCGGGGTGTCCTCGCGCGCCGAGCGGAGTGTGGCCGCCTGCGCCTTCCCGCGCGCCTCGGCCAGCCCCTCGGCGAAGTTCGCGAACACCACCGTGAAGAGCAGCCAGACCGTCACGCCCGCCGGGTAGCCCCACGCCTGCCCGCTCGCGGCGGCCTGCACGGTCAGCAGCAGCGTCAGCACGCCGCCCAGCAGCACCACGAACATCACCGGGCTGCGCACCATGAAGCGCGGATCGAGTTTCACGAAGGCGGCCCTCAGCGCGGCGCGCATCAGCGCCGGGGCGAACACGCCCCCCTTCGGGGTTTTCTGCGGCGCGGCGGTCATTTCGTCACGTCCTTCACGGTATTCAGGGTCATCTGTTCCGCCACCGGGCCCAGCACCAGCGCCGGGGCGAAGTTCAGGAGTTGCAGCAGCAGCATCACGCTCAGGAGCATCCCGGCGAACACCGGCGTGTCCACCCGCAGCGTCCCGCTGCCTTCAGGTGCGGCGCGCTTGGCGGCCAGCAGGCCCGCGATCGCCAGCGGCCCCACGATCGGCAGGAAGCGGGCCAGCAGCAGCACCAGCGCGCAGCTGAGGTTCCACCAGGGCGTGTTGTCGCCCAGACCCTCAAAGCCGCTGCCGTTGTTCGCGAACGCCGAGTTGTACTCGTACAGCACCTGCGACAGCCCGTGGAAGCCGGGGTTCGAGTTCGCCGTGACCGCCGGGTTCGCCAGGGCCAGCGCCGTGAAGCCCAGCACCAGCAGCGGCTGCAGCAGCAGGATCAGCGACGCCAGTTTGATCTCGGGGGCCTCGATCTTCCGGCCGAACAGTTCCGGCGTGCGGCCCACCATCAGGCCCGCCACGAACACCGTCAGGATCACGAACACCAGCATGTTGATCGGCCCCACGCCGATCCCGCCGTACACGTCGTTCAGGAACATGCCCAGCTGCGGCACCAGCCCGCCCAGCGGCGTGAACGAATCCAGCATGCCGTTCACGCTCCCGTTACTCGTCTGCGTGGTCAGCGCGGCCCACAGCGCCGTCGCGTCCGCGCCCAGGCGGACCTCCTTGCCCTCCATGTTCGGGCCCAGTGCGGACAGGCCGGCCAGGGCGGCGTTCGGCATCCGCTCGGCGAGCACCGCGCCCAGCGTCAGTGCGGCGGACAGCACGCTCATGACGCCCATCAGCACCAGTCCGAAGCGCGGGCGGCGCAGGAACCGGCCGGTCGCCACGACCAGCGCCAGCGGGAACAGGATGATGCTGACCGTCTCCAGCAGGTTCGCCAGCGGCGTGGGGTTCTCCAGCGGCACCGTCGAGTTCGGCCCGTACCAGCCGCCCCCGTTCGTGCCCAGCTGCTTGATCGCCACCATCGGCGCGACCGGCCCCACCGGGATGGTCTGCGTGGTCACCGCCTGCCCCTCCACGGTCTGAGGCTGCACCAGCGTCGCCGTGCGCGCGCCCGCGAAGGTGCTCGGCACGCCCTGCCACGTCAGCAGCAGTGCCAGCACCGCCGAAGAGACCGTCAGCAGCGCCGCGCCGCGCGTCACGTCCAGGAAGTAGTTCCCCAGGTGCGCGTCCCCGCGCAGCCCGCGCAGCACCGCGAACAGCGCTGCGAATCCCACCGCCGGGGTGAAGATCTGCAGCGCCGTGATGCCCAGCATCTGCGACAGGTACGACAGGCCACTCTGCCCGCTGTAGTGCTGCTGGTTCGTGTTCGTGATGAACGACGCCATCGTGTGCACCGCCGTGTCCCAGCGCAGGTTCGCGATGCCGTCCGGGTTCAGCGGCAGGCCACCCTGCAAAAGGTACGTGGCCAGCGCCACCAGCCCCACGATCACGTTCGTGCCCAGCAGCGCCCCCACGTACGCGCGCCACGACATGCCCCGCGCGGCGTCCACGCCGCACGCGCGCAGCAGACCCGCCGTGACCCGGGGCGCCGGGGCCTCCATCAGCCGGGCCATGAACAGCCCCAGGGGAAGGGCCAGCGCCAGCGCCAGCCCGTAGGTGAGCAGGATATCCATCAGAACCGTTCCGCCTTCACCAGGGCGTACAGCAGATACGCGCCCAGCGCCAGCACCAGAATGAGAAGCAGTGCGTCCATGCCGCCCAGCCTGCGCCGCCCCCCCACCCGGGCGGTATGCTCCGACCGGCCCACCCCCCTGGCCAGATGGCCAGTCCCCACGCCGCCCACCGCGCCCCTACGCTGAACGCCAGACGCCACATGACCACCCCACCCACCCCTAACCCGGCCACCCCCACCACCCCGGAACGCAGCGAACGCCGCCTGCTGGCCGCCAGCGCGGGCCTGATCACCGCCATCGTCCTGACGGACATCCTCACCCCGGCGTCCCTGGTCATCGGCACCCTGGTCAGCGCCCCGCTGGCCCTGGCCGCGCTGGGCGCCACGCGGCGCGCCACCGTGAACCTCACCGCGCTGGCCGTCACCGGGAACGTCCTGGCGGGCCTCGTGAACGCCACGCGGGACGGCGCGACCCCCACCGACCTCGGCAACCGCGCCGTGAGCATCCTCGCCGCGCTGCTCGTGGGATTCCTGAGCCTGCGCGCGCGTGAGGCCGCCACCCGCGCCGCCCGCCTGCACGAGGAGGAACGCCGCCTCCAGCGCGAACGCGCCCTGCGCGCCCTGATCGAGGCGGTCAGTGGGCCCCTCACGCAGGCGCAGTTCGTCACGCGCGCCGCCCACGCCCTCCAGGCCCTGACCGGCGCGGCCGCTGTCGAGATCGGCAGCGTCGACCGCGCCGTGCTGCGCGAACCCCACGCCTACACCGGCCCCGGCGAGGGCAGCCTGGGCCGCCGCCTGCCCCTGGACCTGCTGGCCCGCCCCGCCACCCGCGACCCAGGGCAGGGGAGACCCGATCAGGTATGGGCGGTCGGCGGCGGCGACACCTACGTGGCCCGCCTCACCCGCCCCAGCGACCCGGAACTCCTGATCCTCCTCACCCGCCCCGCCGCCCCCCCGACCAGCTCTCGGAAGCCGTGCAGACCCTCCAGCCACTCCTCGACCGCACCGCCCTGCTCGACGACCTGCATGCCCGGCAGGCCCAGCTCCAGGAACGCGGGGAGTTACTCCAGGACCTCATCTACTCCTTCAGTCACGACCTGCGCACCCCGCTCATGGCGAACGCCGTGAACATGCGCTCGGCCCTGAAAGGCGCCTACGGGCCTCTCCCGGACGACTACGCCGCCACGCTCCGCAACGGCCTGGATGCCAACGCCGCCCTGCTCACCCTGGCCGATCAGCTGCTGCTCGTCGCCAAGTACGAGAGCGGCGAGGAGGACAGCGAACTCCAGAGCGTGCCGCTGCGTGACCTCGTCCTGAACGTCACCGAGCAGCTCCAGTCCACCGCCGCCGCGCGCGGCGTGACCATCGAACCCACCCTGGACGGCGCGCGCGTCCCCGGCCGCAAACACGACCTGCGCCGCGCCGTGCAGAACCTCCTTGACAACGCCGTCCGCTACGCCCCACCCGGCAGCGCCGTGCACGTCACCCTGGCCCGGGCGGACGGCGAGGCGATCCTCAGCGTCCTCGACAGCGGTCCCGGCGTCAGCGCGCCGCGCGTCCCCTCCCTCTTCCAGCGCTTCCGCTCCGGCGGCGCGGGCGGCGGCACCGGCCTGGGCCTGTACCTCACCCGCCGCATCGCCGAACGCCACGGCGGGACCGTCACGTACGCCCGCACCGCCCGCGCCCAGAGCGTCTTCACCCTCACCCTGCCCCTGGAGGACGCATGACCGCATCCCCTCACCGGAACCCCGCGTGACCACCCACGTCCTGCTCGTCGAGGATCATGCCTTCACCCGCGACGGCCTGCGCGCCGCCATCAACCTCGAACTCGACCTGCGCGTCACCGCCGAGGCCCGCAGCGGCGAGGAGGCCCTGGACGTCCTGGCCCGCACCCAGACCGGGCCGCAACCCGTCCACGTTGCCGTGCTCGACATCGGCCTGCCCGGCATGGACGGCATCCAGACCGCCGCCGAGATCGGCCGCCGCTACCCGCAGGTCCGCATGGTGATGCTCACCGCCCACGACCTGCGCGACGAGGTGCTGGCCGCGCTGGCGTCCGGCGCGCACGCCTACTGCCTCAAGAGCGCCGACCCGGACCTGTTGCTGCTCGGCATCCGCGCCGCCGCGTCCGGCAGTGCGTACCTCGACCCGCAGATCGCTCACCACGTGCTGGGCAGCATCCGCACGCCCCACGCGACCTCACCCCTCACCCCGCGCGAGACCGAGGTTCTGCGCCTCATCGCCGACGGACAGGGCAACCGCGACATCGCCGCCAGCCTGGGCATCAGCGTCAGCACCGTGAAACTCCACGTGCAGGAGATCCTCGTGAAACTCCACGCCGCCGACCGCACCCAGGCCGCCGTGCAGGCGCTGAGGCAGGGTCTGCTGTAGATCCAGAAGGAGTGGGCGACGAGCGGAGGGCCTCCCCCAGCCTCAGCGCCCACCCCTCACGGTCCGCTTACGCCGGGACGGTCTCTCCGGCGAGGTGCAGCCACGTGCCCAGCACGCTGTCGGGGTTGAGGCTGACCGAGTCAATGCCCTGTTCCATGAGCCACTGGGCGAGGGCGGGGTGGTCGCTGGGGCCCTGGCCGCAGATGCCGACGTACTTCCCGGCGCGCTTGGCCGCCTGGATCGCCTGACTCATCAGGGCCAGCACGGCTTCGTTCTGCTCGTCGAACAGGTCCGCCACGAGGCCCGAGTCGCGGTCCAGCGCCAGGGTCAGCTGCGTGAGGTCGTTGCTGCCGATGGAAAAGCCGTCGAAGTGTTCGAGGAACTGGTCGGCGAGGATGGCGTTGCTGGGAATCTCGCACATCATGATGATCTTGAGGCCGTTCTCTCCGCGTTTCAGGCCGTTCCTAGCGAGGATCTCGATGACCTGCTTGGCCTCGCCGACGGTGCGGACGAAGGGGATCATGACCTGCACGTTCGTGAGGCCCATGTCGTCCCGCACGGACCTGATCGCCTCGCATTCCAGCGCGAACGCGGCGGCGAAGTCGCGGGAGCGGTAGCGGCTCGCGCCCCGGAAGCCGATCATGGGGTTCTCCTCGGTGGGTTCGTAGGCCGGGCCGCCGATGAGGTGCGCGTACTCGTTGCTCTTGAAGTCGCTCAGGCGCACGATCACGGGTTTCGGCGCGAACGCGGCGGCGATGCTGGCGACGCCCTCGGCCAGCTTCTCGCGGAAGAAGTCGCGGGGCGAGGCGTACCCGGCGGCGCGCTCCTCGATCTGCGCCTTCACATCGTCGGGGACGTCCGGGTAGTCCAGCAGCGCGCGGGGGTGAATGCCGATCACGTTTGAGCAGATGAACTCCACGCGGGCGAGTCCCACGCCCTCGTTTGGCAGCGCGGCGAAGGAGAACGCGCGGTCGGGCGAGGCGACGTTCATCATGATCTTCATGCCGACCTCGGGCATGTGGCCCAGCTCGACGCGGTTCACGCGGTACGCGAGGCGGCCCTCGTACACGAAGCCGGTGTCGCCCTCGGCGCAGGACACCGTGACCTCCTGCCCGCTGCGCAGTTCACGGGTGGCGTTCCCGCTGCCGACCACCGCCGGAATGCCCAGTTCGCGGGCGATGATCGCCGCGTGGCAGGTGCGCCCGCCGCGGTTCGTGACGATCGCCGAGGCGCGTTTCATGACGGGTTCCCAGTCCGGGTCGGTCATGTCCGCGACGAGCACGTCGCCGTCCTGCACGCTGTCCATCTGGGACACGTCCCGCACGACCCGCACGACGCCCGCCCCGATGCGGTTCCCGACGGCGCGGCCCTCGACGAGCACGCTCCCCTTCCCGGTCAGTTCGAAGCGTTCCAGGGTCTTTCCGGTGCGGCTCTGTACGGTCTCCGGGCGTGCCTGGAGGATGTAGATCAGGCCGTCGCGGCCGTCCTTGCCCCACTCGATGTCCATGGGGCGGCCGTAGTGGTTCTCGATGGTCACGCACTGCCGCGCGAGTTCGGTCAGGTCGTCGTCCGAGAGGCTGAACGACCGCTGCTGCTCGGTGGGCACGTCCACGGTCTGCACGCCACCTTCCGGGGCGTACTCCATGCGCTTCTGCTTGCTGCCCAGCGTGCGGCGCAGGATCGCCTTGCGCCCGGCGTTCAGGGCGGGTTTGTACACGAAGAACTCGTCCGGGTTCACGGCGCCCTGCACGACCATCTCGCCCAGCCCGTACGAACTGGTCACGAGGACCGCGTCGCGGTAGCCGCTCTCGGTGTCCAGCGTGAACGCCACGCCGGACGCCCCCAGGTCGCTGCGGACCATGCGCTGCACGCCCGCCGACAGCGCCACCTCGCTGTGCGCGAAGCCGTGGTGCACGCGGTAGCTGATGGCGCGGTCGTTGTACAGGCTGGCGAACACCAGCCGCACGTGCCGCAGCACGTCGTCAATACCGCGCACGTTCAGGAACGTCTCCTGCTGCCCCGCGAAGCTCGCCTCGGGCAGGTCCTCGGCGGTGGCGCTGGAGCGCACGGCGACGTCCGGCTCGGTGCCGCCCGACTCGGCGGTCATGGCGGCGTACGCGTCGCGGATGGCCGTTTCCAGCGCGGCGGGGAGGGTGGCCGCCTCAACCTGCGCGCGGATCTCGCGGCCCGCCTGCGCCAGCGCCACGACGTCGTTCACGTCGAGGGCGTGCAGGCGGGCGTTGATGCTCTCCTCGATGCCGTTCTCCTGCAGGAACAGCCGGAACGCGTCGGCGGTGGTGGCGAAACCGCCGGGGACCCGCACGCCGGCCCCGGCGAGGCCCTGGATGAGTTCGCCCAGCGAGGCGTTCTTCCCGCCGACGATCTCCACGTCGGTCATCCTTAGTGTACCCAGCACGCGAATCATATCCATTGCTTTTCACCGTTCCTGAGAAGCTCCAGCGGACTGGAAAGAGGCGAATTAGTGTTTCTTTCTGGATCCACCTTACCTGACCTGACCGCCCGGGTGCGTTACCCGCCCGGGCACACCCGACTCGGCCGTCCAGACAGCCCGAACCACCCCCCCGACCTGATCGTTCGCGGCCCGCCCCGGCGTGACGGTCCGGAACCGGGCCCGGGTGCCACGCAGAAAAGGCACCTGTGCCGCGAGGCGAGGACTGAGAGCCGTCCCGGAGGCGGTAAACGGGGGTGGTACATGGGCCGGGCGGGAGGCCAGCGGGTCGGTGGTGCGGGCCCTGTGGAGCTGGACGGTGTCGGCCGTGCCTGGGAATGGCAGCACGCAACCAGTCCAGTTGATACATTGAAGGTGTGACCACGCTCGCTGACCCCACGGTGCTGGATCAACTCAAGGCGCTGGCGCAGGAGACCCGCTACGAACTCGTGCGGCATCTGGCGCAGGGCGAACGCTGCGTCTGTGACCTGGAATCCCTGCTGGAGCTGCCGCAGTCCAGGGTGTCCTACCACCTGGGCATCCTCAGGGACGCGGGCCTGATCGTCTCTGAGCAGCGGGGCAAGAACATGTATTACACCCTGCGGCGGGCGCCGCTGTTTACCCTCGGGGGGCACCTGCTCACCGACCTGCTGCCCGACCGGTCACCCCTGACGCATCAAACCGATTCGGTGTGTTAGCGTGCGGGCGTGCTCCGTGTCCTCATTCTCTGCACCCACAACTCGGCCCGCTCGCAGATGGCCGAAGCCCTGACCCGCGCCGCCGCGCAGCGGCTCGGCGCCGAGCTGGAGGTCCACTCGGCCGGTACCGAGGCCACCCGGGTCAAGGAGGACGCCAGGACCGTCATGGCCGAACTGGGCCTGGACCTGTCCGGTCACACCAGCAAGACCCTCTGGGACGTCCCGGACGCGCAGAATTTCGACTACGTGGTGACGGTCTGCGACAGCGCCGCCGAGGCCTGCCCCGCATACCCGGGCCGGACGGTCCGGCGCCACTACCCCTTCGTTGATCCCAGCGGCGGCAGCCTCGACCGCTGGCGCGCCGTCCGCGACCAGATCAGCACCCAGTTCGGCGCGTTCGTGCTCGCCCTGCACGAGGGACGCGAGGCGCCCCCCACCTACGAGCAGAGTCCCGCCGTGCGCCTCGCCTGAGGGGAGGACGGACCTCGGGACTCGTCCCGGAGCGGCTGTAGACGCCGCCCCGGAGCGGGGGTGTCCTCAGAACGCGGGAACGACCGCGCCCTTGTAGGTGTTCAGGATGAACGTGCGCGTGGCGGGGCTGCGCAGCGCGGCCACGAGCTTGAGGTAGTCCGGGTTCTTCAGCGTGGCGGGTTTGACGGCCAGCAGGTTCGCGTAGGGGCTGCTCGCGCCTTCGAGGGTCAGGGCGTCCTTGAGCGGGTTGAGCCCGGCGTTCAGCGCGTAGTTGGTGTTGATGACCGCGGCGTCCACGTCCGCGAGGGTGCGGGGCAGCTGCGCGGCGTCGATCTCGCGGAACTTCAGGCGTTTGACGTTGCTGGTGATGTCCAGCGCGGTCGCGGCGGTGCCGACGCTGGCCTTAAGGCGGATCAGCCCGGCGCGTTCGAGGAGTTTCAGGGCGCGGCCACTGTTGCTGGGGTCGTTGGGAATGGCGATGGTCGCGCCGGTCTTCAGGTCGCGCAGGGCCTTCACGCGGCGGGAGTACAGGCCCATGGGTTCCACGTGCACGGTCGCGCCGGCCACGATACCCAGCGGGCGGTCCTTCTGGAAGGCGCCCAGGTACGGGGCGTGCTGGAAGAAGTTCACGTCGATGCTGCCGTCGGCCAGGGCGAGGTTGGGCTGCACGTAGTCGTTGAATTCGCGGATGACCAGCGTGACGCCCTGCTTGGCCAGGATCGGTTTGACGAAGTTCAGGATCTCGGCGTGCGGGACGGGGCTGGCGCCGACGCGCAGCGTGCCGGCGGCGGCGGTCGTGGCGAGCAGCAGGGCGGACAGGATCAGGGTGCGCATGGTGAGAACTCCTTGGATGGGGTGGGGGTCAGAAGGCGGGGATGACGCTGCCGCCGTACTTCCGGAGCAGCCACGCTTTCGCTTCGGGGCTGGTCAGGGCGGCGGCGAGCTTGGCGAGGTCGGGGTTGCCGAGCTTGTCGCGGGTGGTGGCCAGGACGTTCACGTACGGGCTGCTCGCGCCCTCGCGGTAGATCGCGTCCCGTTCGGGGTTCAGGCCCACTTCCAGGGCGTAGTTGGTGTTGATGATCGCAGCGTCCACGTCCGCGAGGCTGCGCGGCAGCTGCGCGGCTTCCAGTTCGCGGAAGCGCAGGCCCTTGACGTTGCTGGTGATGTCGGTCACGGCGGCGCGGGCGCCCACGCCGGCCTTGAGGCGGATCAGGCCGGCGCGTTCGAGGAGCAGCAGCGCGCGGGCGCCGTTGCTGGGGTCGTTGGGAATGGCGACGGTCGCGCCCCGGCGCAGCTCGGTCACCTGCGTGACGCGGCGCGAGTACAGGCCCAGCGGCGGCAGGTAGATCCTGCGCACCGGCACGATGTTCAGCGGGCGGCTTTGCTGGAAGGCGTTCAGGTACGGAACGTGCTGGAAGAGGTTGGCGTCCAGCGCGCCCTCGCCGAGGGCCACGTTGGGCTGCACGTAGTCGCTGAATTCCCGGATGACCAGCGTGACGCCCTGTTTGGCCAGGATGGGTTTGACGAAGCTCAGCAGTTCCCCGGCGGGGACGGGCGTGGCGCCCACGCGCAGGGTGCCGGCAGAGGCGGAGGTGAGCAGCAGGGCGCCGAGCAGGGCTGGCAGGGCAGTAGGGCGCATGGATGGACTCCTTGGGGGTGAGGGGATCAGCGGTGGTCGCTGCGGGCGGCGGCGCGGTCGCCGGCCCACTGCGTGACCTGCACGAGCACGAGCAGCGCGGCGACGGTGGCGAACATCACGCCGGTCTCGAAGCGCTGGTAGCCGTAGCGGATGGCGAGGTCGCCCAGGCCGCCGCCGCCGATGGCGCCCGCCATGGCGCTGTACCCGATCAGGCTGACAGACATGACGGTGAACGCGTGGATCAGGGCGGGCCGCGCTTCAGGCAGCAGCACCTTGAAGACGGTCTGCGCGGTGGTGGCGCCCATGGCGCGCGCGGCGTCCACCACGCCGTGCGGAACGTCCTTCAGGGCGCCGTCCACGAGGCGGGCGACGAAGGGAATGGCCGCGACGGTCAGCGGGACGATGGCGGCCGTGGCGCCGATGCTCGTGCCGGTGATCAGGCGCGTGAAGGGAATCAGCAGGACCAGCAGGATGATGAACGGCAGGCTGCGGCCCACGTTGACGACCGCGTCGAGCGTCCGGAACAGGGGCGGCAGTGGGTGCAGGCCGCCCGGGCGGGTCAGGGTGAGGAGCACGCCCAGCGCCGTGCCGAGCAGCTGCGCGCACAGCGCGGCGGGCACGACCATCCACAGGGTGTCCAGCGTGCCCTGGGCCAGCAGCGGCCAGAGGGCCTCCCAGCTCATGCGGGCACCGCCCCGGGCTGCGGCGCGGCCTCCGCAGCCGGCGCGGCGAACCAGACGTCCATGCCCTGCGGGTGCGGCTCGGCCTGCACGAGGCGCGCGCCGCTGCGGGCCAGGGCCGCGAGCGTGCCGGCCGTCAGGTCCGGCAGCGTCACGCGCCGCAGCGTCTCGCCGGGTGCGAGCGTCACCTGCGGGCGGTGGGCGTCGAGCAGCGCGCGGGTGGCCGCGTGGTGCGGGTCGCGCAGCACGGCTGCCGTCTCGCCGCTCTCCACGAGCTGCCCGCCTTCGAGGACGGCCACGTGGGTCGTCACGGCCCGCACGACCTCAAGCTGGTGCGTGACGATCACCAGGGTGAGGTCCCGCTCGCGTTGCAGGTCCAGCAGCAGGTTCAGGATGCCGGCGCTCGTCTCCGGATCGAGGGCGCTGGTGGCCTCGTCGGCGAGCAGCAGGTCCGGCGCGGTGACGAGCGCGCGGGCGATACCGACCCGCTGTTTCTGCCCGCCGCTGAGCTGCGCCGGGTAGCGGCCGGCGTACTCGCTCAGGCCCACGAGGTCCAGCTGCTCGCGGGCCAGGGCCTCGCGGCGGGCGCGGGGCACGCCGCGCAGTTCGAGGGGCAGGGTGACGTTGCGCAGCACGGTCCGCTGCGCGAGGAGGTTGAACTGCTGGAACACCAGGCCGGTGCGCGCCTGGTGCGCGGCGCGCGTGGCCGGGCCGAGCACCTCGCCGCGCACGCGCAGTTCGCCGGCGTCGGGCGTGTCGAGGCCGCTGAGCAGGTGCACCAGGGTGCTCTTGCCGGCGCCGCTGCGACCGATGATGCCGGTGCGGCTGCCGCGCGGCACGCGCAGCGTCAGGTTGTGCAGGGCCGGGCGGGGCTGGCCGGGATAGGTTTTGCAGACGTTCTGGAAGGCCAGGACGTCCGGAGCGTGCGCGTCGGGCACGGGTGACCTCCGGTGGGTATGGGCGGAGGGAACGGCAGACGTCCCCTTCCTGGGCTGGTCGCTCGGGAAGGGGACGGCAATCGTGCGTTGCAGTGAGGTGCACCCTTCCTTTACCCGATCTGCGGCCCGGGGTCATCGTTGGGGCGCGCAGGGCTGGAAAGCACCCGCCGTGATGAGGGCTGGTTGCTGTGGCGGTCCGGGGCCCAGTGACCTCGCGCCGACTCTGGATAAAGGTGGCTTCGGTGAAGCCGGAGGAGACTCTAGGGCAGTTGACCAACTCTGTCAACTAAGGCCGGGATTCACGCCGTTAAGCGCCGCGCGGCCCCCGCGCTCCCGGGTCAGCGCTTCACGGCCTCCGTCCGCCCAGGCCGAGAGCAGCGCCACCACTGCCGCCGGGTCATGCAGCCGCACCTGCGCGGCCGTCTCGCCCGCGCCCACCTTCACGCTCAGGCCACCAGCAGCGTTCACGGCCCCGAAGGCCTCCTCGTCCGTGGCGTCGTCGCCGATGAACACCGGGTACCAGCCGGGCGCGCCGTCCATGAGTGCCCGCACCGCCCGGCCCTTGCCGTACCCGCTGGGCCTGAACTCCCGCACGGCCTTCCCGGCAATCCTCTCCCAGCCGCTCTCCAGCGGCACCTGATCAAGCGACCGCTCCACGCCGCCCTGCTCCGCCGGCGCCACGTTGCGGTAATGCACCGCCACCGTCCAGCGCTTGTCCTCCACGCGCACGCCCCGCGCCGCCGGAAACTGCCGCGCGAGCCGTTCGAGCACCTCCCGCTGCGGTGGCGGCGGCGTCTGCCCCGGCCACTCCATTCCGTGCAGCCCCACCACCGTCAGGTCCGGGAGGGGCAGGAACCCGTAAACCTGCACGCTGCGCCGCCCCGTGACGACCGCCACCCGGTGCCGGGGATGGTGCAGCAGTGCCGAGAGCGCCTGCAGGGCTCCGGGCTGCGGGTCGGCGTCACGCGGCAGCCGCGCGATCGGGGCCAGGGTCCCGTCGTAGTCGCACAGGATCAGCAGCGGCCGGTCCCCCAGCTGCACGAGCGGGCCCGGCAGGGCGGCCACCCCCGCGAGATCCCGCAGGAAGTCCGCCGTCCACGCCCGCAGGTCACGCTGCCGCAGGGCCTGCCGCATCTGCGCCAGCCGGGCCTTCTTCTCCTCCAGCGGCATCCGCAGCGCGCTCATCAACGTGGCCGACAGGCCGTCCACGTCATACGGGTTGACCTCGATCGCGCCGGGCAGCTCATCCACGGCGCCCGCAAACCGCGAAAGCAGCAGCACGCCGTCCTGGCTGCTGGCCGCGAACTCCTTGGCGACCAGATTCAGCCCGTCGCGCAGCGGCGTGACCAGCATGGCGTCCGCCGCGCGGTAGTGGGCCACCAGTTCCTCCCGGTCCAGGCCGCGGTAGATGTAGTGCACGGGCGTCCACCCGTCCCGGCTGAACTGCCCGTTGATGCGCCCCACCAGGCCCTCCACCTGCGTGCGCAGCTGCTGGTAGGCCGGGGCCCGCTCGCGGCTCGGCACGGCCACCTGCACGAGCGTCACCCGGCCCCGCGCCGCCGGGTGGCACTCCAGGAAGCTGCTGAACGCCGCGAGGCGCTCCGGGATGCCCTTGGTGTAGTCCAGGCGGTCCACGCACAGCAGCATCAGGGTGCGCAGGTTGTCCCGCAGCCGCTGCGCCCGCTCCGCCGTGACCGGATTCGCCGCGAGGGTCTCAAAGGTCGCCGTGTCGATGCCGATGGGCCGCGCCTCGACCTGCACGGTCCGCGCCCCGACCCGCACGGTGCCCCCGTCCGTCTCGGCGCCCAGCGTGCGCGCGCACGCCTCCAGGAAATGCCGGGTGTACGCGGGAGTGTGCATGCCGATCAGGTCGGCGCCCAGCACTCCCTCCAGAAGCTCGCGGTCCCACGGCAGCGTGCGGAACACGTCCTGCGCCGGCCAGGGAATATGCCAGAAGAACCCGATCCGGGCCTCAGGACGCGCGCGGCGGATCAGCCCCGGCACCAGGGCCAGCTGGTAGTCGTGCACCCAGAACACGTCCCCGTCCTGCGCGCAGTCCAGCGCGGCCTGCGCGAACGTCTCGTTCACGCGGCGGTACGCGTCCCACTCCTCCCGGCGGTACTGGGCCCGCTCGAGGAAATAGTGACTCATGGGCCACAGGGCGCCGTTGGCGAAGCCGTGATAGAAGAGCCGCACGTCGTCCTCGGCCAGCGGGAGGCGCTCGACCCGGTACCGGGGCTGCGCCTCGGGCAGGTGCACGGTCCTGAGCTCGGGGTGCGTCTCGGCCCAGGCGATCCAGGTGCCGCCTTCGCGCTGCATGACGGGATCAAGGGCCGTGGTGAGACCGCCGATGGACGCCGTCCAGTGGACGCGGCCGTCCGGGCCGGTGCGCGGCGCATAGGGTTCCCGGTTGGACAGAACGATGACCGCCATGATGCCTCCCTGCGTGCCTGACACCATGCCAGACAGGAGCATGAGGCGGTAGGGGAGCGGCGAAGCGTGAACGAACGATGGGGGCGCCGCCCCGCCGCTGACGGGCTTCCCGTCGCCCTGCCCAGGCGCACCCGGCCGTCCAATCAGCCTGAACCACACCTCTCCTGCGCGCGGCGCATGTCACGCTGAACCCATGCCCGACCCCCGCACCGTCCTGATCGTCAGCGACCACACCGGCCTGACCGCCGAGAACATGGCCCGCGCCCTCCTGGCCCACTTCCCCGATCAGCCCCTGCGCTACCTGCGCCGACCCTTCACCGCCGACCTTCAGGCCGCCCGCGCCGTCTGCCGCGAGGTCACGGCCCTGTTCGGGCGCGGTGAACAGCCCATCATCTTCACCACCGTCACCCAGCCGGACGTCCTGCGCGAACTCCAGACCGCCCCCGCCGAGGTCTTCGACCTGCTCGGCCCCGGCCTGAGCGTGCTCGAACGGCAGTTCGGCCTGCCCGCCGTCCGTCAGATCGGCCGGCACCACGACATGCACGACAGCGAAGCCTACCTCTCCCGCATGGACGCCCTCGACTTCGCCCTCGCCACCGACGACGGCATCGGCGACAAACAGTACGCCCACAGCGACGTCATCCTGGTGGGCGTCTCCCGCGCCGGCAAGACCCCCACCAGCCTCTTCCTGGCCCTCCAGCACGGCGTCCGCGCCAGCAACTACCCCCTGGCCGAGGACGACTTCGAGCGCACCGGCCTGCCCCTGCCGCTCGAAGCGCACCGGCATAAACTCCACGCCCTGACCATCGACCCCCGCCGCCTGCACGCCATCCGCACTCAGCGCAAACCCGGCAGCCGCTACGCCAGCCTCGAACAGTGCGAACACGAGGTCCGCCGCGCCGAGCGCCTCTTCCAGCGTGCCGGCCTTCCTGTCCGCGACACCACCAGCGCCAGCGTCGAGGAAATCGCCGCCGCCATCCTCAGCGCCCTGCGCGCCAGCCAGGAAAGAGCAGGGCCGACCATGCCCAGCTGAGCACGACCGGCCCCACACGCGGCCGGGGGTTCCGGCTGCGCGCCCGGAACCCCCAGAGTCAGAGAAAACGAAAGAAGACGGAAGAGAAAACGCTGAAGAAGACGAACAAGATGACGAGCTGGAAAACGAATCGGGAAGACGCTGGAGGAGACGCTCGACTCAAAACCGCGAACGAAGAAGGTGAAGTTATTTGGTAGTCTTGAGGGTCGCTGGCCCTTGACCGGTGATGCAGCAGTCAAACGCAGCGTGGAGATCGGGCGCAGCCTTGACCTGTGTAAAAAGGAACAAGACAAGAATAACGCTACGTCCTAGAACACTCTTCATATCCTCTAACCTCCGGTCCTTTTGACTGCGCTCAGTGTGGCGCATACCCGGTTAACTGATGGCCAATGTGTCTGGTCTGGTTTCAATGTCGTACGGTTACAGCTGGGCTAATGAGAGATTTCGCCGTTCAGAACGCGTTTTGCGGTCGATCTGGTGTGCTGGCTGAGATGTGAGAGCCCGGCTTTCGCATAGGCGGTGATAGCTGCGCTCCAGGCTGATTCAAAGAGGGGGTTGAGATGGGTAGCTTTGAGATACAGGTGTGCGGCCGCTACAGGGTCAGTCACTTCAATCTCGCTACCGACCGCCATGACAAGCGCAAGCCATTGATTCTCCAGAAATTCGCGTGTTTCAGTCGCCCATTCAGTTTCGGCTTCCGGCAGAAGTGCACCAGGGTAGGAGTCGGCCAGCCTATGTTTATCTACGGCGCTGCTGGCCTGTTGCCAGTTTTGGAGGGCTGTCGCGTCGCAGCGAATTTCGAATTTTTCAGCCAGGCGGTAGACACCGCCGGCTAAGGGCAGCGGATCTTGAATGCCAAGAAACGGCTTGAGTGCCTGCCGGAGGCCGTGAAGTGCCTGCTTGAAATAAGAATTCAATTCGCTCCGCATCTCTCCATTCCAAAGAGCGGTCATCAACTGGTCGCGTGTGGCTGAACCATTCAGACACAGGAAAGCTAAGAGTTCACGCGATTTCTTGAGTCGGATTGGTACTTCTGTGCCGTTGACAGTAAGGGTGAATTGACCCAGCAGCGTGACCCTCAAGACGGGCCTTGCGCGAAGCGCGAGACGGCGCGCGGCACCGCCGCCCAGTTTAAGTTCCGCGAAGGCCGCATACAGGGGAGCGAGCCGGTCTGTATCGATGGCGAGTGCCAGTTCGCCGCCAATGCGGGACAGCACTTCGATTAGTTCGGTGCTGGCTTGCTCCAATGGTGCATGGGTTGACCATCGGCAGAACGTCCTGAATGCATGAGCGCGTAGTCTGAAACCATCTAATAAGGCCACACCATCAATCACGGCTTCGAATTTTGGCAAGGCAAGATTATAATTCCTATTTTCTGTGTGGATTAATCCTGAATAGAAAGACTGTGCGATGTAATCAAATTCCTGTTTTGGATTCAGAGAATCTATCTGGCGTTCAAATGTATTGAGGTCTATTTTGCTGGTTCTCCAGAGGCATTCAGCTCTGAATGCTCGGGCCAGTACATTGAGACGGTCGCTCCCCTGTACGCTCTGGGTTTCTATCGAGAGATCAAGATGGTGAAGTGCAGTATCAAATTTCTCCTGTAAAAGATACAACTCTCCCAGGATGAGATGTGTGGTGTCGCGGCGGTGGTCATTTGATTCTTCGGCTCGCCGTAAAACCTCATGAATCATACTGAGCGATTCTTCCGGGCGTCCCTCAAAGAAGAGGCGGTATCCCAGGTCCATCCTTAGTGACAGGCTTTCACTATGACCACCCAGAAGATCAAATAAGCGCAGAGCTTCACGTGCATAGCGATCCTGGGACTCAAAATCATCCATGGACGCGCTCACATTTTGTGCAAAGTACAGCGCGCGTGCTCTTGACCGCAATTCTGAAACCGGAATCTCCTCCAGGACGCTGGCCATGAGTTCCTGCGCTTCTGATGAGCTGCCAAGCTCCACCAGAGCGCGTGCTTGTGAGCAGATCAGCCACCAGCGCGTCACCTGATCCGGATTGGCATCCAGGCCGCGCCGTGCATGAGCCAGCCGGGCTTCAGGATCGCTGCGCATGGCGGCCAGCAGGCTGAGTCCCAGGTGGATCCGGGCATCGGCATAGTGGTCACCCGCCGCGCGCAGCAGAAGGATCTCTGCGGCGTCTGTCTCCCCGGTTTCCAGCAGCGAGAGGGCGAGCTGTCCCTTCTGTTTCGAGGTGAGGGTGCGGCGGCGCAGGAGGCGGACGATGTCGCTGTATTTCCCCTCCCGTTCGAGCTGGTCGGTGCGGGAGGCCAGGGGATCGGCGCCTGCTTTCGGGCGGGTGGGGGCGGCGGGGGTGTCGAGCTGGACGTTGACGTACCAGTCGCCGTTGCGGGCCTGGGTGACGCGGCCGCCCTGGACGCGGCCGGATTTGAGCAGGTGGCGCTGGTAGTTGCCCAGCCGGGTGGGGATGGTGTGGCGCCCCTGGAGGGTCCAGAGGGTGACGTGGCCGGTGTCGGGGTTGAGGCGCAGGCTGCGGGCGTCGAGCCAGTAGCTCTCGCCTTTCAGGCCGCCGCGGGTGTTGTGGCGGGCGTTGTGTGCGGCCTGCGCGGCGGCGCGGCGGGTGGCGTGGGGCAGGGTGGGGGCGTCGGGGTGGGCGTGCAGGAGGTCGTCGGTGGGCGTGTCGGGGTGACGGCGGGCCTGCACGAGCAGGCCGTTCATGAGTCGGCTGACGTGGGTGCGGGTGTCGTTCAGGGCGTGGGCCTGCTCGGGGGTGGGTTGCAGCGTGAGTCGCACTGCGCCTCCTGGGGGGGTTTCGAACGGGGGGTTGAGGGGGATCTAGGGGCATGTATAGCAGGCGGCGCCGTCTGGAAACTGTGGGCTTTTCGGGATATGAGACGCCGGAGGCTCCGAACGGAAGCCTCCGGCGGTGGGGGTGGGTGCGGGTCAGCGGCGGGCGCGGTAGCGGCGGATCAGGGCGTTGGTGCTGCTGTCGTGGCGCAGCTCCGGTGCTGCGGGCGCGTGCAGTTCGGGGACGATCTTCCCGGCGAGGACCTTGCCGAGTTCGACGCCCCACTGGTCGAAGGAGTTGATGTTCCACACGGCGCCCTGCACGAAGACCTTGTGTTCGTACAGGGCGATCAGTGCGCCCAGCGTGTGCGGGGTGAGGCGGTCGGCGAGGATGGTGTTGGTGGGGCGGTTGCCGTCGAACACGCGGTGCGGGGCGAGGTCTTCGGGGACGCCCTCGTCCAGGACCTGCTGGAGGCTCTTGCCGAAGGCGAGCGCTTCGGTCTGCGCGAATACGTTCGCCATGAGGAGGTCGTGGTGGGGCGCGCCGCCTTCCAGAGGCAGGGGGTTGAGGGTCTGGCAGAAGCCGATGAAGTCGCAGGGGATGAGTTTGGTGCCCTGGTGGATCAGCTGGTAGAAGGCGTGCTGGCCGTTCGTGCCGGGCTGCCCCCAGATGACCGGGCCGGTCTGGTAGTCCACCGCCCTGCCGTCCAGGGTGATGTGTTTGCCGTTGCTTTCCATGTCGAGCTGTTGCAGGTACGCGGGGAAGTACGCGAGGTACTGGTCGTAGGGCAGCACGGCGTGGCTCTGGGCACCGAAGAAGTTGTTGTACCAGATGCCCAGCATGCCCAGCAGGGCGGGCAGGTTGCTCTCCAGCGGGGCGGTGCGGAAGTGCTCGTCCATGGCGTGGAAGCCGGCAAGCAGCTCGTGGAACCCGGCGGGGCCGACGGCGAGCATCAGGCTCAGGCCGATGGCGCTGTCCATGGAGTACCGGCCGCCCACCCAGTCCCAGAAGCCGAACATGTTGGCGGTGTCGATCCCGAACTGCTGGACCGCCTCGGCGTTGGTGGACACGGCCACGAAGTGCCGCGCGACGGCCGACTCGTCGCCCAGCGCCGCGAGGAGCCACGCGCGGGCGCTGCGGGCGTTCGCCATGGTTTCCTGCGTGGTGAAGGTCTTGGAACTCACGATGACCAGCGTCTCGGCCGGGTTGAGGTCACGGGTCTTCTCGGTCAGGTCGGTGCCGTCCACGTTCGACACGAAGCGCAGGGTCAGGTCGCGCTGCGCGTAATGCTTGAGGGCCTCGTAGGCCATGACCGGGCCCAGGTCGCTGCCGCCGATGCCGATGTTGACGATGTTCTTCAGGGGCCGCCCCGTGTAGCCCAGCCACGTCCCGGCGCGCACCTGATCCGCGAAGGCCGCCATGCGGCCCAGCACCTCGTGCACGTCGGGGACGACGTCGTGGCCGTCCACGAGGACAGTCGCGCCGGCCGGGGCGCGCAGAGCGGTGTGCAGCACGGCCCGCCCCTCGGTCACGTTGATCTTCTCGCCCGCGAACATGGCGTCCCGCTTGGCTTCCACGCCGGTTTCACGCGCGAGGTTCAGGAGCAGGGTCAGGGTCTCGTCGGTCACGCGGTTCTTGCTGTAGTCGAGGTACAGGCCCGCGCCCTCGGCGCTCAGGCGTTCGCCGCGCGCGGCGTCCTGAGCGAAGAGGTCGCGCAGGTGGGTGCCCTCCAGGGCGCGGTGGTGGTCGAGCAGGGCGCTCCAGGCGGCCGTTTGCGTGATGGTCATGCGCGTCTCCCTTCGGCCGGCCTGGGTTGAGGTGGGCGCGGCCTGTGTGCCCGCGAGGATACTCTGGCCGTCCTGGCGGGGAGGCGAGGTGTGTAGGCGGCCTTGAAGTGATTCTCATACAAGGGCCCCGTGGGGGTGGGCGCGAAGATCACCCTCCACGGCGTGGTGGAGGCCACCTGCGCGGCGTGAGCCCGTCAGGTTTCGTCAGAGAATTGTGTGAGTGACATGACTAGGCTGAGCTCATGACCAGGAAGGTGAGGGATATGGACGCTACATGGGGCCGCTGGGGCACCCCCTACCTGGAGGAGCAGAAGGACACGCCCGTACCGGCGGTGGTGAGCAGTCCCACCGATCTGCGCCCCCTCTCGCCTGAGGCGATCCGCCGCGCCATCCACGCCGAGGAGCAGCGGCAGGTGTTCGCCCTGCTGGGCCGCCTGCGCCGCAGCCGCCTGGGCTGAATTCCGAGGCCCTCCTTTACATCCGCTCTCCGTTCGCGGCCCCCGCGCCTCTCAGGTGTCAGGGGCCGCGTTCCGTTTGACAGGCCGGCGGCCCTTCCAATCGGGGGCAGGGCGCGCTTGAATGCAGCCGTCAACTGCACTCACCCCGGGCCTCCCTGAAGTCTGACCGGAGGCCCTCCCGCCTGCATTCCCGGAGGTTTCCGACCGTGACCCCAGCCCTGAGAGTTCAAGACCTGCACGACCGTGACGTGGTGATCGTCGCGGCCGTCCGCACGCCCATCGGCGCGATCCGTGGCGCGCTGTCCACCGTCCGCCCCGACGACCTCGCCGCGCACGCCATCCGTGAGGCGGTCGCGCGCAGCGGTGTGCCCGCCGATCAGATCGAGGAGGTGATCCTGGGCTGCGCGAATCAGGCGGGCGAGGACAACCGCAACGTGGCCCGCATGGCCGCCCTGCTCGCGGGCCTGCCGGACTCCGTGGCGGGCCTGACCGTGAACCGCCTGTGCGCCTCTGGCCTGTCGGCCATCAACACGGCGGCCCGCGCGATCCGCAACGGCGACGGGGACGTGTACGTGGCGGGCGGCGTGGAGAGCATGACCCGCGCGCCTCTCGTGATGCCCAAGGGCGCGCAGGCCTTCGCGAACGGGAACGTCACCGCGTACGACACCACGCTGGGCTGGCGCTTCCCGAACCCCGCCATGGAGGCCCTGTTCCCGCTGGAGGCGATGGGGGAGACCGCCGAGAACATCGTGGGGCGCTCCCGCGAGGGCGCGTATGCCGGCGGCGAGATCACCCGCGAGGATCAGGACGCCTTCGCGCTGGACAGTCAGCGCAAGACCCTGGACGCCCTGAACGTCGGCCGCTTCCGGGACGAGATCGTGCCCGTGCAGGTCAGGGGCCGCAAGGGCGTCACCGTGTTCGACACCGACGAGCACCCCCGCGTGACCCGCACCGAGGGGGGGTTCACCCTCGCCACCGACGAGGCCACCCTGGCGGGCCTGAAACCTGCCTTCCGGGGGGCGGCAGCGTGACCGCCGGGAACGCCAGCGGCCTGAACGACGGCGCGGCCGCGCTGGTCCTGATGAGCGCCGCGAAGGCCCGCGAACTGGGCGTCACGCCACTGGCCCGCTGGGTGGGCGCGGCGGCGGCCGGCGTGGAGGCCCGCGTGATGGGCCTGGGCCCCATCCCCGCCACCCGCAAGGTGCTGGACCGCACCGGCCTGAGCGTGCAGGACCTGGACCTGATCGAGCTGAACGAGGCCTTCGCCGCGCAGGCCCTGGCCTGCATCCGCGAACTGGAATTGCCCGAGGACCGGGTAAACGTGAACGGCGGCGCCATCGCCCTGGGCCACCCGCTGGGCATGAGCGGCGCCCGCCTGGTCGTGGCGCTGACGCACGAACTGGCCCGCCGTGAGGGCCGCTACGGGCTGGCGACACTGTGCGTGGGGGTCGGGCAGGGCGAGGCCGCGATCATCGAGCGGGTCGGCGCATGACCGCGACGGCACCCCCGACGGGTCTGAAGCACGTGCCGGTCATCACTGCGCTGGAGGCGGCGGCCCTCGTGAAGTCCGGGCAGACGCTGCTGGTGGGCGGCTTCGGCATGACCGGGAACCCGGTGCACCTCGTGCACGCGCTGGCCGAGACGGACGTGCGCGACCTGACGTACGTGGCGAACAACGTGGGCGAGGCGGGCCTGAGTGGTGGGCGGCTTCTCCGGAACGGGCAGCTGAGAAAGGCCATCGGGTCGTTCTTCACGAGCAACCGTGAGGCGGTGGCGGCCGCGCAGGAGGGCCGCCTGGAGGTGCAGCTCATCCCGCAGGGGAGTCTGGCCGAGGCGCTGCGGGCCGGGGGCGCCGGCATCGGCGGGTTCTATACGCCCACCGCCGCCGGGACCGTCATCGCCGGGGACGCGGACGTGCGCGTCCTGAATGGCCGGGAGATGGTCTTCGTGCCCGCCCTGCGCGGCGACGTCGCGTTCGTGCGCGCGTGGCGGGCCGATGAGGCGGGGAACCTCCAGTACCGCCTGACCGAGCAGAACTTCAACCGCGCCATGGCGACCGCCGCCGACCTCGTGGTTGCCGAGGTCGAGGAGATCGTCCCGGTGGGGACCATCCCGCCCGAGGGGGTGCACACGCCGGGCCTGTACGTGGATTACCTCGTACAGGCGACCCTGACCGCCGAGGCACTCGGCAGCAGCGCCGACGTGAAGGGCAGCGCCAAGAAGGTGGACGAGGCCCGCATGCACATGGCCCGCCGCGCGCTGCAAGAGCTGCGGCGAGGGGACGTGGTGAACCTCGGCATCGGGATTCCCACGCTGGTCGCCGATCTGATCACCCCGGAGCACGGCGTGAACCTGCACACCGAGAACGGCATGCTGGGCGTCGGCCCCGCCCCCGAGCAGGGCGGCGCGCTGGACTACCCGGTGAACGCCGGGAAGATTCCGGTCACGGCCCTGCCCGGCGCGAGCTACTTCGACAGCGCCGACAGTTTCGGCATGATCCGCGGCGGGCACGTGGACGTGGCGGTCATGGGCGGGTTGCAGGTGGATTCGCAGGCGAACCTCGCGAACTGGGCGGTGCCCGGCAAGCCGCTGCTGGGTGTGGGCGGCGCCATGGACCTCGCCAGCGGCGCGCGGCGACTGATCGTCCTGATGACCCACACCGACCCGGACGGCACGCCCAAGGTCGTCCCCGAGTGCACGCTGCCGCTGACCTCGCGCGGCGCGGTGAGCATGATCATCACCGACCGGGCCGTCTTCGAGTTCCGGGACGGGACGCTCACCCTGACCGAACTGATGCCCGGCGCCACCCTGGACGAGGTGCGCGCCAGCACGGGCGCGGCCTTCACGGAAGCGCTGTAACCCGAACGGCAACGGGCCGCCCTGGTGATCCGGGCGGCCCGTCGTCCGTGCCGGGGTCAGTCTTTCAGTTCGCCCCTGGCCGTGCTCTCCGGGGCCAGCGCGCCGTACATCAGCAGGCTGAAGCGGTCCTGCCAGTCGCGCAGCACCTCGCGCTGGTCGCGGTGCCCGCCGTGCAGCAGCGCCAGGATGAACGCGTCCACGAGCAGCACGCTCAGCATCTGCACGTTCGCCTCGGGGCGCAGGCGACCCTGGGCCTGCATGGCCAGCAGCACCGGCTGCACCAGCGCCGCCAGCGTCAGCGCGGTGCGCAGGCCGTCGCCCGGGGCGCGGTCGGGGGCGCCCACCCGCTCGGCCTCGGGCGGGGCACCCAGCACCGCCTGCCCCACCGCGCCCACCAGATGCCGGTAGCGCACGCCCAGGTCGGCCATGCGGGCCGTGACCTTGTCCCACACCTGCTGCGGGTTCGCGCCGGCGCGCAGGCGTTCCAGCGCGTCGTCACGGCTGGCCTGCACGGCCTTCTCGAAGTGCGCCAGGAGCATGTGCACCTTGCTGGGGAAATAGCGGTACAGGTTCGTGCGGCTGACAAACGCGGCCTGCGCAATGTCCTGCGCGCTGATCGCGTCCAGGCCGCTGCGGGCGAACAGCTCGAAGGCGGCGCGGGCGATGCGTTCGCGCCGCGCGTCGTCCTGTTCCTGCCGGTCTACCTTCACGCTCCCATGCTAGCGCGCGCGGCTCACGCCGGTCAGCCCCCGCCACCTTCATGCAAATGGGGGGAGCGCTCTACCCCGGAGCATACCGCGAAACAAGAGGGGGACGCTGTGAACTGCTCGCATGACAGTCTCATGACCTTGCGACTACAGTGAATCACCGGAGCCCGACCCACTCCTCCGGGAAAAGGAAGAGGTGAAAGCCGTGCACATCTACAAGCTGTCTGGCCGTAACGTTGAAATCACCGATGCCATGCGCGATTACGTCGAGGAGAAACTCACGCGCCTGGATCGTTTCAATGACCAGATCACCGATGCACGCGTGACCCTGACCGTCCGTGACGTGCGCGACGCCGGGCGCCGCAACCGCGTCGAGGTGCAGCTCAATGTCCCCAGCGGCATCATCCGCGCCGAGGAACACCACTCGGACATGTACGCCGCGATCGACAAGGCCAGCGACGTCCTGGAACGCCAGCTGCGCAAATTCAAGACCCGCTACCTCAAGCACCGCCACGATGCCACACCCCAGCCCGAGCCCGGCCCCGCCGAGGCCGACGTGAACGCCGGGATGGACGACGTGACCGAGTTCGCGCCCGAGATCGTGCGGCAGAAACGCTTCGACCTGCGCCCCATGAGCCCCGAAGACGCCGTGGCGCAGATGGAGGCGCTGGGGCACGACTTCTACGTGTTCATGAACATGCGCACGAACGCCTGCGGGGTCGTGTACCGCCGCAAGGACGGCCACTACGGCCTGATCGAACCCAGCTGACCTGCAGGCAGCTGGCCTGACGCAGGGACAGGCGGGAGCCTCCGGGAACGGGGCGCTCCCGCCCGTCCCTTCTGCCTGTGCCGGTGAGGCGGGCAGCCTGTCCCGGTCTGATCACCGCCTGATCTGGTACGCTGCGGCGTTGTGATCGCCCACGTGATCAATCCCGGAACCAGCGGCGTGAAACTCGCCTGCGCCCAGATCGAGCCCAGCGAGAACCCCGCCCTGCCGGGACAGCTGCGCCTGAGCCTGACGCGCGCCGAACTGTCGCTGGACGCCCCCCCCACCGCCGGGGACCTGCCCGACCTCACCCGGCAGGTGCTGGCCCTGACCGCAGACTGGCCCGCGCCGGACGCCGTGGTGGGGCGCGGCGGATTCATCGGGCGGGTCACGACCGGCACGTACCGCGTCACTGAGGAACTCGCCGCCTTCGCGCTGGCCTGCGACGCCGGGCAGGACCCCCCGAACCTGGGCGGCCCGCTGGCCCTGGCCGTGGCGAAGGCGCGCGGCGTGCCCGCCTTCATCGTGGACCCGCAGAGCGCGGACGAACTGCTGCCCGAGGCGCGCCCCACCGGCCTGCGGGGCGTGAACCGCCGCGCGGAATTCCACGCGCTGAACGCCCGAGCGGTCGCCCGCCGCGCCGCGTACGAGGTCGGCAAACGCTTCCAGGACGCCCGCGTGGTCGTCGCGCACCTGGGCGCCACGACCAGCGTGACCGCCTTCGAGGCCGGACGCGCCATCGACACCACGGGCAGCGGCGCCAACGGCGGCCCGATGGGCGCGCGCCAGAGCGGCCCGGTCCCCGCGCGGGACCTGCTGCGCCTGCACGCGCAGCTGGGCGAGCAGACCCTGCATCACCTCGCTGCCGAGAGCGGCTTCCTGGCCCTGACCGGTAGCGCGAACCTGCGTGAACTGGAGGGCCGCAGCCTGGGCGACCCGGACGTCAGCATCGTCGCCGCCGCGTTCGTGCATCAGGCCGCCAAGGCCATCGGCGAGCAGACCGGCGCGCTCAGCGCCCGCCCGGACGCCATCGTCCTGACCGGCGGCATCGCCCGCTGGGACGAACTCGTGGACCGGATCGAGCGGCGCGTCGCGTGGATCGCCCCGGTGTTCGTGATTCCCGGCGAGCTGGAACTTGAGGCCCTGGCCGAGGGGGCCGGGCGCGTCCTGCTGGGCCAGGAGGCGCTGCGCGAGTGGACGCCGCCCGCCGGGCCGGGGTGCTGACGTGGCCCGCCGCCGAGCCCCCCAGCGCGCCCCGGAGCCCATCCGCGCGACCAGCATGTGGCGCGTGGATCAGGTGTTCCTGGCCCGGCGCGGCCCGCGCATCGAGGTGACCTGCTCGCTGGTGAACGACCAGGGCGGGCTGCGCAACCTGTCCGTCACCGCGCCCACCGAGGACCCGGTGCAGGCCGTGCGGCACGCCGCGCGTTTCATCGCCGGGAAGGGCAACGTGAGCGGCGCGCGGCAGGCGCGGCTGCGCTGGACCCGCGAGCAGGCCACCACCGAGCAGGACGCCCTGATCCGCGACCGCCTGCTCGAAGACGAGTTCCTCGACGAGTTCGAGGAGACCCTCGCGGCCGTGCGCGACCAGCAGCGCTGACCGGCCCTGCCCGTTCACCCGCCCACCATTCTGCCTCCAGCGTCCATTTGCCCCGCCTGCCCCCTGCTACACTCCCCGGCGATGACTGATCGCCCCCGTCCGCTGCGCATCCTGGGAATCGACACGTCCTGCGACGACACGGGCGTCGGGATCGTGGAGCTCACGCCGGACGGCCGCGTGACGGTCCTGGCGAACCGGGTGTGGTCGCAGGCGGTGCACGCGCAGTACGGGGGCGTCATGCCGGAACTCGCCAGCCGCGAGCACGTCGAGCGCATCGACCAGATCATGGAAGGCGCCCTGCACGAGGCGGGCCTGAGCGTCACCGACATCGGCGCGGTCGCGGCGACCTCCGGGCCTGGACTGGTGGGCGCGCTGCTGGTGGGCCTGATGTACGGCAAGGGCCTCGCGCAGGCGCTGAACGTGCCCTTCCACGCGGCGCACCACCTGGAGGGCCACATCTTCGCGGCGGCCAGCGAGGCCGAGCTGCGCGCCCCGTTCCTGGCGCTGGTCGTCAGCGGCGGACACACCCACCTGTTCGACGTACCGCGCGATGGCGAGTACGTGCTGGTCGGCGCGACCCGCGACGACGCGGCGGGTGAGGCCTTCGACAAGGTCGCCCGCCTCGCCGGGCTGGGCTACCCCGGCGGCCCGGCCATCAGCGAGGCCGCCACGCGCGGCGACCCGAACGCCGTGCCGTTCAAGGAACCCCTGAAGGGCCAGAGCGGCTTCGACTTCAGCTTCAGCGGCCTGAAGACGGCGGCGCTCCTCGCCCACCGCGCGGGCGCCACCCCGGAGAACCTCGCGGCGAGCTTCCAGCGGGCCGCCGTGCAGACTCTCGTGAACACCACCGTCCGCGCCGCGCAGTCCACCGGGCGCCGCACGGTCGTCGTGTCCGGCGGGGTGGCCGCCAACCGCGCCCTGCGCGACGCGTTCGCCGCCACCGGCCTGCACGTCGTGTTCCCCGGCAGGGGCCTGAACACCGACAACGGCGCCATGATCGCCCTGGCGGGCGCCGCCGCCATCCAGGCCGGACGCCCGGCCAGTGCCCTGGACGGCGGCGCGACCGCGTACGCGCCCCTGGCGAACGCCTGAAGAGGGCTGCGCGGCACCAGGGGGAAGGGGCGGCCTGAACGGGGCCGCCCCTCTGTCTGAACTACTCCTCGTGGATGCCCTGCTCAGGCGCTGCGGGCGGCCCGCGCGTCGCGGGCTTCCTGGGCCAGCTGACGGCGCAGGATCTTCATGGCGGCCGTCTTGGGCAGTTCCGCGCGGAATTCCACACTGCGGGGCACCTTGTACGGGCTCAGGAGTTCACGGCAGTGCGCGATGATCTCGGCGTCCGTGGCGGTCGCGCCGGGCTTCAGCGCGACGACCGCGTGCACACTCTCGCCGCGGTAGGTGTCGGGCACGCCGACAGCGGCGGCTTCCAGCACGGCCGGGTGGCTCATCAGGGCCTCCTCGACCTCGCGCGGGTAGATGTTGTAGCCGCCCGCGATGATCAGGTCCTTCTTGCGGTCCACGATCCGGAAGTAGCCGCGCTCGTCCATGGTGGCCATGTCCCCGGTCATGAGCCAGGTGCGGCCGTGGGCGTCCACCAGGGTCTTGGCGGTCTCCTCGGGTTTCTGCCAGTAGCCTTTCATGATCTGCGGCCCGGCCACCCACAGCTCGCCTACCTCACCCGGCGCGACGATCTGACCGTCGTCTCCGGCCACGACGGCGTCCACGCCGGGCATGGGCAGGCCGATGCTGCCGTCCTGCTGCTCGCCGTAGATGGGGTTGACGTGCGTGATGGGGCTGGCCTCGGTCAGGCCGTAGCCCTCGACGAGGTTGGCGCCGTTCGTGATCTCACGGAACTTCCGGGCGGTCTCGAGCAGCAGGGGCGCGCTGCCGCTGATGCAGGCGCGGATGCTGGTCAGGTCGAATTTGGGCGTGTCGGGGTGATTGTTGATCGCGTTGTACAGCGTGGGCACGGCCGGGAAGAGGGTCGCACGGCTCTGCTGCACGGCCCGCAGGATCATGTTCAGGTCGCGCGGGTTGGGAATCAGGACGATGGTCGCGCCGTTCAGCAGGCTGAGGTTCATGGCGACCGTCATGCCGTACACGTGGAAGAACGGAATGGCGGCCAGCGTGACCTCCTGGCCCTCGCGCAGGTCGGTCATCCAGGAGCTGGCCTGCTCGCAGTTGGCAACGAGGTTGCCGTGCGTGAGCATGGCGCCCTTGGGCACCCCGGTGGTGCCGCCGGTGTACTGCAGCAGCGCCACGTCGTCGGGGCTGGCCGTCACGGGCTGCGGGGTGGGCGTCTGGGAGTCGATGACCTTGCGCATGGACAGTACCCGCTCGCCGTAGGGCACGGGCACCCAGGTGCCTTCACGTCTGGCTTTCACGGGGTACAGCAGGTTCTTCGGGAAGCTCAGGGCATCCTGCACGCCGGTCACGAGGACACGTTTCACGTTCACGCGGCCCTGGATCTCGGCGTAGCGGGGGTAGAAGGTGTCGAGGATGACCAGCGTCTCGCTGCCGCTGTCCTGGAGCTGGTGCTCCAGTTCGCTGGGGGTGTACATGGGGCTGGTGTTCACGGCCACCGCGCCCGCCAGCAGGGTGCCGTAGAAGGCCACCACGAACTGCGGGGTGTTGGGCAGCATGATGGACACGCGGTCGCCGGGCTGCACGCCCATCTTCTGCAGGCCGGAGGCGAAGCGCTGCACCTGCTGCCACAGGTCGCGGTAGCTGGTGTGGGCCCCGACGAAGCTCAGGGCGGTGCGGTCCGGGTACTTGCGGGCGGTGCGTTCCAGCAGGGCAGGCAGGGTCAGGCCGCTGGGGCGGAAGGAGCGGGGCACGCCGGCTTCGTAGTGGGCGAGCCAGGGCTGGGGGAGGGGAGGTTGCGTCATGTCACTCCTCGGGGTGGGGATAGGGGGGGCCCTGGGGGCGGCTCCCGGCGTCCGCGCCGCCGGTGGGCGGGGCAGGTGATCTCGGCCGATCGGTGGCCTGTTGGGCCAGGTCTGAAATTAAACTCAGTATAAACATTGTGGCGCGCGCTTCAAGGGTGTGTGCGGGGACCCCCCGGTGGGCCGACCGCCGGCGACCGGGACCGGAAGGCCGTCCAGCACGCCCCCGGGCAGGCAGACAGGTGAGACTGTGCCCGCCCGGGGAACAACACCGCGCGGCGGGGCATGAAGGCCCCCTCACTCACCCCGCACCCAGACCCGGCGCCCCGCCCCCACCCTGAACCCCATGAGTGACGACCGGCCCGCCCCACGCCTCCCCGACCTCGACCACGCCCCCTACCTGCGCGAGGCCCTCGAACTCGCCCGGGAGGGCCAGGCCGCCGGCAGCTCCCCCGTCGGGGCCGTCCTCGTGAACCACGCGGGCCAGATCATCGCGCGGGGCCGCAACCGCGTCGGGGAACCCCAGACCCCGCAGCACGTCGGGGACGCCAGCGTCGCCCACGCCGAGATGGACCTGTTCTTCCAGGCGGGCAAGCTGGACGACCCGCACACCCTGACCCTGTACACCAGCCTCGAACCCTGCCTGATGTGCGGCGGCGCCAGCGCCCTGCTGGGCGTCGGGCGGATCGTGTGGGCCACCGACGACCCCTGGGGCGGCTCGGGCCGCCTGATCAGGTGGACCGACCACCCCGCCATGCAGGACACCCAGGTGGTCCCCACCCCCCACCCCGACCTGGAACACCAGGGCGCGGCGCTGTTCGCTCCCGAGGCCAGGCGCGCCTTCCCGGACGAGGGCTGGGCGCTGTGGCAGCGGCGCTACCCGCAGGAGACGGCCGCCGTGGAGGACGCGCAGGCCTCACAATAGACCGATGACCGTCCTCGTCGTCGGCAGCGTCAACGCGGACCTCACCGTCCGGACCGCCCGCATTCCCGCCCCCGGAGAGACCGTCCTGGGCGGCGACGCCGTCACCTCGCCCGGCGGCAAGGGCGCCAACCAGGCGGTCGCCGCCGCGCTGGCCGGCGCGCCCGTGGCGCTGATCGGCGCGGTCGGGCAGGACACCTTCCGGGACGTGGCCCTGCGCGGCCTTCAGGGCGCGGGCGTGAACCTAGGCGGCCTGCTCACCCTGGACGCCCCCACCGGTCTGGCGCTCATCACGGTCTCCGCGCAGGGGGAGAACGCCATCACGGTCGCCAGTGGCGCGAACGCCCACCTGACCCCCGCGCACCTGCCAGAAGACCTGGGCGGCGTGAGCCACCTGCTGCTGCAACAGGAACTCCCACCCGAGGTGACCCTGCACGCCGCCCGGCAGGCCCGCGCCGCCGGCGTCCCGGTGCTGCTGAACGCCGCCCCCACCCGCGACCTGCCGGCCGACCTGCTGGGGCAGGTCACGCACCTGATCGTGAACGAGCACGAACTGACCGCCCTGCGGCCGGACGGCGGCACCCTGGAGCGGCAGGCGGCCTCCATCCTGGCGCGCGGCCCGCAGGCGGTGACCGTCACGCTGGGCGCGCAGGGCAGCCTGACCGTCACCGCCCAAGGCACCCACCGCCTCGCGGCGCACCCGGTGCAGGCCACCGACACCACCGGCGCGGGCGACACCTTCTGCGGCGTGCTCGCCGCCCGGCTGGCCGCCGGGGACCCGCTGCCGGCCGCGCTGCGGGCCGCCGGGGTCGCGGGCGCCCTGGCCTGCACCCGCCCCGGCGCGCAGGACGCCATGCCGCGCTGGGCAGAGGTGCAGGCCGTCCTGGCCCCCGCCTGAGGCGGCCCCGACCCGATTGACCCTGGCCCCCGCGCGGGGGCTGGGCTACGCTCAGCGCATGCGCTACCGCACCTTCACCGATCACGACTACGCCGCCCTGCAGGCCCTCGACCTAGACGTGCAGCGCGCGCTGGCCCCCGCCTTCGACACCCTGGCCGAGCGGGAACGGGCCGGGCGGCTGCACACCAGCCTGCCCGCCCTGAAGTTCTACGAACGCAGCGAGCACTCCTTCGTGGCCGAGGACAGCGGCGTCCTGCACGGCTTCGTGTTCGCCCAGTCGGTGTGGCAGGGGGACCGCCCCATCGTGCTCGTGCGCACCCTGAGCGTCCACCCGGACGCGCCGGCCGGGACTGCCGAGGGGCTGCTGCACGCCACCGTGAAGAGCGCCTACGACACCGCCGTGTACGAGATCCACTACCCGGTCCCGCCCACCCTGCGCGCCGCCGCGACCGCCGAGGGCGCCGTCCTGACCGGCGCGTACGCCGTGACGCACCTGGGCACCCGCGCGCAGACGGCGCCCGGCGAGCGGCTGGACGGGCAGCCGTCGGACGATGAGCGGCGCACCCCGCCCGCCCAGGGCGCATAATGTCGGGCATGACCAACACCGCCACCCGCGTGCTGCTGGGCGTGCGCGGCATGAACCGCGACGCCGGAACCACCGTCGCCGAGGCCCTGAGGGCCATTCCCGGCGTCGTGAAGGCCACCCCTGACGACGGCCAGCTTGAAGTCCACTACGACCCCTCGCAGCTGACCGTCATGGATCTCGTGCGCGCCATCCGCCGACAGGGTTTCCTGGCCGGCATGATCTGACCGTGGCCCTCGGGTACGTGGGCGTCCTGACCATCCGCGTCGAGATGCCCTGGGTCGCCAGCCTGAAGGAGAAACGCGCCCTGGTGCGCCCGGTCGTCGAGCGCCTCAAGGCCCGCTTTCCCCTGACCGTCGCGCGGCTCGACGGTCTCGACGCCCACGACTGGGAGGTCATCGGCGTGGCGACCCTCAGCAACGACTACGGCTGGGTCGAGGAAACCCTGCGCATGGCCGCCGACTACGTCGCCAAGGAGGGCCCCTACCGCGTGACGAGCGAGGAGATCGAGATCACGCCGCTGGGGCACGACGAGGACGAGTAGAGGCCCGGGCCTGCGCAGACGCCCCCTCACAGTGAAGCGCGCCGGACCGGGTCAGTCCCGATCCGGCGCGCTGCTGCGGGCGTTACTTCAGCTGCCCGAAGCCCGCCGGGCGGGTCAGGACCCGCCAGTTCAGCTCGTTGGGCCCGCTGAATTCCGGCTGGCCGTAGCCGTTGCAGTCGTACTTCGCGTTGGTCTTGCGCATGATCGGCCACACGACCGCCGCCGCGCGCCCCGCCACGTCCCGGCGCGCGATGGCGCCCATGATGCGCGAGTCCTCACTGCCGGTCGCGGTGCGGTTGTCCCCCATCACGAAGTACTGCCCCTCGGGCACCGTGAACTCCTGACGGTCCGGCACGACGTTCACGGTCTGCCCCGCGATGCTGGCGGACGTGACGTTGTTCGCCACCTCGCTCTGGGTGTCCCAGCAGCCCTGCGCCTGCCAGAACGCGGTCGTCCAGCTGGAATCGAGCTGCTGACCGTTCACGGTCACCTCGCCCGCCCGGATGCTGACCCGGTCGCCGGGCAGACCGATCAGACGCTTGATCAGGAACGGCCGGTACGACCACAGCCCGAACGCGCTCTTGTTCAGGTTCTCGATCTTCGCGCTGGCCTCGCGGGGCGGCTTGAAGATCAGGATGTCGCCGCGCTTGAATTCCCCCACGCCCGCCTTGTGCAGCCACGTCTCGTACTTCGGCACGAACACGCGCTCCCCGTTGCGGAGGTTCGGCATCATGCTCACGCCGTCCACGCCCACCAGGGTCGCCACGAACTGCGTGATCACCACCGCGAACACGATGGGCTCCAGGATTTCCTTCCACAGTTTCTGCAGCGCGGTCTGCGGGGGCTTGGACGGGGCGGGGGCGGACTCAGGGGTGGTCATGCACCGCGCAGAATACCGGATGGCGGCGCCCGTCCGGGCGGGGGCTGGCCCCGCATGGTGCACGACCCCGCTCCGGCAGAGCGCCGGGGCGCGGGCATCCGGCCTTCGGGGGCGCGCGGCCCTATCCGCCCTGCGGACCGGTAGGGTACGGTGTGGGGGATGCCTCTTGCGGGACAGGTGGTGGGCAACGGTGTCCGACTGGTGCGTCCGGTCGGACGCGGCTCTCACAGCCTCGTGTATTTCGCCGTGGCGCGCGACGGTCAGCCCTGCGCCGTCAAGATCTTCCCCGCGCACCTGAGCGGGTACGCCGACCGTGAATTCGACCACGCGCACGACCTGCACCACCCCCGGCTGGTGCGCGTGATGGACCGCGCCGTCGTGGATGAGCAGCCGGCCCTGATCAGCACCCTGGCGCGCGGCGAGGTGCTGTTCCGCCGCTACGCCCAGCGGCCCGCCGTGTACGCCGAGCGCCGCGCCTTCCTGCTCACCCTGGTGCACCTCCTGGACGCCCTGGGCTACCTGCACGAGCGGGGGCTGGTGCACCGCGATATCAAGCCCGAGAACATCCTGGTGGAGGAGGACGGCAGCGCCAAACTGGTGGATTTCGACCTGTCCGGCCCCGCCTTCGAGACCTTCGACGCGCCGCTGCGCATGGGCACCGCCGCCTTCCAGAGTCCGGAAGCCGCGCGCGGTGAACCGCTCGGCCCCGAGAGCGACCTGTACGGCGTGGGCATTCTGCTGGGGTGGGGCATTCACGGCGCGCTGCCGGACCCGGACGAGCCCTACCCGCATACCCTGGACCCGCTGGCGCCGCTGCACCTGAGCATGACCCGCGCCGAGCGCGCCGAGCGCCCCAACGACGCCGCGCGCGTCCGCGCCGAACTGCTGCGGCTGGCCGGCCTGCCGTACTGACCCGCGCGGCGCGCAGACGCCAGGGCCAGGATCGCGCGCCCCGGCACGGTTGCTGCCCGCCCCGCCCGCTAGCCTGCCGGGATGCCCCGCCCCGCCCCCACGTTCACGGCGCCCGCCACCCTGCCGGAGGTGACGCGCCGCCTGACCGGGCAGTACCTGCCGGACGGAGAGTTGCCCTTCCCGCGCACCCGCCCGCCCGAACTCCTGGACAGCCTGATCCGCACCATCCTGGGCCAGCAGAATACCCGCGCCGCCGCCGACCGGCAGTACCGCGCGCTGCGCGCAGCCTACCCGGCGTGGGAGGCCGCGCTTCTCGACGGCCCCGACGGCATCGAGGACACCCTGCGCGGCGCGGGGGGCGGCCTGCACCGCAGCAAGGCCGCCAGCGTGCACGGCATCCTGAGCGCCCTGGCCGGGCCGGACGAGGACGGCCCCCTGACCCTGGCGCACCTGTCCGGCCTGACCGACGAGGACGCCCGCGCGGCCCTGGAGGCCCTGCCCGGCGTGGGCCGCCACACCGCCGCACTCATGCTCCTGTTCGACCTGCACCGGCCCGCCATGCCGGTCGAGGGCAACCTGGACCGGCTGGCGCGGCGGCTGGAGTGGGTGCCGGACGCCTGGACGGGCGCGCGGGTGGAACGCTGGTACGACGCGGTCGTGCCCCGCACCACCCCGGACCGCCTGCGCCTGCACGTCGCGGGGGTCCGGCACGGGCGCGAGGTGTGCCTCAGCCGCCACCCGCGCTGCGACGCCTGCGTGCTGGCCGACCTGTGCCCCTCGGCCGCGCTGCTCGGACCGGGCTGAGGTGCGGAGGCGCGGGCTATGCTCGGGGGCATGACCGCTCCCACCTTCTCGCATGAACTCTCGGTCGCGTCGGCGCTGGCGCGCGAGGCCGGGGCGCTGCTGCTCTCGCACCTGCGCGCCGGGTTCACCGTGGAACACAAGACGAGTGCCGACGACCCCGTGACCGTCGCCGACCGCGAGGCGTCCACCCTGATCACGACCCGGTTGGCCCAGGTTTTCCCCCTGGACGGCCTGCTGTCCGAGGAGGAGGAGGACAGCCAGGACCGCCTGAGTGCCGCGCGGGTGTGGATCGTGGATCCCATCGACGGCACGAAGGAGTACTCGACGGGCCTGCCGGACTACTGCGTGAGCATCGGTCTCGCGGTGGACGGCGAGCCGGTGCTGGGCGTCGTGTACGCCCCGGAGACGGACGAACTGTTCAGCGGCGTGGTGGGGCAGGGCGTCACCCTGAACGGCCAGCCTGCCCCCGTGCCGCATGTCGGGCCGGACTGGCGCATTGCCGTGTCCGACACCGAGCACGGACGGGAACTGCGCGGCACCGCACTCCCCGGCATGAAACCCAGCGGGAGCATCGCCCTGAAGCTCGCGCGGATCGCGGCCGGTCAGGTCGACGCGACCTTCACCATGTCGCCCCGCAGCGAGTGGGACATCGCCGCCGGGCACGCCCTGCTGCGCGCCGCCGGGGGTGAGCTGCGCCGCCGCGACGGCCGCCCTGTCCAGTACAACCGGCCGCGCCCGCACATCGAACAGGGACTGATCGGCGGCGTGCCCGCCGCGCTGGACTGGCTGGAGGGGCAGCTGCGCGGGCACCGGCTGCCCGTCGCGCACCTTGGCCTGACCCCGGCCGACCCTGCCTGGACGCTGCTGCCCGAATCCGACCGCGCCGCGCTTGGCGGGCATCCCGGCGTGAACGTCCGCCACGCGGACGGCGAGGTGCTGGCCCTGCTCGTCGTGAACCCCGGCACGCGGCAGGTCGAGCGGGCCGAGGGGGACGCCTTCCACCTCGAGCGCCTCACCCGGGACGTGACCCGCGCGCTGGGCACCCTGGCGGGCTGAGGCGGCATGACCGATCCCCTCACGCCCCGGGTGACCCTCAAGCCCATGCTGGACTTCACGCCGCACGAGTGGCGCGTCCTGCACGGCTTCTTCCGCGACCGGGAACTGGCCGACTGGAACGACGCCAAACCCATCCGCCTGCCCGGCTTCCTGTTCCGCCGCATCATGCAGGACGAGGAACGCACCGGCGAACGCCACGGATTCGGCGTGCTGGACGAGCGCGGCACCCTGATCGGCAGCGCCGAACTGTACGACCTGCGGCCCTCCCCGCCCCTCACCCCCACGACCGCCACGCTGGGCGTCATGATCGGCGTGCCCAGCCTGTGGGGGCAGGGCTACGGGCGCGAGGCCGTGCAGGCCCTTTTGCAGTGGGCGTTCACGCGCCGCGACCCCACCCTGAACCGCATCCGCCTGACCACCTTCGGGCACAACCGCCGCGCCCAGCGGGCCTTCCTGGCCTGCGGCTTCCGCGAGGTGCACCGCACCGAACGCGAGGGCCGCACCGACGTGCACATGGAACTCACCCGCCCCGACTGGCTGGCCGCGCACGCGCCCGGCGGGTCAGAATAGACCCATGCGCGTCCTGCTGCCCGACCTGCCCGAGTTCCGCGCCCTCAGCCAGCACGACGAGCGCGGCGTGCCCGGCGTGACCTTCGACCACTACCGGCGCGGCCACGTACCCGACGGCGAGGCCGACGGCGTCGTCCTGTGGCTGACCGACGCCGCCACCCGCACCGCGCTGCTCGCCACGCCCGGCGTGAAGTGGGTGCTCACCCTGACCGCCGGGATCGAACACGTGCAGGCGCACCTCCCACCCGGCGCCGCGCTGTTCAACGCCAGCCGCCTGCACGACCGCGCCGTCGCCGTGCACGCCCTGAGCGGCATGCTCGCCGCCGCGCGCGGCCTGCACCGCTTCCGGGACGCGCAGCGCCGACACCACTGGGACGCCCCCGCCCGGCCCGGCGACTCCGCCCTGACCACCCTGGACGGCGCACACGTCGTCCTGTGGGGCCACGGGCACATCGGCCGGCACCTCAAAGAACTCCTGGCCCCCCACGGCGCGCACGTGCACGGCATCCGCAGCACCACCCCCGAAGGCGAACGCGACGAGCTGCTCGCGCAGGCGGACTGGGTCGTCCTGCTGCTGCCCAGCACCCCGGACACGCGCGGCATCGTGAACGCCGCCACCCTGCGCGGCCTGAAACGCGGCGCGTGGCTCGTGAACGTCGGCCGGGGGAACCTCGTCGTCACCGACGACCTCCTGACCGCGCTGGAGGGCGGGCAACTGGGCGGCGCGGTCCTCGACGTCACCGACCCCGAACCCCTCCCCGAGGGGCACCCGCTCTGGGAGCAGCCGAACGTGATCCTCACGCCGCACATCGCCAGCACCACCACCGACCTCGTCGCGCGCGGCGCGCACCTCACCCGCGACTTCCTGATCGACCTGCAACAGGGCCGCGAACCCGACGGGCGCGTCACCGCCGGCCGCACGTACTGAGGAAGGACTCCGTGAACAGGAGCGCAGAACCTGTTCACCCGAGCGGATGCGACTCGCAGAGCTGCGCCAGCAGAGAAGGAGCGAGGCGGGTTCCGGGCGTGGAGCTGGCAACCCGGTGATGTTCCGGGTTGTCGGCGAAACAGACGGAATCATTAGGAGGCGTGAGCCGCCGGCTATGGGTACTGAGGCAAGGGACGCAAACCGCGACCGGGGTCTGGTCGCCGCGCAGTTCGCGCTGCTGGCCGTCATCCTGGCCGGTGGCCAGCGGGGGAGAGGTCGGCCGCGACTCGTTCAGGTGATGGGCTCGGTGCTGAGTGCAGGTGGGCTGGGCCTGCTCGTCTGGAGCGGGCGCACCCTGGGGCGGAACCTCACGCCTCTGCCCACCCCGGTCGCGGGCGGCAGCCTCGTGCAGCGCGGCCCGTACCGGCACGTGCGGCACCCGATCTACACGGCGCTGCTCCTGCTGGCGGGCGGCTGGACGGTCGCGCGGGGTGGGCGGACGCGCGCTGCGGGGACCCTCCTGCTCGCGGGACTGCTGCGGCACAAGGCCAGGATCGAGGACGCCGCGCTGGCCGCACGTCACCCCGACCACGCGGCGTACCGGGCGCGCACCGGGGCGTTCCTGCCGCGCCACGGGCGGCGCTGAACGAAGCCTCAAGGTGGACCGGACACCCCGGCGGCTATCTTCACCCATGCACCTGCCCCCGCACGCGATCCGGCCCGACTACGCGGGCGGCAGTGTCCTGAACCTCGCCGCGACCCTGGGCGCGCACTTTGGGGTGCCCACCCACCACGCCCCGTACCGCCATCCGCTGCCGCTGGACGGCGCGCGGCACGTTGTCCTGATCGTCGTGGACGCCCTGGGCGCCGGTCAGCTGCGGGACGCCATCACGCGCGGGGACGCGCCCACCCTGGCATCCCTGACGCCCACCCCTGGCCCGGTCACCAGCGTGTTCCCCAGCACCACCATGGCCGCCCTGACCACCCTGCATACTGCCCGCGCGCCCGCCGAGCACGGCTACCTGGGCCTGACCGTGTGGCTGGACGAGGCGCAGGCGGTCGTGAACCTCATCCGCCTGTACGACGTGTACACCCACGCCCCCCTGGCGGACGCGGGCTTCCTGGCCGCCGTGCCGTCCCTGTACCGCCAGGTGCGGGACCGGGGTGTGGCCGCGCACGTCGTCATGCCCGCCGCGTACCAGCACAGCGTCCTGACCCGCTGGGCCTGCGACGGCGCCGAATACCACCCCTACGCTCAGCCCGAGGAAACGCCAGAGCTGACCGCCGCGACCATCCAGCCAGGGCAGGCGTCGTACACGCTGGTGTACTTCCCCGAGTACGACCTGATCTGCCACGGCTCCGGCCCCGACAGCCCCGAGGCGCACGCCGAACTGCGCCGCACCGACCGCATCGTCGCGGACCTCCTCGCCGCGCTACCCAGGACCGGGGACACGCTGGTCGTCCTCACCGCCGACCACGGCCAGAGCCCCCAGCCCCCGGACGGCTACGTGGATGCGATCACCAAGAAGGTCATGAAAACGGCCCTGCGCGGCCCCGTCGCCGGGGAGGAACGCGCCGCGTACCTGCGCCCCCAGCCCGGGCACCACGCCGAGATCGCGGCGCTGCTCGCCCCGCACGCCACCCTCCTGACCGCCGACGACGCCTGGACCGGCGGCCTGTTCGGCCCACCCGCCCACGCCGGGGCCCGCTTCCGCCCGCGCGTGGGCGACCTGATCGCCGTCCCGCACCCCGGGCACGCCATCCGCCGCCCCACCAGCCCCGCCCCCATGCTCGGCCTGCACGGCGGCTGGACCGCCGAGGAGACGCTCGTGCCCGTGCTGAGCGGGCGGGTCTAACATGGACTCCGATTGAATGGGCTGCAAAGACCGTTCAATCCGAGCGGATGCGAGTGGGAGCAGGGCGCCCTCCGGACGTGGAGCTGGCAGGGGCGGTGAAATTCCGGATTGTCAGCGCAACAAACGGCAGTCCGTCTAACCCAGCCAGCGCAGGTGCCGCGTGACGTCCTGCACGTGATCGCCCCAGTGGATGTCGTGGGAGAGGCGCAGCCACGCCAGCACATCGGCCGCGTCCGTATCAGTCAGCGCGAGAGCGGTCCCCAGGTCAAGGGCGAGGTCCGTCAGGTCGTCCAGGGCGTCGCCGATCTCGGCGGGAAGGTCGCAGTGGCCCAGGGCGCGTCCGGTGGCCGGGTCGTAGAAGCCGGGTTCCGGCCACGCTCGGGCGATGCGGGCACGCAGGTCGCGGTACGTCTCGCGCGGCAGGGCATCAGCGTTTGGGGCGCCGAAGGGCAGTTCCTGCACCTCTCGCCGCAGGTCACTCAGCAGGTCGGCCAGCGCGCCGGGCGTAAGGTTCCCTCGGTCAATCAGGGCCGCGTGGACTCGGCGCACGTGCGCCAGCATCAGGACAGCAGGACCGCCGGGCGTTTCTTCGGCGGGGCTTTCGGTTCGGGCAGCGTGGGGACGTGGTCCTCAATCAGGCCGCCGCCCAGCAGGCGCGGCCCGGCGTACAGCACGGCGCTCTGGCCGGGCGCGACCGCGAACTGCGGGTCCGCGAAGGCCAGTTCGAAGCCGCTCTCGTCGGCGCGGACCACGCGGGCTTTCACGGGCGCGGTGCGGTAGCGGACCTGCACCTCCAGTTCCCCCGGCAGGTCGGTCAGGTCGATCAGGTAGTTGGCACTCTGCGCCTTCAGGCCGGTCCACAGGCAGTCGTCGTAGTCGCCCACCCAGACGGTGTTCGTGTCGGGTGCCAGGTGCACGACGTGCCGCACGCGGTGCGACTGGTACAGGCCCAGACCCTTCTTCTGGCCCAGCGTGTAGAACTGCGTGCCCAGGTGCTCCCCGACGACCTCTCCCGTGCTGATCTCGCGGATGAAGCCCTGCGCCTGGGGGATGTGCTCGGCGACGAAGTCCTGCACCTTGCCGGGCACGAAGCAGATGTTCTGACTCTCGGGTTTCTGCGCGGTCAGCAGGCCGCGTTCCGCCGCGATCTCGCGCACGTGGGGCTTTTCCAGTTCCCCAACGGGGAAGAGGATGTACGGCAGCGCGTCACGCGGCGTGCCCCACAGGAAGTACGTCTGGTCCTTGCGCGGATCGTCGCCCCGGTGGAACTCCACCTCACCCTGCGCGTTTTCCACGCGCTTCACGTAGTGCCCGGTGGCGACGTAGCGGCAGCCCAGCATCTTGGCCTTCTTCACCAGTTCGTCGAACTTCACCTTGGTGTTGCAGTTCACGCAGGGGTTGGGCGTGCGGCCCTTGCTGTACTCGTCGATGAACGGCCCCACGATGTGCCGCTGGAACTGCTCGCGGTAGTCCAGCAGGTAGAAGGGCACGCCCACCTGCTCGGCCACGCGGCGCGCCTCGTACGCCGCGTCGGGCGAGCAGCACGAGTCGAAGGTGTCGGTGCGCTTGTCGTCGGGCCAGAAGCGCATCATCGCGCCGACCACCTGATACCCCTGGTCCTTCAGCAGCGCCGCCGTGACGCTGCTGTCCACGCCGCCGGACATGGCGCACAGCACCCGTTCCCCCGCAGCGGCGGCAGGGGCGGGGACGGTCGCGGAGGCAGGGGAGGGGGCACTCATACAGCCGCGCAGCTTACCATCCGGCCCCTGAACCGGCGGTGACGCGCGCGGCAATTGAGACGGGGCCGCGGGTAGGGTTACCGTTCGGGGTGCCAGCCGGGCGGGCGGGTCAGGTAGTGCAGGCGGTCGCGCCAGCTGCGGGCGGCGCGGACGTCACGCCACAGGGCCGCGAATTCGTGGAAGGCGACCTGCACGGGCCGGTGCGTGTGGATGTTGTGCACGAGGCCGTAGCGGACGGGTTCCGTCTCGGGCTGGAAGGTGCGGTGCAGGCGGTCCCAGACGATCAGGATGCCGCCGTAGTTGCGGTCGAGGTACACGTCGTTGCTGCCGTGGTGCGCGCGGTGGTGGCTGGGCGTGTTCAGCACGTACTCGATGGGGGCGGGCAGGCGGCGCACGCGTTCGGTGTGGACGAAGAACTGGTACAGGAGGTTCCACGCCTGCGCGAGCAGCACCATCCACGGCGCGAAGCCCAGCAGGGGCAGGAGCAGCCAGAACGGCAGGGCGGTCATGGGTACCCAGGTCTGCCGCAGCGCGGTGGACAGGTTGTAGTGCTGGCTGGAGTGATGCACGACGTGACTGGCCCAGAACAGCCGGACCTCGTGGCTGACGCGGTGGTACCAGTAGTAGGCGTAGTCGTCCGCGAGGAACAGCAGGGCCCACGCCCACCACGCATGCTCGGGCAGGCGCAGCGGGGTGACGCTGTACAGCGCGGCGTAGAGGGTCACGACGGCGCCCTTCCAGAAGAAGTTGATCAGGACGTTTCCGACGCCCATGCTCAGGCTGGTGATCGTGTCGCGCGTCCCGTACCCGGAGTGTTCGTGCGGCCCGTCGTGGTCGTGGCTGAGGTACCGGTAAGCGGCCCACTCGATCAGCAGGGACAGCAGGAAGACGGGGATCGCCGTGCGGATCAGGTCAAACATGGCGCGCCTCCCACAGGTGCAGGCTGTCGAGGCTGGTGCTGCGCGCCACCTGCCCGGCGGCGATCCCGCCCAGGGGGAGCGCGGCGTGCAGCGCGCGGTAGTGCTCGCGGGAGCGCTCGCGGCGGTGCGGGTCACCGAAGTAGATCGCCCCGGCGCGGGCGTACACCTCGGCGAACGCGCCCAGCAGCAGCGGGGCCAGCGCGTTCCCGCTGCCGTGCGCGGCGAGCGTCTGGAAGGTCCAGTCGAACGTGGTGAAGATCCGCGGCAGGTCGGCGTCGTCCGATTCGGCCGGCGGCGTGGCGAGGTGATCCCGGAGCGGCTGCGGCTCGCGCGCGGCGGTCTGCGCGACCCAGTGGGGCAGCAGCGCGGCGCGCAGGTCCAGCAGGTCCGGCACCATGCCGCCCAGCTCACCATGCCGGGACAGGTGCGCCAGGACGCGCAGCCCGCCCTCGTGCGGGTGCAGGACGCGGGTGGGTTTACCCTGCCGGATGTCCAGCAGGCCGTCGCGGCCCAGGCGTTGCAGCGCCTCGCGCAGGGTGGGGCGCGTGACGCCCAGGCTGACGGCCAGTTCCCGTTCGGCGGGCAGGGTGCTCCCGGGCGGGTACGTGCCGTCCAGCAGGCGGGCGAGCAGGGTGTCCTCGGCGTGCAGCGCGGGCCGCAGCGGGATGGGGGCAGGGTCAGGCATATGAACCTCCGGAAGATTCAGCTCAGTGGTCAGTGGTCTGACCAGTCTGGGCTGACCACCATCTGTACGTCAAGTCCGCCCCGCCCGGTACACTCCCCGGCATGAGCCTTCCCGCCGACGTCCTCCAGACCGCCGCGCACACGTACGGCACGCCCCTGTACGTCTACGACGCCGCCGAACTCGACGCTGCCCTGGCGCGCGTCCGCGCCGCGTTCGGGGACGCCCGCGTGTACTACGCCATGAAAGCCAACCCCAACCTGACCCTGCTGCGCCGCCTGCACGCCCAGGGCGTCGGTTTCGAATGCGTCAGCGCCGGGGAACTCGCCCGCGCCTCCCGAGTGGGCGCGGCAGGTGACCGCATCCTCGTGAACGGCCCCGCCAAGACCCCCGGCGAGTACGCCACCGGCGCGCACCTCGGCGCGACTTTCATCCTCGACCGGGAAGAGGAGGTCCGCCTGCTCCCGCCTGCCTCCCGCGCACTCGTGCGCGTGAACCCCGCCCTGAACGTCAGCACCCACGACCACCTCGCCACCGGCGCCGCCGGCAGCAAGTTCGGCGTCACGCTGGACCAGGCCCCGCGCGTGCTGGACGCCCTGCGCGCCGCCGGGCACACGGCCCTGGGCCTGCACGTGCACATCGGCAGCGCCATCCGCGACGCGCACGACTTCACCGCCGCCTTCCACCGCCTCGGCGAGTTGCGCGCCCACACCGGCCCGCTGGACGTCCTCGACGCCGGGGGCGGCTGGGGTCTGGGCGCCGACCTGCACGGCATCGCCCGCGAGGCCCGCGCCGCCGCTGCCACCTTCGGCGCGCAACTCTGGGTCGAACCCGGCCGGTACCTCGTCGCGCAGGCCGGCACCCTCCTGACCCGCGTGGTGGGCACCAAACGCACCGGGCGGAACTTCGTGCTGGTGGACGCCGGCATGACCGAACTCCTGCGCCCCATGCTGTACGGCGCGCAGCACCCCGTCACGCCCCTCTGGGACCTGGGCGGCCCAGACACACAGGACGCCACCTGGGACCTCGCCGGCCCCGCCTGCGAGAGCGGCGACCTCCTCGCGCGCGACCTCGCCCTGCCCGACCCGCAGCCCGGCAACCTCCTCGCCATCCACGAGGCCGGCGCGTACGGCGCCGCCATGAGCAGCAACTACCTCACCCGCGCCCGCCCCGCCGAGGTCCTGCACGACGCGGGTACCTGGACGGTCATCCGCCAGCGCGAAACCCCGCAGGACATCTGGCGCGCGGAAGAGGGCGTGGAGTAGGGAGTGGGCAATGGGGACAGACAGCGGGCCAGCGTCCGGACCTCCCAGGAGCGGCAGGCGCAGGCGCGGCCCCGCCCGGACGTGGCGTGCCGCACGTGTGCGTCCGCGAACGTGACCGTGCAGTTCGGGAAGTACGGGTACTACCTGAACTGCGGCGACTGCGGTGGGAACACGCCCGCCAAGCCGGTGTGCGCGGCGTGTGGGCAGCCGGGGAAGGTCAGCAAGCGCGGCCCGGAGTTCACCGCGACCTGCGCGGGCGGGCACACTTGGGCGTACTGGACGAACCCGGCCTGAACACGGGAAGGAGGCGGGGCGCAGTCAACCCCACCTCCCGTGTCCTGCGCCCCCCGCTTTAGAAGCTGTCGCTGCCGCCGATGCGCACGCCCTGGTAGTAGGCGTACGCGGCGCTGTAGCAGGCGGGGCGGGCGTACCAGCTCTTGGCGGCGCAGATGGCTTTCATGTTCGTGTAGAACACGTCGTCGCTCGTCAGGCGGTTGGCGTCGGTGCGCTGGTACACCTTGAGGTTGCGGTACGCGAAGTCGTGCACGTTGCACGCCGGGCGGAAGTCCTCGCGGTAGCCCAGGCCCAGGCCGTCGGGGGCGCTGCACCCGTCGCGGGTCCAGTCCAGGCCGGTGTACGGGAGGCTGGTCCCGGCGTACGCGCTGTACTGCGCGTTGTAGTTGCCCACGGTGCCCCACCCGGTGCGCTTGACGTACGCGAGGCGGTCACTGGCGTAGTCCTGCGTGTTCAGTGCGGGCACGCTGGGGTAGGCGAGGGTGCTGGGCCGCTCGCCGTACGCTTCCTGAAGGGCGGCGGTCAGCCCGGGGTCGCTGCCGTAGCGGGCCAGGATGGCCTGACTGCCCGAGTCCTGCAGCTCGGGTCGGTCGGCGTACGGTGAGGGGCTGGCAGTGGGGGCGGCCTGCTGGGAGCAGGCGGCCAGGGCCAGGGGCAGCGCAAGGGTGAAAGCGGCGGCAAGTCGGCGCATGGGGGTCCTCCGGGAATGGGGGCGATGGGTTGTGTGACGCCTCTCACTCTACCCGTCCGTGTCAGGGTGGTGCCAGCCCACGGCCCGCTATCATGAGCGGCAATGACGGTTCCTCCTGTGTCTTCCCCCGCTGTGCCCGATACGACCCGCGCCCGCATTCAGCAGGAGGCGGCGCGGCTGTTCGTGAAGAGCGGCTACCACGGGGTCAGCATGCGCGAGGTCGCGGAGGCCGTCGGCGTCACCAAGCCCGCCCTGTACCACCACTACGCCGACAAGGAGGCGCTGTTCCTCGCCATGCTGGAGGGCACCCTGGCGGGCCTGAGCCGCCTCGTGCAGGCCGCGAACTCGCAGGTGGGCATCCGCCTGCAACTGGACACCCTGGTGTACGAACTGCTGGCGAGCGCCCCCGAGCAGCGCGTCGGGCTGCAACTGGCGAGCGAACTGCGGCACGTGAGCCCCGAGCGGCGCGCCGCGTTCGAGCAGGAGTACCGCCGGGTCTGGGTCGGCGGACTCTCGCGCCTGTTCGAGGACGCGGCGGCGCGCGGCGAACTGCGCGGCGACCTGCCCCCGGCGATGCTGGCCCGCGCGTTCCTGGCGATCACGTACCCGCTGGTGACCGGCGCGCCCACCAGCGATCCGCAGGGCACCGCCCGGGCGCTGCTGGCGGTGTTCCTGGACGGCGCTACCCCCCGCCAGGGCGCAGCATGAAGATTTGACGGGTCTTGACCGGCCCCCCGGGTGTCGGGGAACATGATCCCTGGCGCGCCGCACGGGCGCGGACTCGGGTTACTACCCCCAACGGCATCCTGGACGTGCGTGGCAGCGTCCGCTTTCTGTTTCGCGGAGTGACACAATGGAATCACTGTTCGGCTGGATCACCCAGCCCGAAGCGTGGCTGGCGTTCGGTACGCTGCTGCTGCTTGAAGTTGTCCTTGGCATCGACAACGTCATTTTCATCTCGATCCTGGCCGGGAAGCTGCCGCCGGAGCAGCGGCAGCGGGCCCGCACCATCGGCCTGCTGGCCGCCATGGTCATGCGCCTGGGGCTGCTGTTCTCCATCAGCTGGATCTACAGTCTGAAAAACGACCTGTTCACCCTGTTCGGCATGGGCTTCTCGGGACGGGACCTGATCCTGATCTTCGGTGGCCTGTTCCTGCTGTACAAGGCCGTCAAGGAGATGCACGAGCAGCTCGAAGGACCCGGCGCGCACGAGGGTGCGCCCACCGCCGGGAAGGTGGCGGGGGCGAACTTCGCCGCGATCATCGGGCAGATCATGATCCTCGACATCGTGTTCAGCCTCGACAGCGTCATCACGGCCGTCGGGATGGCCGACGACATCGGCGTGATGGTGGCGGCCGTCGTCGTGACCGTGCTGATCATGCTCGTCGCCGCGCGCCCCATCGGGGAGTTCGTGCAGGCGCACCCCACCGTGAAGATGCTCGCCCTGGCGTTCCTGCTCCTGATCGGCGTGAACCTCATCGCGGACGGCTTCGGCTTCAAGATCCCCAAGGGGTACACGTACTTCGCGATGGGCTTCGCCATCGCCGTGGAACTCCTGAACCTGCGCGCCCGGCGCGGCAAGCCCGTGCACCTGCACGAGACCAACCGCCACCCCGACGCGGGCTGAACGCCCCCCCACCGTCTCTGCGGCCCCGCCCCACCCTGGGCGGGGTCTTCTGTTGCCCGCCCGATGCTTTACGCTGCGCGCATGGAGTTCCTGCGCCTCATCCACGGGTACCAGTTCAACAACGCCGCCGCGTTCTTCTTCCCCACCCCGTACGCGCTGGCGACCCTGGTGCTGTTCATCTGGAGTGTCGCGCCGGCCATCAAGGGGCGGGTGGGGCCGGGCTTCATGGTCTGGCTGCGCCTGACCTGGGTGCTGACCCTGCTGCCCGGCGTGACCGGCGTGCTGCTGGCCCTGGGCGGCGCGAAGGTGCCCAGCGCCACGGACGTCGGGAAGGGCGTCACGAAGTACGGGTTCCCGGCGGACCCCAGCCGCGACTGGGAACACTGGATGTACGCCGGGTTCTGTCTGCTGACCCTGTACGTGATCGAACTGATGATCCGCGAGAAGCTCACGCCGCAGCGGCTGGGCCTGCGCCTGCTGCCGGTGGCGACCCTCTTCCTGTACGGCTGCGCCTACATGGTGGGGCGGGTGGCGGTCTTCCCGGGCAGCACTCCCGGCACCTGAATCCCGACCGGCGCCTCGCGCGGTGGGGGCTCACGGGCCGGGACCGAGGCGGCCCGGCGGCCCGGTTGGCGTCCGGGTGAGGGCTGAAGGCCCCGGGCGTCGCCACCGGGGCATGAACGTCACGTCAGCTTCAGTTCACGACCCGGGGGGGGCAACTGTGATCAGGTGTGACCGCATGCGGCGACTGTTCTCTTCTCTTCTGCTGGCCGGTCTGGGTTCCGCCGCACTGGCGCTTCCGGCCAGCGTGACGGTGAGGCCCGGCGACACGCTGTTCCGCATCTCGACCCGCACCGGGGTCAGCGTGGCCGACATTCAGCGCCTGAACGGCTTGAGTGGCACCACCATCCGCGCCGGGCAGGTCCTGCGCCTCGTGGGCCCGGCCGGCGCCGCGTCGCCGGTCCGTCCGGCCAGCAGCGCGGGCCCGTACACCGTGAAAAAGGGCGACACCCTGAGTGCCATCGCGGCCCGGTTCGGCGTGACGGTCGCGGCGCTCCAGGCCGGGAACAGCCTCCGGGGCACGGCGCTGGCGGTCGGGCAGCGCCTGAAGATCCCGCCCCGCACCCGCGTGGCCGCGCCCGTCCGGCCTCCCACCACCGAGGTCCGCGTGGTGTACCGCTACGTCCGCGTGGGCGTGAAGGACACCCCGCAGGCCCTGGCGGCCCGCTACCGCCTGAGCGTGGACGACCTGCGCCGCCTGAACGGACTGGGGAGTTTCAAGCACATCGTGCCCGGCAAGAAACTGCTCGTGCCGTCCCGGGTGCCCGTTCCGATCCCCCCGAAACCGCAGCGTGATCCCGTGACCTTCAAGCGCCTGACACCCCTGAACGTGCCCATGCAGATCGCGAACGTGGACCTGCGCTGGCGCAGCACGCTGGTCGCCCCGGTGCTGCCCGGGCGGGCGCTGGTGTTCAATTCCGGCGCGCGGGTCGGGGAACTCGCCCGGCGCAGCGGCGCGCGCGTGCTCGTGAACGGCAGCTACTTCCACCCGCAGTCCTTCGCGCCTGCCGGGGACATCGTGATGCAGGGGCGGCTGCTCACCTGGGGCCGCATCCCGCAGGCGCTGGCGATCACGCCGGACAACCGCGCCGCGATCCGTCCCAGCGCCACGGCGCTGCTGGGCCGCCCGCTGGACACGAGCTGGACCGGCATGGAGACCGTGATCGCCACCGGGCCGCGCATCCTCAGCGGCGGGCAGGTCGTCACGCGCTACAGCACGGCGTTCCGCGACCCGGCGCTGTTCGGGCGGGCCGCGCGCAGCGCCGTGGGGCTGGTCAGCAACCGCGACCTCGTGCTCGTCAGCACGCACGCGAAACTCACCACCACCGAGATGGGCAAGCTGCTGCTGCGCCTGGGCGTGCGCGACGCCCTGCTGCTCGACGGGGGCAGCAGCGCCGGGATCGCCTGGAACGGCCGCGCCGTGCTGGACAGCGTGCGGCGCGTCAGTTACGGCATCGGGGTGTTCACGAACTACACCGGGCGCCGTTACGCCCGCTGACGTGAACCAGGGCCACCCAGACGCGCCCCCATCGCCCGGGCGCGTGCCGTCAGCAGGTCGGCGGCGGGAGCGGGCAGGAGGTCACGCGCGGTCGTCTCCCACAGTGTCAGCCACGCCCGCAGGTGCTCGCCCCGTACGCCCAGTCCCGCGTGCGCCGCGTTCAGGTTCCCCCGCCACGGAGCGAGGTCCGCGTCGCCGCCCAGCAGCGTCACCCAGAACGCCGTGACGCGCCCCAGGTGCGCGGGCCAGTCCTCGACATGCGCTGCGAACACCGGCCCCAGCAGCGGGTCGCGGCGCGCGCGGGCGTAGAACTCGGTCACGACCCCCTCCAGCGTGGGCACGCCCCCCAGCTCCTCCAGCGGGGAGCCGGGCGTGCGGTCCGCCCAGCCGGGCAGCGCCGCCAGAAACGCAGTCCGCACCCACCCGGGGAGGTCCGGGGTGGCCCAGGCCGCCGCCCGCCCCTGCGTCCAGTGCCGCGGCATCTCACCGGCCCAGCTGTGGACCTGCGCGCCGCGCGGGAGGGCCGCCCATTCCAGACCCCCATCCGGGCCGTGAATCTGGGCGCCCAGCGCGCGGCCCAGCAGCGCCGCGCCCGTGCCCCAGCCCAGGACCGGCATGCCCCGGCGCAGCGCCGCCGTCACGTCGGTCAGCAGCGCCCAGCGCTCCGGCTGATCCCGCAGGTCGGCCACCGGGCCCCCATCGTGCGGCAGGAGCAGGCCCGCCGCCTCCCGAATGGGCACGCTGCCCAGTGGGCGGGTGTCCGGCCAGCCGGGCAGGGGAGAGGACGTCAGGAGCATCGCGGGCAGGATACCCGCCTCACGGTTGCGGGCGGCGGGCGCGGCGTACACTGACGGGCTGATGAGTGCCCCTGCCCGCCCCCCACAGACCCGGCCGCCGCACACGCTGTCGGTCGCGCCGATGATGGACTGGACCGACCGGCACTGCCGCGTCTTTCACCGCACCCTGACCCGCCGCACCCTGCTGTACACCGAGATGGTCACGACCGGCGCGATCCTGCACGGTGACCGCGACCGGCACCTCGCCTTCGACGCGGGAGAGCACCCGGTCGCGCTGCAACTGGGCGGCAGCGACGCCCGGGCCCTCGCGGACTGCACCCGCATCGCGGAAGGCTACGGCTACGACGAGGTGAACCTGAACTGCGGCTGCCCCAGCGACCGCGTGAGCAGCGGTTCGTTCGGCGCGTGCCTGATGGGCACCCCGGACGTCGTGGCGCGCGCCGTGGACGCCATGCGCGCCGCCACCCGCCTCCCGGTGACCGTCAAGCACCGCATCGGCATCGACGATCTCGACAGCTACGAACACCTGACCGGCTTCATCCGCACGGTGGAGGCCGCCGGGTGCGACACGTTCATCGTGCACGCCCGCAAGGCGTGGCTCTCGGGCCTGTCCCCCAAGGAGAACCGCGAGATTCCCCCCCTGCGGCACGAGGTCGTGCGGCAGCTGAAGGCCGACTTCCCGCACCTCACCATCGTCCTGAACGGCGGCGTGCTCACGCTGGACGCCGCGCAGGCCGCGCTGACCTGGGCGGACGGCGTCATGATCGGCCGCGCCGCGTACCAGGACCCGTTCATCCTCGCCCGCGCGGATGCCGACATCTTCGGGGAGGCCACCCCGCCCGTCACGCGTCGCGAGGCCGTGGAGGCGTACCTGCCCTACGTCGCCGCACAACTCCAGGCCGGGCAGCCGCTGAACCGCATGATGAAACACACCCTCGGCCTCTTCGCCGGCCAGCCCGGCGCGCGCCACTGGAAACGCACCATCAGCGAACAGGGCCACAAGCCCGGCGCGGGCCTGGAGGTCGTCCACGCCGCCCTGGCGGGCGTGCCGGACAGTGTGCTCGACGAGCGCCCGGGTCAGCGCGTCCCGGTCTGAGGCCGCTCTTCGAGTCGCGTCCGCCCGGGTTGAACGGTTTTGACCAACCATTCAACCGGAGTTCGTCTCAGTTCAGGGTGCGGGCGCCCGGTTCCGCCAGGATGAACGGCGCGATCGGCACGCGCGCACGCGCGCCCCAGGCGTCCTGCATGACATAATGGCCGCCCATGTGGCCGGGCGCGGCCTCCAGCGTCACGAACGAGTCGTACGTGAACGACCCGCCGGGCGGCAGGACCGGCTGCTCGCCCACGACGCCCTCGCCGTCCACGCTGGTCTCGCGGCCCAGGCCGTCCACGATGTTCCAGTGGCGCGCCAGGAGCTTCCAGGTCTGGTCGCTGCGGTTCTCGATGTGGATGATGTACGCGAACACCAGCCGACCCGGCTGGCTGTGCGAGGGCATGAACAGCACCTCGACCCGCACCTGGATGTCGGGGCTGTCGGTGAAAGGGATGGCGTCCGGCATGAGTGCCTGCATTCTGGCGGATGGGCGGCCTCCCAGGCGTGCGGGCGGCACGGCCCAGCCGGACGGTGTGCCCATGACCCCCTGCGAACGAACGCCCGTTCCGGCGTAGACTCGCGGACGTGACCAGCATCAACCGTGAATTCCTGTTCAAACTTCTGGACGCCGCCGCGCCCAGCGGCCTGGAACGCCGCGCCGCCGACGTCTGGCTCGCCGAGGCGGCCTCGTTCGCACGCACGCACGAGGACCACTACGGCAACGTGTACGCCGAGGTGGGCCCCGAGGACGCCCCCGCCGTCGCCCTGATGGGCCACCTGGACGAGATCGGCCTGATCGTCTCGCACGTGGGGGACGAGGGCTTCCTGAGCGTCCTGCCGGTCGGCGGCTGGGACCCGCAGGTGCTCGTCGGGCAGCGCATCCGGGTGCTCGCGCCCGGCGGGGACCTGATCGGCGTGATCGGCAAGAAGGCCATTCACGTCATGGACGCCGACGAGCGCACCAAGGCCAGCCGGATCGAGGACCTCTGGATCGATCTGGGCCTGAGCAAGGAGGAGGTCACGGAACAGGTGCCGGTCGGCACGTACGCCGTGATCGAGCAGGGCCCCATCATGGTCGGCACGCGCGTCGTGGGCCGCGCCCTGGACAACCGCGTGGGCGCGTTCATCGTCCTGGAGGCGCTGCGCGCCGTCGCCGGGAAGGACCTCCCGTACCGCGTGGTGGCCGTGGGCACCAGCCAGGAGGAGATCGGCTGCTTCGGCGCGCAGCTCGGCGGCTACCACCTGGACCCCGTCGCGGGCGTCGCGGTGGACGTCACCCACGAGACCAAGCAGCCGGGCGTGAGCGAGAAGAAGTACGGCGTGGTGCCCTTCGGGTCCGGCGCGAACCTGACGGTCAGCCCGATGGTCAGCCCCGTCCTGACCCGCCAGATGACCGACGCGGGCCGCGAGGCGGGCGTGCCGTTCACCCTGAGCGCCTCGGGCCGCTACTCCGGCACCGACGCCGACGCCCTGACCCTGGTGCGCGCGGGCGTGCCGACTGCCGTGGTCAGCATTCCCAACCGCTACATGCACTCGCCCAGCGAGATGGTGGACGAGCGGGACGTGAAGGCCTGCACGGACATCATCGCCGCGTGGCTGGAACGGCTGCCGCAGGGCGCGGACTTCACCCGCCGCTGACCGCACCCCGCGGCACGGCAGCGCCCCGCCACTGGTTGGCGGGGCGCTGCTTCTACCGTGAATGGATCAGGAGTTCTTGGCGTCGCGGGCGGCGCTCTTGACGTCGTTGGCGGCCTTCTGCGCGTCGGCCTTCACGTCCGCCACCTTGGCCTGGGTGTCGGCCTTGATCTCGGCGGCCTTGTCCTGCGCGGCCGCTTTCAGGTCGCCCGCCTTGTCCTGGGCGGCGGCCTTCACGTCGCTCGCCTTGTCGCTGGCGGTGCCGGCCACGTCCTTCGCGGCGTCCCCGGCCTTGTCAGCGGCGCCCTGCACAGCGTCCTTCACGTCGCCCGCGACTTCCTTGACCTTGTCGGCGGCGGCCTGCGCGCCACCGGCGGCGGCGTCCTTGACCTCGCCGGCCTTGTCGGCGATGACGGCCCCGGCGTCCTTGGCAGCCTCCTTGGTCTTCTCCCAGCCCTTCGTGACGCTCTCGCCCACGTCGTGCGCGGCGTCCTTCAGGCCCAGTTCGGCCAGTTTGGAATCCAGGGCGCGGCGGTTCTGCTCACGGCTGAAGTAGTACGCGCCGGCGCCCACCAGGGCACCCAGCACGAGCAGGCGTTTCACGGGAAAGTGACGGTCGCTTTTCATGAGAGCCAGCCTACGCCCCGCTCATCTGTGCAGGATGAGGCGCGATTTACACGGCGTTCAGGGCTTCCTGATGGATGGGCCCCTCAAGCCGGGATCAGGCCCAGGCGGCGGGCCAGCGCCTCGGTCAGGATCCAGTCCTCCGGCTCGTCGTACCCCTGCACCTGCACGAGCACGCAGCCGCGCTCCAGGTAGAACGCGCGGATCTTCGCCCAAGCCGCCGCCTCGTCCGGGGCCTGCTCCTCGATGTCCTCCAGGGTGCCCCACACGTCGCCGTCCAGATCGGCGCTGCGCAGCGCCTCGGCGTGCCCGCTCATGACCCAGGCGTCCACCACCTCGTCGCGCGCGTACGTCTCGCCGTCCCGGCGCAGGTTGAGTCGGTCGTCGCGCTCGTACAGGCCAGCCAGGAAGGCCTCCCAGGCATCGGCAGTCAGGGTGATCACGTTCTCCATACCCCGCAGTGTAGCCCCCGCCCCGGTGGCGCCTCAGTGACGGCCCAGTGCCGTCCCGGCGTGAAGGAGCCGAGCCGACCCCCGGCGTGAAGGAAGCGTGCAGGGGCGGGGCGGAACGTGCGCCGCGCGCGCCCCGTAGACTGACGCATGACCCGAGCCCACCCCGGCGCAGCCCCGCGCCGCCTGCTGCTGCTGGCGGCCCTGCTGCTCGTCCTGACCACGCTGATCGCCTCCGTCGCCCACGCACAGTCCGGTGGGGGCTTCGGGGGCCGCAGTTCCGGCAGTTCCAGCTCCGGCAGTTCCCGGTCCGGGGGCGGCTACAGTGGCGGCAGTTCCTCGCGGGGCGGCAGTTACGGCGGCGGCTACGGCGGCGGGTACAGCGGCCCGATCATCATCAACAACGGCGGGTACGGGGGCGGCTACGGGTACAGCACCGGGGGCGGCGGCTTCGGGCTGGTCGGCCTGATCATCTTCGGGGTGGTGATCTTCGCCGTGGTGATGGTCATGCGCCGCAACCTGGGCGGGGGTGCGCGCGGCCTGAGCAGCGTCAGCGGCACCGCCCAGGCCGTCAGCGTGCAGCTGCTCCTCGCGGAGGGCGACGAGGTCAAGCGCGCCCTGCAGCGCGTGGCGCAGAGCGGCGACCCCGACACGAACGAGGGCCTGGCGCGCATGCTCCAGGAGGCCGCGCTCGTCGCGCTGCGCCACCCGGAGCGCTGGGTGTACGGCAACGTGCAGCGCGCCCAGGGCTCGGCCAGCACCACGGACAGTCAGGTGGGCGCCTGGGCCACCGAGGCCCGCGCCGCCTTCACCGAGCAGACCACCAGCAACTACCAGAACAGGGACCCGCACAGCGGCTACCAGCACCGCGACGACTACACCTTCAAGGGCGACCCCAGCGACCAGTACCTCGCGGTGACGATCATGGTGGCCGCCCATGCCCTCTCGGCCCTGCCGCCCGCCGGGGTGACCACCGCGCAGGAGGCCCGCGCGGCCCTGAGTGCCATCAGCAGCGTCGCCCCGGGCGACCTGATCCGCGCGGACGTCGTCTGGAGCCCCGACGCGCCCGGCGAGTTCCTCTCCGAGGACGAGGCCATCCAGAAGTACCCCAGCCTGACCCGCCTGTAGACCCCGTCCGCCGAGCAGGACGGATTGCGACCCCCGGCGCAGTGACCCGCCGGGGGCCTGACCTATCCTGGGCGGGTCATGGCCCGCCGCCAGCCCGAATCCACGTGGCCCCCGCCGCCCCGCGAGGCGCCCACCTGCGCGCTGTGCGAGCGGGCGGTGCCGCAGCTGACCGAGCATCACCTGCTGCCCCGCTCGCAGGGGCGGCGTCAGGGCCTGCGCGTCACGGACCTGCCCACCACCATGCTGTGCGGCCCGTGCCACAAGTTCCTGCACCGCACCTTCTCGAACGTGGAACTGGCCCGCGAGTACAGCGACCTCGCCGCGCTGCGCACCCACGAGGACGTGCAGCGTTTCGTGCGCTGGCTCCGCACGCAGCCCGCCACGAAGGCCGTCCGGGTGCGCTGAGCGGGGCACCCGGACGGCGGTAGGGAGCCCTGTCGCTGGCGCCTACTTCAACGTGGCGACGAACTGGGCAACGGCGCTCATGTCCGCGTCCGACAGCGGCTTGACGGCGATCCGCATGGCGTCGGGGTAGGCGATGCCCACGGGCGGCATGGCGTGGTAGTCCTTCAGGGTCGCCAGGACGCTGGCGGCGCTGCGGCCCGCGATGGCCGGGATGCCCACCGCGTCCGCGCCCCGGCCGTCCTCGCCGTGGCAGACCGCGCAGGCCAGCAGGTCGCGGGCCGGGTCGCCCTCCAGGTAGAGGGTGCGGCCCAGGGTGCCGGGCGCGGCGGTGGTCGTGGGCAGCGTGGGCGTGGGCGGCGCTGCCGGGGTGGGCGGGGCGGGCGGTGTGGTGGCAGGGGCCGCGGGCGGCGTGGGCGGGCCGGCGAAGTGGGCGGCGACGTCCACGATGTCCTGGTCACTCAGGCGCGAGGCGACGCCCTGCATGGTGCCGTTGCGGCGCGTGCCGCTGCGGAAGGCCAGCAGCGCGTTCTGGATCTGCGCGGCGGGCTGGCCCTTCAGGACGGGCGCGCGGCCGGTGGGGCCGTGGCAGCCGCTGCAACTGGCGGCGATCGCCTCGCCGCGCGCGGGGTCGGCCGGACCTGCCTTCAGGGTGGTGGACGCGGCAGGACTGGCCGGCGCGGGGCCGGTCTGGGCCAGCGCGGCCACACCGGCCAGCAGCGGCGTGACGATGAGCAGGGCGGCAGGCAGGGAACGTCGGTTCATAGAGGCCTCCACGGGGCGCGGCAGTACGGGGCGGGAGCAGGGCAGAGGAACAGTGCGTGCAGGGCAGGAACAGGGCGACGAAAGGACGTGGCAACGACTATCCGGGAAGGAAAAAGGGACAGGTCTGACCTGCCCCGCACGGGTCTGATGACCGTCAGTGTACGACCTGCGGCGCTCCCTGCGCGGCACTCGCCTGGGCAGGCAGCCAGCGGCGCAGCGCCAGCGGCACGCCCTCGGCGGCGACCAGCACCAGAGCCGCGTACCGCAGCGCCCGCACCACGCCCATGTCCTTGAGTTCCTGCGGCAGCGCCCCCAGCGCGAAGTACACCGCGAACACCATCACCAGCCCCAGCGCGGCCACGATCAGGCGGCCCGCCCAGTCGCGCGGCGGGGCGAAGGTGGGCCGCGCCGCCCAGAAGCCCGCCAGCAGGCCCAGCCCCGTCCCGAACTCGCGCGGGGCGCCCGCCGGAATGAAGGCCGCAACAACCAGCAGCGCCGCCGGAATCCCCCAGCGCAGCACCCCCGCCTGCGGGAAGTGCACCCGCGCCGCGAGCAGTGCGAACATCACGCCCAGCAGCAGCCCCACCGCGATGTCGCTGGGGTAATGCACGTGCAGCAGCAGCCGTGACGCGCAGATCAGCGCCACCAGCAGCGCGGCGAACACCGTGAAGCCCGCCGAGCGCAGCTGCGCCGCGATGCCCAGCCACAGCGTCGCGCTCATCTGCGCGTGCCCGCTCGGCAGGCCCGGCCCGCCCGCCGTGGCCTTCGCCGCCTCCGACGCCAGCGCCGGATCGTTCGTGAAGGGGCGCGGCAGATCGAGGCCGTACTTCAGCGCGGAGTTCAGCAGGTAGCTCAGCGCGAACGCCACGCCCAGCTCCCGCCCCCCCTGCGGGCGCACCAGCCACGTGAACAGTGCCAGCACGATGATGAACACCTCGTCACGACCCAGGTTCGTAACCGTCAACCACAGCGTTTCCATGATGGCCTCATCATGCCTCATTCCTCCCCTGAACGTGCGTGAAGCACACTCCGGGGCGGAGCCGGGAAGCGGTTCAGGTACGCCAGCGCCCGGGCCCACACGTCGCCCGGAAAGTCCCACGGCGCCCGGTGGTTGTTCGCGGCGCAGAACGCCGCGAGCGGCACCTCGATCGCCACCACCTCCGCCGCCCAGCCCGGGTGCAGCTGCTGACAGGCCAGCGCGTGCCCGCGCAGCAGCTCGGCCTCCGCGACGTAGCCCTGCGCGTCGAACGCCAGCTGACCGTCCGAGACGAACACGTGCGCCCCACGGCACCCCGGCGCGGGCCGGATGAAGCGCGGCCGGAAGCCCGCCCGCGGATACCGCTCCAGGAACGCGAAGGCCAGCACGTGACACGCCCCCGCCGCGAAGAAGGGCAGATCGGGCCGGGCCGCACTCCGGTGAATGTCCTGCACCTCGGCCGGGGTGCGCATCAGGGCCGTGATGGGCTGCCGCATGCCGCCAGCGTAGCGGGCGACCGGGCGAGTCGGGCGGCCCCCCCGGGGTCTGTCCAGACGAGCCCGCGAAAGCTAGACTGAACGTTATGACTGTTCCACAGGCCGACGTTCTGCGCGCGGTTCAGCACAACTCCCCGAACGCGCTGGAGTTGCGCGGCATCACCAAACGCTTCCCCCTCGTGCTCGCCAACGACAACATCTCCATGCAGGTCAAGTGGGGCAGCGTCCACGCCCTGTGCGGCGAGAACGGCGCGGGCAAGAGCACCCTGATGAAGATCGTGTACGGCATCCAGCCCCCCACCAGCGGCGAGATCGTCGTGGACGGCGAGGTCGTGAACCTCACCGACCCCAGCGAGGCCATCAAGCGCGGCATCGGCATGGTCTTCCAGCACTTCATGCTCGTCGAGACCCTGACCGTCACCGAGAACGTCATCCTGGGCATGGAACCCACCAGCGGCGGCAGCATCAACTACGCCGCCGCCCGCAAGCGCGTCGCGGAACTCATCAAGCAGTTCAACTTCGCCCTGAACCCCGACGCCATCGTGGGTGAACTGGCCGTGGGCCTCCAGCAGAAGGTCGAGATCCTCAAGACCCTGTACCGCGGCGCGCGCATCCTGATTCTCGACGAACCCACCGCCGTGCTGACCCCCAGCGAGACCGACGAGCTGTTCGACTTCCTGGTCAACCAGTACGCCAAGAGCGGCAACGCCGTCGTGTTCATCAGCCACAAGCTGCACGAGGTGCTGCACATCAGCGACACCATCAGCGTCATCCGCGACGGCAAGATGATCGGCTCGATCCCCACCCAGGGCGCCACCACCGAGATCCTGGCCCGCATGATGGTGGGCCGCGACGTGACCCTGAAGGTCAACAAGGCCCCGGCCAACCCCGGCGCCGCCGCGCTGGACGTGCAGAACGTCACCGTCAAGGGCGAGCACCGCAACGCCGTGGACGGCGTGAGCTTCCAGGTGCGCGCCGGCGAGATCGTGGGCATCGCGGGCGTCGAGGGCAACGGCCAGAGCGAACTCGTCGAGGCGATCACCGGCCTCCAGACGTACCAGGGCCAGATCACGTACCTCGGCAAGACCGCGCGCGGCGTGCGCGAGGTCGAGGCCAGCGGCCTGTCGCACGTGCCCGAGGACCGCAACGAACGCGGCCTCGTGCTCGAGATGACCACCGCCGAGAACTTCATCCTGGGCGAACACGACCGCGCGCCCTTCGCCGGGCCGCTGGGCATCCTCAAGCAGGACGTCATCGACGAGAACGCCCGCACCCTCAGCGAGCAGTACGACGTCCGCCCCCGCAGCGCCACCCTCCCCGCCGGGAGCTACTCCGGCGGGAACGCGCAGAAGATCATCGTCGCCCGCGAGATGCGCAAGGGCCCCAAGATCCTGGTCGCCAGCCAGCCCACCCGCGGGGTGGACATCGGCGCGATCGAGTTCATCCACTCCCGCATCGTCGAGGCGCGCGACCAGGGCCTCGCCGTGCTGCTCGTCAGCGCCGACCTCGGGGAGGTCATGAACCTCGCCGACCGCATCCTGGTCATGTACGAGGGCAGGATCGTCGGTGAGGTGAACGCCGCGAACGCCACCGAGACCCAGCTGGGCCTCCTGATGACCGGCAGTGGCGGGGACACCACCACCACCCAGGCGAACTGGTAACCGGCGGAAGCGGGGGACAGGCCCGCGTGCACCCGTGAAGAAGGCCCGCGCAGCGTCCATGCTGGCGGGCCTTCTCGTGTGACTCCCTAGTTCACCGGGTCCGGTTCGCTGTGCGCGGCCTTGCCGGTCAGGTTGATCCCGGCGCTGGCGGCGATCACGCAGGCCATCGCGGCCCACTGCACGGCCGTGAGGCGCTCACCGAGGAACAGCAGGCCGCTCAGGGCCGCCAGGGCCGGCTCGATGCTCATCATGACCCCGAAGATGCGGGCGGGAATGGCGCGCAGGGCCCGCATCTCCAGCGTGTACGGCAGCGCGCTGGACAGCACCGCGACGCCCAGGCCCAGCAGCAGGGCGTGCGGGGTGAGCAGGGCCGGGCCGGCCTGGATCACCCCGCACGGCAGCGTGACCAGCGCGGCGACGATCATGCCCGCGACCACGCCGGTTGTGCCGGGCACCCGGCGGCCCACCGCCCCCCCGCCAGGATGTACAGCGCCCACATGCCGCCCGCCACCAGCGCCAGCACGATGCCCAGCACCGGGGCGTTCGCGGCCCCCCCACTCCCAAGGGGCGAGATCAGCACGATGCCCAGCCCGGCCAGCGCCACCCACGCCACGTCCAGCGGGCGGCGCGACAGTGCCAGCGACAGCAGCAGCGGCCCCACGAACTCCAGCGTGACCGCCAGACCCAGCGGCAGCAGCCGCAGCGACTCGTAGAACGCGAGGTTCATCAGGCCCAGCGCCGCGCCGTACGGGAGGATCGCGCGCCACTGCCCCCACGTCAGGCGGTGCAGCGCCGGGCGGAACACCAGCATCAGCAGCGCCGCCGCCAGCGCCACGCGGACGGTGGTCGTCCCCGCCGGGCCCAGCGTCGGGAACAGCGTCTTCGCGAAGGCCGCGCCGCCCTGGATGCTCAGCATCGCCAGCAGCAGGGACGGCACGGGCGGCAGGCTGGGCCGCGCCCGGGTGGCGGCGCTCGTCAAGGCCGGGTCACCGGGGCAGCGGCGGCCCGCAGCCGGGCGGGACGGACGGGGTGGGGCAGGGGGCAGGACATGGCGGGCATTAGATCACCCGGCGCCCATCCGGCGGGCGCAGGTGTCTGCGCTGCCGGAATGCCTACTCCTGTTCTCCCAGCACCCTCTTGGCAATCGTGAACCCGCTCAGGCCCGCCGGAACGCCCGCGTAGATCGCCACCTGATGCAGCACGTCACTCAGGTCACGTTCGCTGACACCCGTGTTGCGCGTCGCCCGGACGTGCCCCTCGAACTCCCGCTCGCGGCCCAGCGCCGCCAGGATGCCCAGCGTGACCATGTGCCGCTCGCGGTCGGTCAGGTTGCCGCGGCCCCACGCCGCGCCCCAGGCGTACTCGGTCAGGAAGCGCTGGTAGTCCGCGCCGAACGCCTCAGGGTCCCCACTGAATGCCCGGTCCACGTACTCCTGCCCCATGACCTGCGCGCGTTTGCGTTTGCCGCGTTCCAGTTGCTCGCTCATGCCTGAGCGTACCCGGCGTGAACAGGGCGGCCCTGTCACCGTCCGGGGGAGAGAACCAGACAGCAGAAACCCCCTCCCGGCCGGGGGAGGGGGCAGGGCTCAGGAGGGGCTCAGGCCCACTTGATCAGGCCCGCTTCCAGGTCGTTGCTCAGGCCGTCGATGACGGGCAGCATGCGCACGCCGACCGAGTACAGGCCGCTGTCCTTCAGGGGGATCTCGGCGCTGTACGTGCCGCCGCCGCGGCTGACCAGGGGCACGCGGGTCAGGTGGCCGCCGCGGTTCAGGACAGCCTCGACGCGCAGTTCGTCCAGGTTGATGCCGGCGGGGTTCACCTGCGCGGTCACGGGGACGCTCTGGCCGGGGCGGGCGGTGGCGGGCAGCTGGGCGGTCGCGGTCAGGGTGGTGTAGGGCCACTGCTGGCGCACCCAGCCCTTCCACGCGGCGATCTCGCGGGCGCGGGTGCTGTTGCCGCTGGCGAGGCTCGCGCCGCGCCCGGCGATGGGCCGGTAGTACTTCTGCACGTAGTCGATCACCTGACGCTGCATGGAGAAGCGCGGGCTGACCGTCTGGATGGCGCGGCGCACCGTGGACGCCCAGGTGGGCTGGCCGCTCAGGCCGCCATAGTAGCGGGGCGTGATGTCGGTTTCCAGCGTGTGGTACATGCTGAAGGCGTCGGCGTCGTCCTGCACGTTCAGGTCGGCGTACTCGCGTTCCTCGCCGATCGGCCAGCCGTTCGTGCCATCAAAGCCTTCACGCCACCAGCCGTCCAGGATGCTGAGGTTGGGGCTGCCGTTGAAGCTGGCCTTCATGCCACTGGTGCCGGAGGCCTCCAGGGGGCGGCGGGGGTTGTTCAGCCAGATGTCCACGCCCTGCACGAGGTGACGGGCGACGTGCATGTCGTAGTTTTCCAGGATGACGATCTTGCCGCGGAACTCGGGTTCCTGGCTGATCTTGTAGATCTCCTGGATGAAGGACTTGCCGGGGTTGTCGGCGGGGTGGGCCTTGCCGGCGAACACGAACTGCACGGGCCGCTCGGGGTGGTTCACGATGCGGCTGAGGCGGGCCTTGTCGCGGAACAGCAGCGTGGCGCGTTTGTACGTCGCGAACCGGCGCGCGAAGCCGATGGTCAGGGTGTTCTCGTCGAGCAGGGTGTCGGTGGCGGCCACGTCGGCGGCGGAGGCCCCGTTGCGCAGCATCTGCTCGCGCATGCGGCCGCGCACGAAGGTGATCATGTCGCGCTTCATGTCGCGCTGCACGTCCTGCAGCTGCTGGTCGGTCAGCTTCTCCACGGCGGTCCACATCTGCTCGTCTTCCAGCCGCTCGGTCCAGTCGGCGGGCAAGACGGTCGAGAGCAGGTCACGCATGGCCTGGCTGGTGAAGGTGAGGTTGTGCGCGCCGTTCGTGACGTGCCCGATCGGCACCTCCTCGGTCTCGGCGCCGGGGTACAGGAACTTCCACATGTCGCGGCTGACCTCGCCGTGCAGTTCGGACACGCCGTTCGCCGCGCGGCTCATGTTCAGCGCGAACACCGTCATGGAGAAGGTGGGCACCGGGTGGCCGTCCCACATCTGCTCGTGCTCGGCGAGCCGGTACAGCTCGTCGCGGCTGGTGGCGAGCTGCGCGGGCCACGCGCCGATGTAGCGGTCCATCAGGTCGTACGCGAAGGCGTCGTTGCCGGCGGCGACGGGCGTGTGGGTGGTGAACAGCGTCGAGCTGGCCACCGTTTCCAGGGCGGTCTTGAAGTCCAGGCCACGCGCCACGTACTCGCGGGTGCGTTCCAGGCCCAGCAGCGCGGCGTGGCCCTCGTTCATGTGGTACACGTCGCCGGGGACGTTCAGGACGCGCAGCGCGCGGATACCCGCCACGCCCAGCAGGACGTACTGCTGCACGCGCAGTTCCTGGTTGCCGCCGTACAGGCGGGCCGTGAGTTTACGGTCGTCCTCGCTGTTCTCGGGGACGTTCGTGTCGAGCAGCAGCACCTTGATGCGGCCCACGTTCAGGTTCCAGATGCGGACGTGCACGTCGCGCTCGCCGATGCGGACCTTCACGCGCGCCTCCTCACCCTTCTCGGTCAGGGCGGGCGTGATGGGCAGGGTGGTCAGGTCGAGTTCGTCGTAGGCCTCGTTCTGCCAGCCGTCCTTGTCGAACAGCTGCCGGAAGTAGCCCTGGTGGAACAGCATGCCGACCGCCGTGAAGGGAATGCCGAGGTCCGAGGCACTCTTGCAGTGGTCGCCCGCGAGCACGCCCAGGCCGCCGGAGTAGATCGGCAGGGACTCGTGGAAGGCGTACTCCATGCTGAAGTACGCAACCGGCTTCATGTCGGCGGCGTTCTTCGCGGCCCAGGTGTCCTTCTTGCCCATGTAGGCGTCGAAGTCGGCCATGACCTTCGCGTAGCGCGCGAGGTACGCGGGGTCGGCGGCGGCCTGTTCCAGGCGGGCCTGGGGCACCTCGAGCAGCTGGCGCACCGGGTTATGTTGGAAGCGCTCCCAATTTGGGGCGTCGAGTTCCTCGTACAGCGCCTGAGCGTGAGGAGTCCACGACCAGTAGAGGTTGTAAGCCAGTTCCGACAGCCGCGCGATGCTGGGCGGCAGCTGGGGCAGCACAGTGACCTTGCCAATGACGTTCATACCCGATGAGCTTACACTAAGCCTCTCTTTATCTGCTGAACGCCGCGCCCGCCCCTCCTGAGCCGCCCCCCGGCCCCCGGCGCCCCACCCGGCCGGGCCAGACCCCCGCCCAGGCCGCGTCTGGACGCGCGCCGCACCGACCCGCCCAGCCACCCTCGCCCACCCACCCGCGCGCCGCCCGCCCCCCGATCCCCCCGTCCCACCCCGGCAGCTGTCCAGACAGCCCCGGGCCTTCCCCCACCCAGAGACCACCCATGACCCCAGACCCCCACACCGCCCTGATGGCCGAAGGCGACCGCCTCGCCCGGCAGCTCACGCAGACCCTGCGCGTCACCACCCACGACCCGGCGCGGCTGACCCTGCTGGGCCGCAGCCTCGCCCTGAACCTCGTGCAGGCCTTCGGGCAGACCCTGGAACACGTCACCCGCCACGCCGGGCACCCCGTCCACGCCCAGCTGACCTGCGACGCCCACGGGCACGCCACCCTGCACCTGACCCGCGCGGGCCAGCCCCTGCGCGACCTGCCCGCCGCCGACCTGCTACGCGACCTGCTGTGGCCGCGCGGCCACCTGCACCCCGCCATCCACGCGCACCTCCAGGACGGCCTGAGCGGCAGCGAACACCACGCCACCCGCGCCCTGGTCGCCGCGCTGCGCCACCCCAGCGTCCTGACCGGCATGGAAACGCAGATCCGCGCCGTCCTGCCCCGCTCATGAGCGGCCATGTCCTCGGAACCGACCACACCGCCATCGCCGTCAGCGACCTGACCCATGAACTCGGCTACTGGCAGCAGGTCCTGGGCTTCACCCTGCTCGGCACCACCGAGGTGGGCGGCCCCCTCCCCGAACAGGAAACCGGCGTGCCCGGCCTGCGCAGCCGCCTCGCGATGCTCGCCCTGCACGGCCAGACCGTCGAACTGTACCAGCCGCTCGCCCCAGGAAGCCGCGCCTCGTACCGGCCCAGCCCGGCCGACATCGGCTCCTGGCACCTCGCGTTCCGCGTCGCGGACCTTGACGCCCTGATCCGCGACAGCGCGCCCTGGGGCTGGCAGGTCCGGGGTCAGGTGGCGGTCGTCACCGAGGGACCCGGCCCGGTCGGCGCGCGACTGGCGTACCTGCACAACACGGACGGCACCATCCTGGAATTCATCCAGCTGCCCCGCTGACCGCAGGGCGGGCCCGCTGCCAGGCGCGGCGCGCCGTCACGGGACGCTCAGCCCTGCGGGAGTTCCGCCTCGACCAGCGTGCCGTGCCCGGGGCTCGACAGCACGCGGTACAGGCCGCCACGCGCCTCGATCCGCTCGCGCATCTGCAAGAGGCCCAGGCCGCCCGCGCTGCTCACGCGGCCCGTGATGGTCTCCGGATCGAAACCCGCGCCGTCGTCCTGCACCCGCAGCGTCACCTGTTCCGCGCCGTGCAGCGTCACCTTGACCTCCTGCGCGCGGGCGTGCTTGGCGACGTTGTTCAGGCTCTCCTGCAGGATCCGGAACACGACCGCCTCGTCCCCCGGCGCGAGGTGCACGTCCCCGCTCACGTTCAGGTGCACCCGCAGGCCATTCTGCTCGCCGAAATCCAGCACGTAGCGGCGCACGGTCTCCAGCAGCCCGTAGCGTTCCAGGTCGATGGGCCGCAGCGCGAAGATCGAGCGGCGCACCTCGCGGATCTGCTCGCGCAGCAGCGTCGTGGCGGCGCGCACCTCGGCCTCCGCCTTCGGGGGATCGGTGTGGATCTGCCGGGCCACGACGTCCAGCTTCAGCGCCGCGAAGGCCAGCGACTGCGCCACCCCGTCGTGAATCTCGCGCGCGATGCGGGCGCGCTCGTCACTGATCGCCAGTTCCTCCGAGTACAGGTACGCCCGCGCGTTGCGGACCGCCAGCGTCGCCTGCCCCGCCATCAGCGCCAGCAGCGACACCCGCGCGTCGTCGAAGGCGTTCGGGTCCGGGTCGCCCAGCAGCAGCACGCCCACCAGGCCCTCCTCGTCGCGCATGGGCAGGCCCAGCACGCTGCGGGCCTCCGGGAACACTTCCCCGGCCTCCTCGTCGGTGGCCTTCAGGGCCGCCTCGGCCTGCGCGACCCGCTGCGCGAACGCCGGAGCGACCCCGCCGCGCCGCTCGCCGTGCGCGTCCTGCGCGTACTCCAGCCGCAGCACCCCGTCCTGATCGCTCAGGACCACCGCCCGCGCCCCGGCCCCCACGCGGCCCGCCATGGCGTGCGTCACGCGGCCCAGCAGGCGGCGCATGTTGCGCTCGGCGCGGATACTCTGATCCACCGAGTACAGCGTCATCAGGTCCAGCGTCCGCTGCCGCACCGCCTCCACGCCGCGCGCGACCTCCGAGGCCAGCGCCTGCGCCAGCGCCTCGGCGTCCGCCGGGGGGGCGTCCTGGAAGTGCAGCGCGAGCGCCCCGCCGCCCGGCACCGGCACCTTCAGCGGATGCAGCGGCCCCGACGCCTCGCTGGACCCCTCGGCGCGGGCCGTGCCGCTCAGGCCGCCCGGCACCGTCAGCGTCGCCCGCTGCGCTCCGGTCACGCGCACCGCGCCGCGCGCCGCGACGTCCAGCACCGCGCCCATGTCCGCCGCGTCCGACAGGTCCCGCATGAGTTCCTGCACCGCCCCCAGCCGCGCGTGCGATACCCGCAGCTCGCCGTACAGGTCCAGCAGCTGCCGCTCGGCCCGCTCACGCGCGCGGGTGCCCTCCGCGATCCACTCCACGCTGAAGTACGTCACCGCCGGGCCCACCAGCCCGTAGAACAGCAGGTGCGCCCATAGCTCCAGCGCCGCGCCGGGCAGCAGCGAGATCAGGAACTCCACCACGCCCACCACCAGCACGATCAGCGGCGGCAGGACATTGCGCACCACCCGCACCCGGTCCGACAGCCGGAACCCCCGCGGCCCCCGTACCGGCGCGCCGTCCAGCGCCTCGGGCAGGGCGTCCGGCAGATGATCGGGCATGGGGGAGAGGTCGGGGGTCAGGGCGTCAGGGACAGGCTGGCGCGGCGCGGGAGCGTCCGTCATGCCCCCAGTCTAGGCCCGCCGCGCCGGGCGGGCCGTCCCGGCGCCCCCCCTCAGCGCCCGGGCTGGTCGTCGGTAGCGGGGAGGTCCAGCTCGGGGGTGTCCGGCGCAGGAGCCTGCCGGGGCGCGGTCGTGCCGCGCGCGGCGGCGTCCTCCACCTTCCAGTGCACCTGCCGCAGCAGGCCGCGGAACAGGCGGCTCTCGGCACTGCTCATCAGCGCCCGGTCGAGCACCGCCCGCCACAGCCGCAGCGTGTGGCGCGCCCGCACCGCGTCCGTGTAGCCGATCAGGGTCATCGTCTCGCGCAGGTGCCCGTACAGGGCCTCCATCTCCTCACGCGTGGCGGTCTTGCGCTGCCGCTCGGGCAGTTCGTCCTGCCCCTGCAGGAACTCGTAGCACACCAGCAGCACCGCCTGCGCGAGGTTCAGGCTCGCGTAGTCCCCGGTCGGGATGCGCACCGCCAGCTGGCACTGCTCCAGGTCGCTGTTGATCAGCCCGGTCTCCTCGGGGCCGAACACCAGCGCGGGCGCGGCCGCCGCGCGCACGAGCGGCCGCACGTACGCCGGGTGCTGCGGCGGCGCCAGGTCCGCGCGCAGGCGGGCGGTGGTGCCCACACTCAGGTCCCGGTCGGCCAGCGCCTCGCGCAGCGTCGGGTAGACCTTCGCCTCGCGCAGCAGATCCGCCGCATGGACCGCCATCGCCACCGCGCCGGAATCGAGGTGATCGCAGCGCGGCGCGACCAGTCGCAGGTCCCGCGCCCCCATGTTCAGCATGGCGCGCGCCGCCGAACCGATATTGCCAGGAGTTTTAGGAGAAACGAGCACCACCGCGAGATTCACACCCCCGATGGTACCTCAGCGGCGCAATTCGACCGCGCCGCCGCCCACGTTCAGCGCGCAGGTCAGGGCGAGCTGAGCAGCGGCGTCTCGTCCACGACGTGCAGGCCCCACTTCAGGTCGTGCGCGAGGTCCTCGGGCGTGTCCCCCCAGGAGTCCATGCTGAGCTGCGTGACGCCCCGGGCGCGCAGGCGGGTATTCACCTCGTTCAGCAGCGCCGAGCGCAGCGCCGTGTGCCGCCACAGCGGGTGCACGCCCGGGGCGTCCACGCGGCCCTGCCCGTCCTCGATGGCGGCGCGGCACACGCCGATCCCGCGCCCCTGGTCGTCCAGCGCGATCACGCTGACGTGCGCGTCGAACTCCCCCGCGCCGTCCCGCGCGGCGTCCTCGTGCACCGCGTGATGCCCGATGCGGTCCTCGTAGGTGCGCAGCGCCTCCAGCCGCGCCGCGTGAGGCGTGTCGGCCAGGGCGCGCAGGGTCACGCCCTCGGGTGGCGTGACGTGCCGGTAGGGCACGCGGCCCTCCAGGCGGCGGTACGCGCCCGTCTCGCGCCAGCCCAGCGTCAGGAACGGCTCCGGCGGGAACAGATGCCCGTCGGCGAACACGTACGCGCGGCCCACCTCGGCGCGTGCGGCGTCCGCCAGTGCCAGCGCCGCCTCGTCGCGCCGCGCGCCGCTGAACACCCCGCCGAGCAGTTCCGCTCCATGCGCCGGGCTGGGGCGCGTGCCGGCCGCGCCGAGCACCACCTCGCGCACCTCGCCGGCCTCGCCGGGCTGCACCTCGAAGGCCACCCACGCCGCCGTGCACACGTCCGCCATCCACGCGACCGCCTCGGCCGGCGCGTCGTACAGCGCGGCCAGCGCGGTGGTTAGGCCCTCGCCGGACAGCCGCTCGACCTGCACGGCGCTCACCTGTGGCCCGCTCACGCGCCCGCCAGACCCGTCAGGGGCCGCAGCGGACTGCTCAGCACGCGGGCGTACAGCCCCAGGTACTCGCGGGTGGGGCCGTCCCAGCTGAAGTCCAGGCTCATGGCCTCGGCGGCGCGGGCCGTCCACTCGGCGCGGTCGTCGAAGGTCGATCTCGCCGCGGCGCAGGCGTCCACGAGCCCCTGCACGGAGGCCGGACCGAAGCGGAAGCCCACCTCGTGCGGCACGGTGTCCACCAGCCCGCCCGTCTCGCGCACCACCGGCAGCGTTCCGTAGCGCATGGCGATCATCTGCGACAGGCCGCACGGCTCGAAGCGGCTGGGCATCGCGAACGCGTCCGCGCCGGCGTAGATGCGGTGCGCCAGCGGCTCGTTCATGCCCTGCGCGAACGCCACCCGGGGATGGGCGTCCCACTCGCGCAGCGCCGCCTCCAGGCGCGGGTCACCGCCGCCCAGCACGACCACGTTCCAGTCGCGCGTCAGTTCGGGCAGCGCCCCGATGAGCAGGTCCATGCCCTTCTGCTCCGCGAGGCGGCTGACGGTCGCCAGGATCGGCGCCTCGTCCAGGCCGTACTCGGCCCGCAGCGCCGCCCCGCACGCCGCCTTGCCGGCCGGGTCCGTGAACGGCGTGATGTCCGCGTCCGTGCGCGGGTCCCAGCGCGCCTGATCCAGCCCGTTCAGGACGCCGCTCAGGCGCCCCTCGTGCGTCAGGCGGATCAGCAGGCCCTCCAGCCCCTCGCCGTACTCGGGCGTGGTGATCTCCTGCGCGTACGTCGGGCTGACCGTCGTGACCTGCGAGGCGAACACCAGCCCCGCCTTCATCAGGTTCACGTCCCCGTGGAACTCCAGGCCCTCGTGCGTGTACACCCAGTCGGGGAGCCCGGTCCATCCGGTCCCGTCGATCAGGTTCCAGCGGCCCTGGTACTGGAGGTTGTGCACGCTGAACACGGCCCGCACCCCCGCCAGGCGCGCCAGCGCCACCACCAGTCCCGCCTGCCAGTCGTGCCCGTGCAGCACGTCCGGCCGGACGCCGACCCGCTCCAGGGCCGGCAGCACCGCCCGACCGAACTGCGTGAACCGCCACACGTCGTCCGGGAAGTACAGGCCCGGCCGGTCGAACGCCCCCAGCCCCACGAACAGGAACTGCACGCCGTCCTGCACCAGTTCTCCCACCCGCACGTCCTCCAGGGCCACCGTGCCCGGCACGGTCAGCGGGCCGCGCCAGAGCTCGCGCACCGGCTGCGTGATATCCGCGTACCACGGAGAGACCACCGTCACCTCCGCCCCCAGCCGGGCCTGCTGCGCGGGCAGCGCGCCCAGCACGTCCCCCAGCCCACCGGAACGCGAGAACGGGAACACCTCGGACGCCACATGCACGACACGCATGCCCCGCACTCTACCCGCCCGCGGCGTCCCCGGCCGCGCGTCACTCAGGCAGGGGGCCGCGGGGGTTTGACAAGCACCCACCCCGTTGCTACACTTCCCCTCGCCCTGAACGCCAGGGCGGCCAGAAAAGCTCTGAGGGCTCTTAGCTCAACGGTCAGAGCAGTCGGCTCATAACCGATTGGTTGCCGGTTCAAATCCGGCAGGGCCCATCAACACGGGCGGTTAGCTCAGCGGTAGAGCATTCGCTTCACACGCGAAGGGTCGTAGGTTCAAATCCTATACCGCCCACCATACAGAAACGCGCCTCCCCAGCCGGGAGGCGCGTTTTTTTCTTGCTGTCCCCACGAACACCCCGGGGGTCGGGGGTACGGCTCACGCGCGCCCGCCCCCGGATGTGGTTCCCTGACAGGCGAGGTGACGCGGAGGCTTGGGGCGCCGTGCCCCGGTCGGCCCGAGCCTCCACCACGGGAGGACGATGACCAACTGGTGCCAGAACAGACTGGAAGTGAGCGGGGCTGGCCCCGTGCTCACGGCGTGGCGCGCGGCGCAGCGGGGGCCGACCGCAGCCTATGGCGGGGCCCGGCAGGCCGCTCAGGCGCTGAGCTTCCACGCCCAGGTGCCGGTGCCTGCCACCGTGATCCGCCGGGGCTACCGCGCGGCTGGACCGGGCGACCTGCAGCGGGTGATCGCCCTGCAAGCCGGCGGTGAGGACCCCGCGCCCCACCTGCCGCTGGACGGCGAGTCCTGGCAGACCCTGCACTGGGGCTCAAGCCGGGACGCGGACGACGTGACCGTCACGGAGCGGCCCGGCGGGCTGGTCCTGCACTTCGCGACGGCGTGGGCGGCGCCGGTGCCGTGGCTGCGGGCCGTCGCGGCGGCGTGGCCCGCCCTGCGCTTCGAGCTGTGGAGCATCGAGCCGGGCAACGACCTGTATGTGCACGCGCAGCTGGAGGCGGGCCGCGTGACCCGGCTGGAGGAGCGAGACCCGACCGGTGAGGAACTGAGCGCCTGGGGCTACGACCCGGACGGGTGAAGCCCGGCAGGGCGCTGCCGGTGGTGGCCGTGACCCTCCCCGCCCGGCGCTGGCCGCCGGATGACGTGCTGCGCCTTTCGGGGGACGCGGCGCGGCGCGGCAGGCCGCTACGCTGCGCGGCATGATAAGGCCGATGGACCAGGGACGCCCGCCCCACCCCATCCGCCCCCCCCGGTTCCCGGCGCTGGCGGATCTGCTTGACCCCGGCACGTACCGGGTGGGGGCGTACGTGCTGCTCAGCGTGCCGCTGGGCGGGCTGGTCGCGGCCCTGCTGACCGGCGCGGTGCTCGCCGGACTGCTGACCCTGCCGGTGCTGGTGGGCGCGCTGTTCCTGCTGGGCGCGCTGTGGCTGGTGGGCGCCCTGGGTGACATGCAGCGCGCGCTGGTCAGCGTGCTGGGCGTGCGGTTTGTCCGCCCGGCGCAGCCGACCACAAGCGGCGTGCTGGGCTGGCTGGGCGCCACGCTCTCGGACCCGGTCACGTACCGCACGCTGCTGTTCCACGTGATCCAGCTGCCGCTGGGGCTGGTGTGCTGGGTGGTGCTCGCCGCCCTGCTGGCCCTGGTGGTGCTGGGTCTGGGCGCGCCGCTGTGGCTGATGGACGCCAGTGTCCCGCTGGTCTGGAACGAATGGACGCTGCGGCCCGGCCCGCTGGCGACCGCCGGGCTGATGCTCAGCGGGGCGGGGGCGCTGCTGGTCACGGCCGGGGTCCTGAACCTGATGGGCCGCATGTGGACGCGCCTGGGCACGGCGCTGCTGGCCCAGGACGCCGGGGAGGCCGCGCGGCGCGAAGTGATCGCGCTGCGCCGCGCGGCCGGGCGGGTGGCACTGGGAGACGATCTGGAGGCCACCTTGCGGGACCTGACCACCCAGGCCCGCGAGGCCAGCACCGCCGAGGCGGTGGCGCTGGTGGCCCCGGACGGCACGCCCCGCGCCCTGGACACCGGGTTCGGTGACCTGCCCCCCAGCCTGCTGGGCGGCGCCCTGACCCGCCCGCCCGCGCCCGGCGAGGCCAGCCTGACCCTGCTGGGCGGCGGCGCCGCCCTGGCGATCCTGCCCGTGGCGCTGCCCGCGAGTACCGGGGTGGACGGCGGCACCCTGCGCGCCCTGTACGCCCCCGGCACGCGGCCCGGCGCCGACGAACTGGCGTTCCTGCTGTCCATCGCGGACCACGCGGGCACGGCCCTGCACGCCGCGCAGCTGATCGAGCGGGCGGGCACGCGGGCCGGTGAACTGGAACGCGCCCGGCTGGCCCGTGAACTGCACGACAGTGTCGCGCAGGCACTGTACGGCATCACGCTGGGCGCCAAGACCGCCCGCGCCACCCTGGACCGCGACCCGGAGCGCACCCGTCAGAGCCTGGAATACACCATCCGGCTCGCCGAGGGCGGCGTGTCCGAGATGAAGGCGCTGCTGTTCAGCCTGCGCCCCGATGCGCTGGAGGAGGGGGGCCTGATCGCCGCCCTCACGCAGCATGCGCACGCCCTGGAAGCCCGCCACGGCCTGAGCGTCCACACCGAGCTGCGCGAGGAACCCGAGCTGAGCCCCGACGCGCAGGCCGCCGCGTACCGCGTGGCGCAGGAGGCGCTGCACAACACCGTGAAGCACGCCCGCGCGCAGGCGGTGTGGCTGAGCGTGACCCAGGACGCCGCGCACGTGACGCTCAGCGTCCGGGACGACGGGCGCGGCTTCGACGTGACCGCCCAGGGGCGCGGCACGCTGGGCCAGCGCTCCATGCGCGAACGCGCCGCCGGGGCGGGCGGCACCCTGGAGGTGCTCAGCGCGCCCGGGCAGGGCACCCGGGTCACCCTCATCCTCCCGCGCGCCCCGCAGGCCACCGCCGCCCTGGAGGTCAGCGCGTGACCACCGTGCCGCCGTCGCGCCCGCTGGCGCCCACGCTGGGCCGCATGGCCTGGGGGCTGCTGCTCGCCGCCGCCGGATTCGTGCTCGTGTGGCAGGGCAGTGGCCGCACCCTGACGCCCGGCATGAGCGTGCAGGACACGCCGATCAGCGTGCTCCTGGACGGCCCGCTGCCGCTGGACCTGGCCAGCAGCGCCGCCGTGAATGCCAGCGGTGACCGCAGCGACCTGACCGTCACGCCGCTGCCCGGCGGCAGCGAGTACGCCCTGCGGGGGCGCGCGCACCACCGCGCCCGCAACCCGGTGCAGGCCGACGTGACCCGCCAGGGCCGCGCCATCACGGCGTCCGTGAGCCTGAACGTGCAGCCGCTGCGGGAACGCGGCGTGATCATCAGCGGCCCCGAGGGCGTGCAGCACACCCTGGATCTGGCGCTCAGCCGTGACCTGCCTGTCACGCTGAGTACCAGCACCGCCAGCGGCGACCAGCACCTGACCCTCACGCCGCTGCGCCTGCGGGCCCTGACCGTCCGCAGTGACAGCGGCGACCAGACCCTCAGCCTGCCCGCCCGCGAGGCCGGGGCGGTCAGCGCCGTCAGCCGCAGCGGGGCCGTGACCCTGACCGCCCCGCGCGGCAGCCTGACCGACGCCCTGCGCGTGAACACCAGCAGCGGCGACCAGACCCTGAACCTCACCGGGCTGACCACCCAGACCCTCGGGATCGGCACCGACAGCGGCGACGTCCGCATGACCCTCCCCGCCATCACCGGGCGCGGGACCGTTACCACCGGCAGCGGCGACATCCGCCTGACCGCCACGACCCGCACGCGCGGCACCCTGGATGTCCGCACCCAGAGCGGCCACGTGACCCTGCTCCTCCCGCCCGGCCTGACCGCCCGCGTCCGCTACCCCGACCGCGACACGCAGACCTTTCCCCCGGGGCAGCCCCCCAGCCCCGCCCCGGACCTGGACGTGTTCGTGGACGGCCGCGCCGTCAACGTGACCCTCAGTCAGGCCCAGGACGACGCCCGCGCCGGCGTGACGGCCCCGGCCCCCACCGACTCCACTCCCACCCGCCCCTTGCGCCGCTGAGCCCCTCCCGGAGACCTGCCATGACCCATGACCCTGCCCCCACCCCGCCCGCTCCTGTCCGCGTGCTGCTCGTGGACGACCACGCCGTCGTCCGCCAGGGCCTGCGCCTGTTCCTGGGCCTCGACCCGCACATCGACGTGATCGGCGAGGCCGCCAACGGCGAGGAGGCCCTCCAGGCCGCCGCCAGCCTGCGCCCCGACGTGGTGATCATGGACCTGATGATGCCCGTCATGGACGGCATCACCGCCACCCGCACCCTCAAACGCCAGCACCCCGACACCGAGGTCATCGCCCTGACGAGCACCCTGGAAGAACACAAGGTGAACGGCGCGATCGAGGCGGGCGCGATCAGTTACATGCTCAAGGACGCGTCATCGGACACGCTGGCCGACGCCATCCACGCCGCTGCGCGCGGCGAGGTGCGCCTGCACCCCGAGGCCGCCAAGCGTCTCGTGCGGGACTTCCGGGGCGGCGAGATGCGCGAGAGCCTCACCCCCAAGGAAACCATCGTCCTGCAACTCCTCGCGCACGGCTACAGCAACCGCGACATCGCCACCGACCAGGGCGTCAGCGAGGCCACCGTCAAGACCCACGTGTCGCGCCTGCTCAGCAAGCTGGGGCTGGACAGCCGCACCCAGGCCGCCTTGTACGCCCTGAAGCACGGCATCGCCACGCTGGACGGCGTGAACGTGTAACTACGCGGCGTCGTCCGGCCAGCCCAGCACGGCGCGCAGGCCCGTCATGCAGTCGGCGCGGTACACCGCCAGATCCGGCTCGGGGTCGGCCAGGAAGCGCACGCTGAGGCCCTCCACGATGGCGCGCAGCAGCCGCGCCCGGCCCTCCGCGCCCACGCGGCCGGTCAGGCGCGCCAGTTCCAGATCCACCGCCAGCGACTCGGCCAGGAACGCGCGCTGCATGGTCATCAGGTCCGCGTCGCGCGTCGCGGCGGCCAGGAAGTCCAGGGACACCGTGTAGAACCGCCGGGTGTTCACCAGTCCGTAGAACTGGTTGTCCACGTACGCCCGCAGTTTCCCCTCCGGGGTGTCCGAGAGCCGCACCGCGCGCCGCGTCGCCACCGCGATCGTCCGCGAGAAGCGCCGCATGACGGCCGCGAGCAGGCCCGCCCGGCTGCCGAAGTGATACACCAGCGTGCCCCGGCTGACCCCGGCGTGCGCGGCGATGTCCGCCAGCGTCACGCCCGCGTACCCCCGCTCGTAGATGGCCAGGTACGCCGCCTTCTCCAGCGCCGCGCGCCGCAACCGGTCCTGAATGGGGTTCACCTTGCGCGCCATTGTGCCCAGCATCCCGGCTGCGCGGGTGGAGGTCAAGGAGGGCAGGCGGGGCAGAGGGGGAGGCCGGGGTGACCGGCGGGGCGCGGGCGACCTGCGGGCGGCTGCCGGTCTACGCCAGCAGCGCGACGATCAGCGTGACGGTCAGCGCGGCGAGCCCCATGCCGATGGAGGCGGCCGCGCCCGCCCACTCGCCTTCCTCGCGTGCGCGGGCGGTGCCGATGCCGTGCGCGACCGACCCGATGGCGATGCCGCGCGCCAGCGGGTGCCGGACGCGCAGGGCGTTCAGGACGGGCGGCAGGATCAGCGCGCCGATCAGCCCGGACAGCACCGCCAGCGTGGCCGCCAGCGCGGGGGGCGCGTGCGTGAACGGGGCGAGTTGCAGCGCGACCGGGCTGGTGGCCGGCGCCGTGTGCAGGGCCCGCTGCGCGTCGGGGGAGAGGTGCAGCGCCCGCGCGAGCAGCGTGTCCACCCCGACGCCCAGCGCCGTGCCGCTCAGGCCGCCCAGCAGCAGCGCCCGCCACTGCCGGGCCAGCAGTGCCCGCAGGCGGTACAGCGGTACGGCCAGCGCGACCACGGCGGGCGTGAGCAGCACCGAGAGCGGCTGCACGTCATGCAGGTACGTGTCGTACGGCACCCGCGTGAGCAGCAGCGCCGCCGCGACGATCAGCGTGCCGATCAGGGTCGGGTTCGCCAGCGGGGAGCGCAGCCGCAGCTGCGCCAGCACGCCCGCCGCGAAGGCCAGCAGCGTGACCATGACCCAGATCAAGAGTCCTCCGGGCGCAGCAGGCGCGACGCGAGCAGGCCCGCCGCGCCCGCCCCCACGAGCAGGCCCGCCGTCATGACGAGCAGCCACAGGCCCCACGCCGCTCCGGCGCTCAGGAATTGCAGGAAGCCTGCGGTGGCGGGAATGAACAGCAGGCCCAGCACGCCCAGCAGCCCGTCGGCGGCGTCCGTGATCCAGTGCAGCCGAACCACTTTCAGGCCCAGCGCCGCCCATAGCAGCGCCAGCCCCACCACCGAGCCCGGCAGCGGCAGGCCCAGCGCATGCGTCAGGGCCTGCCCGGCCGCCGCGAACCCCAGCAGCAGCCCCAGGCCCAGCACGAACCGGGCCGGGACCGGCAGGCGCGCCGTGACCGAGCCGGGCGGGGTCACGCGGGACTCAGCCGGCCTGGGCGCTCAGGCGCGCGAGCATGCCGCGCACGACCTGCTTGGCGTGGCGGGCCACCAGCGGCATGAACTCCCGGTAATCCACCTTCGCGTCGTGGTCGGCCGTGTCGCTGACCGAGCGGATCACCACGAACGGCACGCCCGCCTTCGCGCACACCTGCGCGACCGCCGCGCCCTCCATCTCGGCGCAGGCCGCACCGAAGCCCGTCCACAGGCGCGTCACGCCCTCCCTGGACGCGATGAACTGATCCCCGCTCGCCACGCGGCCGTCCAGCACGCGCACGCCCTCCACGTCCCGCGCGGCCTCCAGCGCCACCGCGCGCAGCGTGTCGTCGGCGGGCCACGCCGGGAGTTCACCCGGCACGGTGCCCACCGCGTAGCCCAGCGCGGTCACGTCCACGTCGTGCTGCACGCAGTCGGTGCTCACCACGATGTCCCCGACCCGCAGCTCGGGGTGCACGCCGCCCGCCACGCCCGTGAAGATCACGCGGGTCGCGCCCTGCATCAGCAGGTACGTGGTGGTCATCGCGGCGTTCACCTTGCCGATCCCGCCGCGCGTGAGCAGGACCGGCACGCCGTCCAGCGCGCCCCGGTGCAGGGTCACGCCCGGAAAGCTCAGGTCCTCACGCTCCCGCAGGTCCCCCAAGAGCAACTCGATTTCTTCGTCCATTGCGCCGATGATCGCCAGCATGCCGAGCAGTGTAGCCCCGCGGCGGCGTGCGGGGGACGAGAGGCGCTCCCTGCCCGCCTCCTCATGGGCGGGGGGTATGCTCGCCCTCATGACGGACACTGCCCGGAACCCGCGCGACACCCTGGACGTCAGCGCCCTGCGTCACCCCGACTCGCTGAAATGGACGCTGTACCCGGAAGACGTCATTCCCATGTGGGTGGCGGACATGGACTTCCCGGTCGCGCCGCCCATCATGAAGGCGCTGCACGAGCGGCTGGATCAGGGCCTGGGCTACGCGCAGCTGCGCGGCGACACCCGACTGAAAGACGCCCTGCTGCCGAAACTGGCCGCGCAGGGACTCGACAGCCTCACGGCCGAGAACCTCACGTTCCTGCCGGGCGTCGTGCCGGGCATCTACGCCGCCGTGCACGCGCTGACCACGCCGGGTGAACCGGTCGTGACCATGACGCCCATCTACCACCCGTTCCATCTGGCGATCACGGATCTGGGCCGCCGCGTGGCAGGCGTGCCCCTGCGCGACGGCGAGAACGGCTTCGAGATCAACTGGGCGGCGATGGACGCCGCGTCGCGCGGGTCGCGGCTGCTGCTGCTGTGCCACCCGCACAACCCCACCGGGCGCGTCTGGACGGCCGAGGAGTTGCAGAAACTGCGCGACCTGGTGATCGCGCGCGACCTGTTCGTCATGAGTGACGAGCTGCACGCCGACCTGCGCTTCACGGACGGACCGTTCGAGTCGTTCGCCGCCGACCCGCGCGTGCAGAGCCGCACCATCACCCTGACCGGGCCGTGCAAGGCGTTCAACACGGCCGGCCTGGGGATCGGCGCGATGATCAGCCACAGCGCCCAGCTGCTGACCCGCGTGCGCGGCGCGGCGGGCGGCCTGATGGGCCACGAGAGCGCCCTGAGCCTCACCATGTGGCGCGCCGCCCTGGCCGAGGGTGGCCCCTGGCTGGCCGAGACCGTCGAGTACCTGCGGGAGAACCGCGACTTCATGGCGGCGTTCCTGCGCGAGCGGCTCCCCTGGGTGCGCTTCCACGTCCCCGAGGCGACGTACCTCGCGTGGCTGGATCTGCGTGCCCACCCGCGCGCCGGGGACATCCAGACCTTCCTGCTGGAGGAGGCGCGGGTCGCCATCCACGACGGCCCGGTCTTCGCGCACGAGGGCCACAAGCCGCAGTACCAGGGCTTCATCCGCCTGAACTTCGCCACCAGCCGCGAACTGCTGACCGAGGCGCTGACCCGCATGGAACGCGCCCTGAACGCCGCGAAGTAGGCCGGAAGAGGGGAGTGGGCAGTAGGAAGTGGGGAGTGGAGCTGCGCCGCATCCACTCCCCACTTTCCACTTCCTGCGTTTACTGCGAGGTCAGTTCGCGCAGACGCTCGATCAGGGGCCGCAGGCGCTCGCGGCGGGTCTTGAGGGCCGCGCGGTTCACGACCAGCCGCGCGGTCGAGTGGAACAGCACGTCCACCTCCTCCAGGTTGTTCGCGCGCAGGGTGCTGCCCGTCTGCACGAGGTCCACCACGGCGTCCGCGAGGCCCGTCAGGCACGCCAGTTCGATGTTCCCGCTGAGCTTGACGATCTCGGCGGGAATGCCGCGCGCGTTCAGGTACGCGCGGGCCGCGCGGGGGTACTTCGTGCCGACCCGCGCGATGTCGCCGCCCGCGCCGACCTCGCGGATCAGGGAGAGGCGGCACCCGGCAAAGCGCAGGTCCACCGGTTCGTACACGGTGCGCCCCGACTCGATCAGCACGTCCTTCCCGACGATCCCGGCGTCCGCGACGCCCAGGTCCACGTACACCGGCACGTCCTGGTTGCGCAGTTCCAGCACCGTCACGCCGGGGAACTCGTGGCGCAGCGCGCGGGATTTCTCGGGCATGGTCAGCGGCAGGCCCGCCTGCGAGAGCAGCGCGATGGCGTCTTCCAGGATGCGGCCCTTGGGCAGCGCCAGGGTCAGGTGCCCGGGGTCCCGGGTGGGGGCGGGGGTCACAGCGTCACCTCCGTGGCGGGCTGGAAGATCAGCGTGCCGCCGTCGGTGTAGGCCCAGCGGCGGATGCCGCGCGCCGCGCTGAACGCCTGCAAGTCAGCCCGGTCGTCCGTCCAGGCGAGTTCCGCGTGCAGGCCCTGCGCGCGCGCCGCCTCGGCCGCCGCGAGGTCCAGCGCCAGCACCAGTTCCGGTTCGGGGGGCAGGTCGCCGGCCAGGGCGCGCATCAGGCGTTCCAGGCCCAGCGCGAAGCCCGCGCCCGGCAGGCCGCCCTCCAGCGCGTAGCGGCCCCCGCCCAGCACCGGCTGGTTCAGGCCCGGCGCGTACGCGCGGAAGGTCAGCCCGGTGTAGTAGTCGTAGCGGCGGCTGACGCCCAGGTCGAACAGCAGCGGCCCCGCGTACAGCGCGGCCACGCGCCGCAGGTGCGCCACCGCCTCGTGCGCGCGCGTGCCCTGCGCCAGCGCCTGCGCGGCGTCGAGTACCTCGGGGCCGCCGTACAGGTCCGTCAGGGCGTGCAGGGTGCGGCGCGTCTCGCCGCCCAGCCCGAACTGGCCGCACAGCAGGTCCACGTCCGCGCCACTCTTGCGGTCGATCGCGTCATGCAGCGCCGCCCGCGCCGCGCCGTGCAGCCCGGCGTCCTCCAGCACGGCGTCCACGAAGCCCGGGTACCCGACCTCCAGCGCCGCGCCCACCCCGACCTCACGCAGCGCCGCCGCCGCCAGATGCAGCAGCTCCGCGTCCGAACGGGCGGACTCCACGCCGATCAGTTCCACGCCCAGCTGATTGAACTCGCGCAGGCGGCCCAGCTCGCTGTTCTGCGCGCGCAGCCACAGCCGCCCCGAGTACTGCAGCCGCAGCGGGAACGGCCCGTGCGGGTAGCGCGTGCGCACCAGGCGGCCCACGGCGGTCGTGAACTCGCTGCGCAGCGAGAGCACCTGCCCGCCCGAGTCGATCAGCTTGAACGCCACGGCGTCCTGCGGATGGTGCGCGCTGGCGTACTCCAGGGCGGGGACCTCCACGCCCCGGTAGCCCCAGCGGGAAAACAGGCCGGACAGCTGCGCGCGGATCGCTTCGCGCTGCGCCCACTCGGGCGGCAGCACGTCGCGCGTGCCCTCCGGAATGAACGCCGACACGCGCGGCGCGGAGCCGGCTGCGGCAGCGGATGATGAGGCGGACGAATTCACGCCCGGCATTCTAAGCGCCACCCGCGCCGCCCACCGTCATCCCGGTCCGCGCGGCCGCGCCGGTCTGCGCCGCGCTCCGGTCCAGGCCCGCCCACGCGGCGGGTATACTTGCCCTGTATGCGCCGCTCCCCCATCCTCGCCCTGCTGGGAGCCAGCCTGATCCTCGCGCTGGGCAGCTGCGCCCGCACGGCCGACAACTTCACGCCCCGGATCAGCGTCACCGATACCGGCGCGACCCGAAGCGCCAACGGCTTCCTGGTCCAGGGCTACGTCCTCGACGACACCGGCGTCACCGACATTCAGGTGGACGGCAAGAGCATCCCCATCCAGCCCGGCAGCCGCAAGATCGCCCGCTTCCAGTTCCAGGCGGTGCTGTCCACGCCCACCGGGCAGTACACCATCACCGCCCGGGACGCCGCCGGGAACGCGGCGAAACTGGTGCTGCCCGTCAGTGTCGATCCCACGCGGCCCACCGTGAAGGTCACCCGCTTCGAGCGCAGCGGAAACGTGATCCGCGTGTCCGGCGTCGCCAGCGACAACGTCCGCGTCGCGCAGGTCAGCGTGGACGGCAACCGCCTGAACATCACGCCCGGCAAGGAGGTCGAGTTCTACGCCGAGACGACCGGCATCTGGGCCGACATCGTGGTCACCGACACCGCCGGGAACACCACCAACCTCCGCGCGCGCTGAGGGCCGCCCCGCAGCGGCGCGGGGGCCTTCATGAAGCGCGCCCTCCATCCTGCGAGTGACGCGCGGGTGCAACCCGGCACGCTAGCCTGATCGGGTATGCACGACCTGACCAGCCTGATCCTCTCCGCGTCCTACGTGGGGCTCTTCGCCATCGTCTTCGCCGAGACCGGACTGCTGCTGGGCTTCTTCCTGCCGGGCGACACCCTGCTGCTGGCCGCCGGGGTCCTCGCCGCCGGGGGCGCCCTGAGTCTCGGGGGGATCATGGCGGCCGTCGTGGCGGGCGCGATCCTGGGGTGCGTCGCCGGGTACTTTATCGGCGGGAAGTTCGGGCCGCGCGTGTTCGCCAACCAGGACGCCCGGTACTTCAAACCCGAGTACGTGACCCGCGCCGAGCTGTTCTTCACCCGCTACGGCTGGCTGGCCGTCGTCCTGGCGCGCTTCGTGCCGGTCGTGCGCACCCTGGTCCCCACCATGGCGGGCGTGAGCCGCATGCCCCTGGTGCCGTTCACGCTGTACAACATCCTCGGCGCCCTGCTGTGGGGGGTCAGCGTGCCCGCGCTGGGGTACTTCCTGGGCGACCGCATTCCCCACCTCGACCGCTACATCCTGCTCATCGTGGGGGGCGTCGTCGTGATCAGCATCGTGCCCGTCCTGCTGAAGGTCATGCAGGCCCGCCGCGCGACCTGACGCTGGACGTGGGCACTGGAGGGGTGGGCTTCGTCCGGTGACGGAGCCCACCCCTCCTGATCGGAGGCTGGGATGACGACGATGCAGAGGCTGGGTGTGGTGCTGGCGTGCGTCCTGCTGGCCGTGACGCTCGGGGCTGGACTGCGGGCGAAGCGTGGTGCGAGGACGGCGCCGCCCCCTGCGGTGACTGCCCCCCTGCCCGAGCCGAAGGTGATCACGCAGCGGTGCGTGAGCTCCGCGCGCCTCGTCCTGGCCAAGCAGTATCACGGCGCAGAGAAGCAGAGCAGTCCAACCGGCTGACCGGCGTGAAGGCCCTCACCCCGGAGCTGTGGCAGGTGCGGGGTGAACTGACGAGTCACGACGGCGGTCGCGTCACGGTGTATCCCTACGGGTGCCTGTACAGCGCCGATGCGATCAGCGCGAACATCCACCCCCGCGTGCCATAGCAGCAGAGGGGGGGGGAGGCTGTCACCCGACAACCTCCCCCCCTCTTTGTTTTTCCCACTCCCCACTGCCTCCTTCCCACTACCCCCGCAGGATGCGGGCCTCGTTCGGGCGCAGGGCCGCGCCGCTCGCGGGCTGGTCTCCCAGGCTGCTCAGGAGGGTCTCGCCGCCTGCCAGGGCGCCGAGGTCGTGGGTCTGCGCGCCGAAGTTCAGCAGGACGGTCAGGGTCTCGCCATGCTCCTCGCGGACGAAGGCGAACACGTCATCGGGGGCGTCCACGCTGCGGTACGTGCCGCCGATCAGCGCGGGGTGTTCCTGGCGCAGGCGGGTCAGCGCGCGGAAGTAGTTCAGGTCGCTGGCCGGGTCGCCCTCCTGCGCGGTGACGTTCAGGGTGGCGCAGTCATCCGCGATGGGCAGCCAGGGGATCGTGCCCTCCGCGCTGAAGCCCGCGTTCACGCCAGCGTCCCACTGCATGGGGGTGCGTTCCGGGTCACGGCCCGCCTCGGGGCTGTCGGGCTGTTGCAGCGCGGCGGGGTCCACGATGCGGTCGGCGGGAATCTCGACGTCGTGCATGCCGATCTCGTCGCCGTAGTACACGGTGGGCGTGCCGCGCAGGGTCAGCAGGAGGGTCTGAGCCACGCGGTACTGCGCGTCGCCGACCCGGCTGCGGAAGCGGTGCTGGTCGTGGTTGCCGAGCACCCAGTTCGGCCACGCGCCCGCCGCGAGGCACGCCGCGTCGTAGCTGTCCGTGAAGCGCCGCACGTCCCCGGCCGTCCAGGGCATCAGGATCAGGTGGAAGTTGAATGGCAGGTGCACCATCCGCGCGTCCTCCGTGCCGGAGTACGGCAGGAGCTGCTCGACCGGCAGGTAGATCTCGCCGACCATCATGCGGTCATCGAACTCGTCCAGCACGGCGCGCATCTCGCGGATGTACTCGTGCGTCTCCGGCTGGTCCTGGGTGTAGGGGTGCAGGAGGCTCCAGTGTTCGGGCTGCCCGGGCTGCCAGTCGGGGTTCTCGGGTTCGTCCAGGTAGCGGTCGTCCTCGGCCAGCAGCCAGATGACGTCCACGCGGAAGCCGTCCACGCCGCGGCGCATCCAGAAGCGCAGCGCGTCGAACATCGCCTGCCGCACGGCCGGGTTGCGCCAGTTCAGGTCCGGCTGGCTGGGCAGGAACTGGTGGAGGTAGTACTGCCCGCTGGCCTCGTCCAGCGTCCAGGCGGGCCCGCCGAAGAAGGACTTCCAGTTGTTCGGCAGGCCGCCGCCTTCGGCCGGGTCGCGCCACACGTACCAGTCGCGTTTCGCGCTGCCCTTGCCCGTCAGTGCCTCCTGGAACCACGCGTGGTCACTGGACGAGTGGTTGGGCACGTAGTCCAGCATGACCTTCAGGTCCAGGCGGTGCGCCTCGGCCACGAAGGCGTCGAAGTCCTCCAGCGTGCCGAACAGCGGGTCGATGTCGCAGTAGTCGGCGACGTCGTAGCCGAAGTCGCGCATGGGGCTCTTGAAGATGGGGGAGAGCCACACGGCCTTCACGCCCAGGCTCGCCACGTACGGCAGGCGGCGGGTGATGCCGCGCAGGTCGCCCACGCCGTCGCCGCTGTCGTCCTGGAAGGAACGGGGGTAGATCTGGTAGATGATGCCGCTCTGCCACCACTTCAGCTCGCCGGTCAGGGAGGAGGTCATGCCCAGCACAGTACGGTCTGAATCGTTTCAGATCAAGTGGGCACAAGCAGACAGGCGAGGGGAGCCATGACCGGCTCCCCCGCGCCCTGCGCTCCCGTCCTCAGGGCGCGGGTGTATCCGAGCCCAGCCGCACGGTCACGTCCGCCCCGGAGGCCAGGGGCTGCTCGCTGACCGTCCCGAAGCCCACGTCACGCAGCACCCGCGCCGCCGCCGCGCCCGACGCGGTGGTCCTGGCCGGGCCGCGCGGCTCGTTCACGATCCAGACGTTCGCGTAGCCCAGGCCCTCCAGCCGCTCCTTCAGGCGGCGGGCGCTGCCGTCCGGGGCGTCGGTGTTCACGACCGCCACGCCCAGCGACCGCGGATCGTTCGGGTCACGGAACTCCCTGGCGATGAGCGCGCCCAGCGCCGCGCGGTCCACCTCCCAGACACTCGCCGCGCCCCGGTACCCGAAATTACCGGGCACCTGATGCGTCTTGATCTTCACGCCGCTCAGGCCCGCGCCCATCAGCGCCGCCACCTGCGCGCGGGTCAGGTTCGACTTCATGTTGCGGTCCACCGCCGCGACCATCAGCGGGAGCCGCCACACGTTCAGCGGGCTACGCACCTGCGCGCCCAGCGCCCCCACGAACTGCTGCTGCCGCGCGATCCGGCCGATATCGCCCAGGTTGTCGTGCCGGAAGCGCAGGAAGCCCACCATCTGCTCGCCACTGAGGCGCTGCCGACCGGGCTTCAGGTCGATGTGCAGCTTCCCGGCGTTGTCGTCGTACTTCATGGCCTGTCCCACATCCACCGTCACGCCGCCCGCCGCGTCCGTCAGGGCGGGTACGGCGTTCAGGCTGAGCAGCGCGTATCCGTCCACCGGCAGGCCCGTCAGGTCCTGCACGGCCCGCATGAGGAGCTCCGGGCCGCCATGCACGTTCGCGCCGTTAATCTTGCCCCAGCCGGCTTTGGGCAGGTTCACCCAGGAGTCGCGGGGGATGCTGAGCATGTTCACGCGCCCGTCCGGCCAGGCCTGCGCGAGCATCAGCGTGTCGGTCCGGGTCGAGAAGGTTTCCGCCTTGGCCGGCCACGGCCACACGGCCGAGCGGTCATCGTAAGCGACGTCCACGCCGGCCAGCACCAGATTCACCGGCCCCTCGGCCTTGCGCGGCAGCGTGCCGTACCGCGCGAGAAACGGCGCGGCGGGCGACACGACCGCCACCACGCCCGCCAGGACGACCAGACCAACGACAACCGGAGTGCGCACGCGCGGAGCATACCGCCCGCCGCCCCCACCGTGGATCAGTCGGAAGGGGGACGCTCAGGTCAGGTCGCGGACCAGATGCGTGTACGTGCCGCCCGCCAGCCGGCGGGTGCCCGCCGGACGGAAGCCCTGTCGGTCGTACAGGCGCGCGGCCGGGTTGCCGTCCTCGACGAGGAGGCCGACCCGGTTCAGCCCCAGCGCCACGGCGCCATCGGCCGCCGCGTCCAGCAGCCGGGTGCCGATCCCGCGTCCCCGCGCGGTCTCCGTGACCGCCAGGGTATCCACGTACAGTTCGCCGGGCGTGCCCTCGGACTCGATGCGCCCCGGCAGGCCCAGGGCGCGGAGCCGTTCGCGGAACGGATCATCCAGCGCCTCGGCGTGCTCGCCCGGGTACGCGAGGATCAGGCCCAGCCCCTCCCCGGTGGGCGACTGGGCGATCAGTTGATGCTCGAAACTCAGGCGGTTGCCCCGCAGCGGGTAGAAGCCCAGCAGGGCCCGCTCGGCCTCCACGCTGGCAGAGGCGCTGGTCAGGGCCAGCCCGATGGGCCCGATGGTCGCCTGGATCAGCGGAACGGCGAACGCCGCATCAAACGGATGGGCCGGGCGGATGAGCACGTCGGTCATCTGCCCAGCGTAGCGTCATGCCAAAGCCGGGCTCCTGTAGGAACCCGGCCCTGGCGTGTGGGGTGGTTTAGTTCAGGGTGATCTTGCTGGCGACGAGGCTCTCGCCGTTGATCTCGCCTTCGACGGACACGTTGGCGTCGTTGCGGTCAGTGCCGAAGAACTCGTCGGCGGTGGTGGCGCTACCCTCATAGGTGGTGGTGTCGGTCACGCTGACGTTGTAGTTCTTGTCGTTTTCGTTCAGACCGAAGGTCTTGGCGGTGCCGTCGAAGTTCATGACCATGCCTTCGAGGCCGTCGCCGGCTGCCATGTCGGCTTCTTCGCTGGCGTTGGCGGTGTCACCGTTGTTCAGGGTGCTGTCGGCGGCGACGCCGGTGTCCGTGGTGGTGGTGGTGGTGGTGCCGTCGGTGGAGGTCTCGGTGGACTCGGTCTTCGGCGCGCAGGAGGCGAGGAGGGCAGCAGTCAGAAGGGCCAGCAGGGTGGGTTTCATGCCTGTCATCTTCCCGATTTCCGGCGGTTCTCATGTGAGGACAATCCCAGGGAATCTTTACGTCCAGCACGCGAAATTAAGTGAACGTAAAGCTCCCGTCCTTGACGCCCACCCGCACGCGCCCCCCACCTTTCAGGCGGCCAAACAGCATCAGGTCGGCCAGCGGCCGCTTGAGCTGCGCCTCGATCACGCGCGCCAGCGGCCGCGCGCCCATCAGCGGGTCGTACCCCAGCGCCGCCAGCCGCGCGCGCGCCGCCGGGGTCACGGTCAGGGTCACGCGGCGTTCCTCCAGCTGCACCTGCAATTCCCGCACGAACTTGTCCACCACGCCGCCCATCACCTCCGGCGACAGCGGCGCGAAGTGCAGCACCCCATCTAGGCGGTTGCGGAACTCCGGCGTGAACGTCCGCTTCACAGCCTCCGCCTCCTCGCCCGCGCGGCCCGTGCGCCCGAAGCCCAGCGCGGGCCGCGAGGCGTCGGCGGCGCCGGCGTTCGTGGTGAACACCAGGATCAGGCCGCGCCCGTCCACCTTCTTCCCGGTGTGGTCGGTCAGCGTCCCGTGATCCATGAGCTGCAGGAACACGTTGTACACGTCCGGGTGGGCCTTCTCGATCTCGTCGAGGAGCAGCACCGCGTGCGGATGCTTCGCCACCGCGTCGGTGAGCAGGCCGCCCTGATCGAAGCCCACGTACCCGGGGGGCGCCCCGATCAGGCGCGCAACCGTGTGCGCCTCCTGGTACTCGCTCATGTCGAACCGCGCCAGGCGAATGCCCAGCCGCTCGGCCAGCGCGCGGGCCAGTTCGGTCTTGCCCACCCCGGTCGGCCCGGCGAACAGGAACGCCCCCTGCGGTCTGTTTGGGTCGCGCAGGCCCGCGCGGGCCAGCTTCACGGCGCTCGCCACGGCGCCCACCGCCGCGTCCTGCCCGAACACCCGCGCCCTGAGGTCGGCCTCCAGCGTCGCCAGGGACGTGACCTCCTCGGCCTTCACGGCGCCCAGTGGGACGCGCGCCATGCGCGCCACCGTGCCCTCGATGTCCGGCACGTCGATAGTGCCGCCTGTCCCGGCGCTGCTGCGCGCCGCGCCCGCCTCGTCCAGTACGTCGATGGCCTTGTCCGGCAGGAAGCGGTCGCGCAGGTGCCGCACCGACAGCCGCACCGCCGCGTCCAGCGCGTCCGGGGTGAACACCACCCCGTGGTGCGCCTCGTAGCGGGGCGCGAGGCCCTGCACGATCTTCAGCGCGTCCTCCTCTCCCGGCTCGGGCACCTCGACGGTCTGGAAGCGGCGCCACAGTGCCCGGTCCTTCTCCAGGTGCCGCAGTTCCGCCGGGGTGGTCGCCCCCAGCACCCGCAGCTTGCCCCGCGCGAGGGCCGGTTTGAGGAGGTTCGCGGCGTCCACGCTGCCGCCCTCGGTCGCCCCGGCGCCCACCAGGGTGTGCAGTTCGTCGATGAACAGCACCGCGTTCTGCCCGTCCAGCGCGGCGAGGACCGCTTTCAGCCGCGCCTCGAAATCACCCCGGTAGCGCGTTCCGGCCAGCAGCGCCCCCAGGTCCAGCGCGAACACCGACGCGCCCCGCAGGAAACCGGGCGCCTCACCGTCCACGATCCGCTGCGCGAGGCCCTCGGCCAGCGCGGTCTTGCCCACGCCCGGCTCGCCGACCAGCACCGGGTTGTTCTTCCCGCGCCGCGCCAGCACATGCACCACCCGCTCCAGTTCCGCCACGCGCCCGATCACCGGATCGAACGCCCCGGCGCGCGCCTGCGCCGTCAGGTCCGCCGCGTAGGCCTCCAGCGGATCGGCCTCCTCCGGGGCCGCCTCGGGGGCCGGGCCGTCCACGCCGTCCACGCGCCGCTCGCGGTCACGCCCGGGCACCTTCGCCGCGCCGTGCGACACGAAACTCAGCACGTCCAGCCGCGACGCCCCCCGCGCCTCCAGCGCCGCGCGCGCCGGACTGTCGGGTTCTTCGAGCAGTTCCACGAGCACCCGCGCGCCGTCCGCGACCTCGTGCCCCTTGCCGCTGGCATGCAGCTGCAGCACCGCGCCCTCCACGACCCTGTGCACGCCCAGCGTGAAGTCCGGCTCGGCGTCCGGCACGGCCTCAAACTCCGCGAGCAGGCCCTGGAGGTCCTCGCGCAGCCGCTCCACGTCCACGCCCACCGCCAGCAGCGCCTCGCGCGCCTCCGGGTCGTGCGTCAGGGCCAGCAGCAGGTGCTCCAGCGTGACCAGCTCGTGGCCCGCCTCGCGCGCGTAGTCCGCCGCGCGGCCAATCGTGACCTGCAGATGATCGCCGATCATGCGTCCGGCTCCGGTTCCGCCACGACCCGCAGGGGATGCCCGTCGCGGCGCGCGTGATTCATGACCTGCGCGACCTTCGTCTCCGCCACGTCGCGGGTGTACACGCCCGCCACGCCCTGCCCCTTGTGATGCACGGCCAGCATGATCAGCTCCGCCTCCTGCTCGGCCTTGCGGAAGTAGCGCCTGAGCACCATCACCACGAATTCCATGGGGGTGTAGTCGTCGTTCAGCAGCAGCACCCGGAACAGGCGGGGCCGCTGCGTGTGCGTGCGTTCCAGCGTCTGGGTGCGCGAGTCGGGGTCGCGGCGCGTCATGCGCCCGAGTGTACCCGCCCGCGCTGCCCCGGGCTGCGGCGGGCCTCACGGTAGGGTCCCGGACCAGCGGGCAGGGCGGCCCATCCGGAGGAGCCGCCCTGCCCGCTGCCCGGTTTACTCGCCGCTGGGGTGCGGCGTGACGTGGGGGGACTGGAGATGACGGGTCATCAGGATCAGCACCACCAGCGCGTGCACGCACAGCAGTGCGTACAGTTCCGGGCTGGACTGCATGACGTTGCCAGCCGCGCCGACGAGCTGGAAGAGGATCATGACCAGCAGACCGCGCGTGCGTTGATCGGGACGCCGCAGGAAGACGAAGGTGCCGCCTGCCATGCTGAACAGCAGCGGCAGCAGCAGAGCGTTAAGCATCTCTTGAGCCATACCTCATTATTGAAGGGCAACCATGACAGGCATATGACCCTGTGGGCCCTTCAGGTGAGACGCGGGGATTCATGCGACTGGAACTGCCTGGACAGGCCCTTCATGAAAGGCGGTAGCGGCTCAGCTTCACCTCATCCACTGCCAGTTCTCTCATAGAAGTCACATCCAGCCAGCCATCCCGGAACCCGATCCCGCCGGTGAGCAGGTCGTCTTGCAACTTCAGCACAAAACTCAGCTCGCACGGCTCGGTCACCTCGGCCCGGGTCGAGAGCAGCGCCGCGTGGATGGTACCCAGCCCCGTGCTGGCCTGCGAGCCCACCATGCCGCGCTTGCCCGCCGCCGCCGCCCGGCGCAGCATCTGCAGGCCGTCCGTGAAGCCGTTGCGGGCGGTCTTCACGTTCAGCACGTCGAAGGTGTCGAAGTCCAGTTCGCGCTCCAAGTCCGCGGGCGTGAAGCACGAGTCGTCTGCCACGATCGGCAGCCGCCCCTGCGCGTGCAGCTCGGCCCGCGCCCGCAGGTTCCGGGCGGGCAGCGGTTCCTCGACGTACATCAGCCCCGCCTCGCGCATGGCGTCCAGCGCCGCCGGGGCTGACTGCGGCGTCAGGGTCTCGTTGCTGTCGGCGTACAGCAGCACCTCAGGGCCGAATTCGGCGCGCAGCTCGCGGATCACGCGCAGGTCGCGCTCGTGCTCGCGGCCCACCTTCACCTTCAGGCAGCGCACCCCCGCCGCCACCACGCGCCGCGCCTCGGCCAGCATCTCCTCCGGGGGGGCGATCCCCAGGATGAAACTGGGCCGCACCCGCGTGTTCGGGCCCAGCAGCGTGTCGAACAGGGTCAGGCCCTGCGCGCGGGCGCGGGCGTCATGCAGCGCCATATCGAGCGCGCCGCGCGCCGTGTGGTTGTTCACCACGCTGTTCCGCACCCGGTTCAGCCCGGCCTCGTCCGTAATCACCGTGCCGCTTAACCCCACCTCCAGCTGGGCCAGGATGCCCAGCACGCTCGCGGTCGTCTCGCCGTAGATGGTGGGGCGCGGCGTGGCCTCGGCCTGCCCCACCGTTCCGTCCGAGAGGGTCACGCGCACGAGGACGTGCTCGGCGGCACTCAGGGCCGAGTGCGCCCCCCACGCCAGCGCGGACGTGAGCGGCAGCCGGAAGGGAATGCCCTCCACCCGCGCGACCGTCGGGGCGCTCACGCCTCACCTCCGGCCCAGGCGCGCACCGCCGCCGCCACGCCCGCCGGGTCCAGCGCCACGGTGTCCAGTACCAGCGCCCGCGCGGGCGGCAGGGTCCGCAGGAACGCCTCGGCGGCCGCCGGGTCGTAGTTGCGGCGTTCGGACACCACGATCTTCACCTTCGCCAGCACGTCCGCCGGGGCGAACCCCGCCTGCGCCAGCGCCGCCAGCTCATCCAGTTCAGCCGGGGTGAACACCGCGTCCACGCCTCTCAGCGCCGCCAGCTCCTCGCGCAGCGCGCCGCCCCCACCCGCCCCCACCTGATCAAAGGCGTCCGCGCGGCCCAGCAGCCGCCGCACCCGCACCGCGTCCGGCGCGCCCAGCGCCACGAACCGCCACGCGGGGAACGCCTGCGCCGCGTACTCCACCTCATCCAGACCGCGCAGCCCGTCGAACACCGGCGTCTCACCCCAGTGGCTCACGTCCGCGATCAGTGACCCCAGCGCCTGCGCCATCCCACCCGGATGCGCCTGCCGGTACGCCGCCGTCAGCCGGAAGCGGTCCTCGCGGTCCCGCACGGGCGCGCCGCCCGTGGCGGGGAGGATCATCACGGCGTCGGTCACGTCGCGCCGGTCCGGCAGGACCCGCATGCCCGCGTCGGCGCCGGTCAGCGCGGCCAGCGCGGTGCTCTTGCCCACCCCGGTCACGCCCACGAGGACGGTCAGGGGCAGCTCGGCCAAGGGCCGCTCGGCGGCGGCGGGCGGCGCGCCGGGCGCACGCAGGAACGGCAGGGCAGGGGAGGCGGCACTCATGGCGCACAGGCTAGCCCCCCTGCCGCCTAAAGAGGGCCGCAAGGTTCAGTCAAGCCAGCGTCAGTGGCTCCCCACGGAACAGGGCGCGCCGCTGCCTACACTCGCTCGTGGAGGCACCATGACCCGACTGAAAGGCAAACCCGGAGGCAGCGGAGGTCGCATCCTGCTCGTCCTCGTCCTGCTCATCGTTCTGTTCCTGCTGGCGTACTTCCTGTACCTCAAGCCGCAGGGCCTGCTCAACCTGGGCTTCTGACGCCCGACCCGGAGACCCCATGATCAAAGGCAAAGATATCCTGAACCGTTCCATCATCGCGGTCAGCACCGGCGAGAAGGTCGACCGCGTGCATGACGTCATCTTCGACCACCAGGCCAATCAGGTGCTGGGTCTGCTCGTCGACGAGGGCGGCTGGTTCAGCGCCGCGAAGGTCGTGCCCTTCGAGCGCATCCGCAGCGTCGGTGAGGACGCCATCATGATCGGCACGCCCGACGACGTCACCACCACCCGCGAGGACGGCCGCCTGAAAGAGGCGCTGGACAGCAAGACCAGCCTGGTCGGCCTGACCCTGCTGACCACCGACGGGCAGAACCTGGGCCGCATCGCCGACGTGTTCTTCGACGAGCACACCGGCCGCGTCGAGGGTTACGAGGCCACCGGCGGCCTGTTCGCCGACCTGAGCAGCGGCCGCACCTTCGTGCCCGCGCCCGAGAGCGTGCAGATCGGCACCGACACCGCCATCGTCCCCGTCACGGTTGCGCAGGCCATGCAGGAACAGGAGGACGGCGGCCTGAAGGGCGCCCTGAACAGCGCCGGTGAGAGCATCAGCGGCGCGTACCAGAACGCCGCCGAGGGCATCAAGGACGCCTACGGCAACGCCGCCGAAGGGGTCAAGGGCGCCTACGAGAACATCGCCGAGGCCACCCGCGAACGCCAGAAGGAATACGTGGTCGGCAAGACCGCCGGGGGAGACATCACCGCCACCGACGGCCACCTGATCGTCGCCAAGGGCGAGACCATCACCGCCGCGCACGCCGACGACGCCGAGGCGGCCGGGAAGCTCGCCGCGCTGGCCACCGCCGCGACCGGCGGCGTGATCGCCGGCGCCTACGGCAGCGCCCGTGACCGCGTGCAGGAATCCTACGAGGACGTCAAGGACGCCACCGCCGAACGGCAGAAGGCCTACGTGACCGGCAAGACCGCCCGCAGCGAGATCACCACCGACGCGGGTGAGGTCATCGTGCCTGCCGGGGCGACCATCACCAGCTTCCAGGCCGACCGCGCCGAACAGACCGGCCGCCTCGCCGCCCTGACCGCCGCCGCGACCGGTGGCGCCATCCAGGAGGGCGTGGAGGGGCTGCGCCAGCGCCAGCAGCTCGACCCGAACAGCCCCGAGGCGACCATCGGCCGCCGCGTGAAGACCGACGTGCGCGCCCCCGGCGGCAGCCTCGTGGCCGCGCAGGGCCAGATCGTGACGCCCGCCATCCTGGACCGCGCGCGGCACGTGGGGGCGCAGCAGGCCCTGATCGACGCCACGACCGGCAGCACGCGGCCCGGCGTGAGCGCCACGAGCGCCGTCAGCCAGGGGCTGGGGAACGTCAGCGAGAGTGCCGGCAACCTGCTGGAACGCGCCAAGCACTGGCTGGGTGACAAGCGCGAGCAGGCCGAGCAGGCCATCGACCAGCGCCAGCAGGAGGCGCAGGAGCAGAAGGTGCGCGACGCGCTGGGCCGGCCCGTCACGCGCGTGATCCTGGCGCCGGACGACAGCATCATCCTGAACGTGGGCGAGATCGTGACGCACAAGGCCGTGCAGGCCGCGCGTGACGGTGACATGCTGGACATCCTGGTGGAGAGCGTGAACAAGGAGGCCCCCGACCTCGACCCGCTGGCCAGCCGGCCCGACGCGACCGGTGAGGCCGCGCTGGACAGCCAGCCCGACCCCGTGCACCCCGCAACGGCCCAGGTCGGTGCCCAGCCTGCCGCGCCCAGCGTCCCCACACCCAGCGTCCCCGCACCCAGTGCCCCTGCGTCCGGTGCCGCCGACGAGCGCCGCCCCGCGACCCTTCCCGTCGCGCCCGACGACCGCCTGAGCTGAGTCCCTCCCCCCAATCGCGTCCGCCCCGCCAGCCCAGGCGCGGGCGGACGCGCGCTGTCTGGGACTGCGACCTGTCTGCGCGCCACCTGTCTGCGCCGCCACCACGGCGCGGCCCGGCAGCGCCTATCCTGAGCGGCATGATCGAGTCCCTCATCGGGCACACCCCCCTCCTGCAACTGACGCGCGTCGTCGAGCCCGGCATGGCCGACGTGTTCGTGAAACTCGAAGGTCAGAACCCCGGCGGCAGCATCAAGGACCGCACCGCCCTGGGCCTCATCGAGGACGCCGAGCGGCGCGGCGTCCTGAAACCCGGTGGGACCATCGTGGAACCCACCAGCGGCAACACCGGCATCGGACTGGCGCAGGTCGCCGCTGCCAAGGGCTACAAACTGATCCTGTGCATGCCCGCCAGCATGAGCGAGGAACGCAAACGCACCCTGGTCGCGTACGGCGCCGAACTGATCCTCACCGACCCCACCCGCCGCATGCTGGCCGCCATCGAGGAAGCCGAGAAGCTCGTGCAGGAGCGCGGCGCGGTCATGATGAACCAGTTCGGTAACCCCGCCAACCCCGCCGTGCACGAACGCACCACCGGCCCCGAACTGTGGGAGCAGATGGACGGCCGCATCGACGCCTTCGTGTACGGCAGCGGCACCGGCGGCACCATCAGCGGCGTCGGCCGGTACCTGAGGCGCATGAACCCGGACGTGCAGATCATCGCCTGTGAACCGGCGCGCAGCAACGTCCTGACCGGCGGCGAGATGGGCACCCACGGCTTCCAGGGCATGGGCCCCGGCTTCATCCCGGACAACCTCGACCGCAGCGTCATCGACGACGTGATCGACGTGTGGGAGGAAGACGCCTACCCACTGGCCCGCCGCCTGGCGCAGGAGGAAGGCGTGTTCGTCGGCATGAGCAGCGGCGCGATGGCCTGGGCCGCGCTGGAGGTCGCCCGCCGCCTGGGCCCCGGCCGGCGCGTCGCCACCATCGCCTGCGACACCGGCGCCCGCTACCTGACCACCAGCCTCTTCGCGGGCGAGGGCGACACGCCCGCCGGGTACCTGCCCCGCTCGCGCCAACGCACCGCGTAAGCCTCACCAGTCGGGGTGATTGTCCAGCCCTCCGCGCCGCCGGTACATTGGCGCGGATGTCACCACAGAAACTCACCGCCGAGCTCATCGGGACCTTCGCGCTGGTCTTCGCAGGCCTGCTCGCCATCAGCAACAACGCCACCCTGCTGGGCGTCGCCTTCGCGCACGGTCTGGCCATCGCCGTGATGGCCATGGCCCTGGGCACCGTCAGCGGCGGGCAGTTCAACCCGGCTGTCAGCGTCGCCCTGAGCCTCAGCGGCCACCAGGACTGGCGCACCACCCTGAGCTTCGTTCCCGCCCAGCTGATCGGTGCGGCCCTGGGCGCCCTGGCCGCGCTGGGCGTCGCCGGACCCGCCCGCATGCAGGCCATCGGCTACGGCACGCCCGCCCTGAATGGGATCACGCTCGGTGGCGGCCTGCTCGCCGAGGTGATCACCACCGCCTTTCTGGTCCTGGTGGTCGTGAAGGTCGCCATTCACCAGCGGCACGTGCTGGGCGGCCTGATCGTGGGCCTGACCATCGTCATGGACATCCTCGCCACCGGGCCCCTGACCGGCGCGGCCATGAACCCCGCCCGCGCCTTCGGCCCCGCCCTGATCGGCGGACACTGGGCGGACCAGTGGGTGTACTGGGCCGGCCCGCTGCTTGGCGCGGCCATCGGTGCCGGCGTGGCAGCCTTCACCGAGGGCGTCACGCCCCGCCGCGTGCCGGAACAGCTGAACTGACCCGTCTCCGTACCGAAGTCTGCGTAGAGAAGAGGCCCGGGCGCTGCGTGCCCCCGGGCCTCTTCCCTATGTGGTCGGTTGGGTGGCGCGGTGCCGTCAGCGGCGCCCGCTGAACATGCCGATCAGGTCATTCAGGGCGTTGCCGTCCCCGTCGCCGTCGAGGGCGCGGTTCAGCGTGCCGAACAGGTCACCGCTGCCGCCCGTCGTGCCCGTCTGCGCGGCCCCCGCGTCCGGGTAGCCGGGCAGCACACTGCCGCCCCCCAGCACACTGCCCGACTGCGGCTGCTGCGCCGGCGCGCGCTGCTGCCCGCCGCCCAGGATGCCGCCGAGCACGCTGCCCAGACCGCCGCCCCCCACCAGACCGCCCAGGATGCTGCCCAGATCCGGGCCGCCCTGGCCGCCGGTCTGACCGCTGTTCGTGCTCATCCCGCCCCCCTGCCGCTGGCGGCCCAGGTACGCCAGGACCAGCGGGGCCAGCATGCTCAGAATCTGCATGGCGAGCTGCGGGTCGATCCCGGCCCGCTTGCTGACGGCCTGCGCCACCTGGGCCTGCTGGCTGCCGAACACGTGCCCCAGGATCTTCTGACCGTCCTGCGTGTCGGGCACCTGCCCCTGCGCGAAGGCGTCCAGGGCCGAGCCGTCGTGGCGGTCCAGCGCGCCGCTCAGGGTGTCCAGCCCGCCGGGCTGCGCGGCGTTGCGGGTCAGGGCGCCCAGCAGCAGCGGCAACGCCGCCTGCATGGCCGCCTGCGTCTGCCCGGGCGTCGTGCCCGCCTGCTGCCCGATCCGCTGCTCTGCCTGCCCCATTCCGCCCAGCATGTTGAAGATGTCCATCATGATGCGTTCCTCCCTTGGGATGCGCCCAGCCTAAGCCCCCCCGGCGCGGCGTCCGTGGGCGGGCCGTTCAGCAAATCCTGACGCTCGCGCCCCGCTGGCGGCGCCGGTCCCTCCGCCACCCGGCGTATTCCGCTTCCGCCGCCCGGCCCGGTACCCTGAACGCTTCCGGTTCGGCAACTGGAGTAGGGAGGAAGTCATGACCACCACGCCTGCCCCCCCCACGGGGGGCCCCGTTTCACGTCTGTCCCGGCTGGCGCTGCCCTGGGCCGTCACGCGGCTGGGCTTCCAGCGGCAGTTCGCGTACCCGCAGGCGGCCCTGTGGGGCCTGATCACCAACTCGTTTTTCGGCCTGCTGCGCGTCGCGGTGCTGCTGGCGCTGTTCGGCACCCGCCCGCAGGTGGCCGGGTACACCCCGCAGGACGCCATCACGTACACCGGCCTGACCCAGGCGTTCATCATGGCGTTCAGCCTCTTCGGCTGGTTCGACTTCATGCGCGTCATCCACCGGGGCGAGGTGACGGCAGACCTGCTGCGGCCCGCCAGCCTGCTGGGCTTCTGGGCCGCGCAGGACGCCGGGCGCGCCCTGGGCCAGCTGGCGCTGCGCGGCCTGCCCATGCTGCTGATCTTCCAGGTCATCTGGGGCCTGAACTGGCCGCCCGGGCCGCTCGCCTGGGCGCAGGTCACCCTGAGTGTCCTGCTCGCCTGGGCCTGCGGCTTCCTGTTCCGCTTCCTCGTGAACTGCGCGGCATTCTGGTCGCCGGACGCCGTGGGGTTCGGGCGCTTCGCGTGGGCGGTGCTGGGCCTGGGCTGCGGGTTCCTGATGCCCCTGGCCTTCTTCCCCGAGTGGTTCCGCGCGCTACTCGCCTGGACGCCCTTTCCCGGCATGCTGAACACCGTCGTGGAGCTGTGGGTGGGCGTCACCACCGGCCCGGCGGCGTGGGCGGCGCTGGGCACGCAGCTGGGCTGGACACTGGCGCTGCTGCTGGCCTGTCAGGTCACGCTGCGCGCGGGTCTGCGGCGGCTGGAGGTCGCCGGTGGCTGACTTCCGGCATCACCTGACCCTCTACGCGCGGCTGCTGGGCGCGCAGATCCGCTCGCAGGGCGCGCACCGCACCTCGTTCATGCTCGACGCGCTGGGCAGCCTGCTGATCACCGCCGCCGAGTTCGCCGCGCTCGCGCTGGTGCTCCCGCGCTTCGGCGGGCTGGGCGGCTGGACGCTGGGCGAGATCTGCCTGCTGTACGGCCTCGCGGAACTCGCGTTCGTCCTCATGGACATCCTGTTCGGGGGCTTCGACGCGCCCAACCTCTCCACGCACGTCCGCACCGGCTCGTTCAGTACCTTCCTGCTGCGCCCCGCCCCGCTGACGTTGCAGGTGTTCGCCTCCGACTTCGCGCTGCGCCGCATCCCGCGCGTGCTGCTCGCCGCCGCCATCGCCGGGTACGGCCTCACGCACGCGCCCCTGGCCGCCGGGCCCGAGACGGCCGCCCTCCTCGGCGCCGCCGTGCTCGGCATGATCTGCTTCTTCGGCGGGCTGTTCGTCATCGGCGGCACCCTCACCTTCTGGACGGTGGACAGCGTCGAGGCCATGAACGTCCTCACCTACGGCGGCCGCACCCTGATCAGCTACCCCATGGACATCTACTCCGCGTGGCTGCGCCGCACCTTCACGTACCTGATCCCCGCCGCGTTCCTGTCCTACCTGCCCGCCCTGCACCTGCTGGGCCGCCCCCTGCCCGACGGCCTGCCCGGTTGGGCCGCGCTGATCGGGCCGCTGGCCGGGCCACTCGTGCTGGCCGGGGCGTTCGCGTTCTGGCGCGTCGGCGTGCGGCGCTACCAGGGCACCGGGACATGAAACCGCTCGCCACAGACCCGAAGGGAGGCACCCCATGATTCACGTCGAGCACCTGCACAAGACCTTCACCACCCGCACCGGCCGCTTCCTGAGCGCACAGCGGCGCACGCACGAGGCCGTCCGGGACGTGTCCTTCCACGTCCCACGCGGCGAGATCGTCGGCTACCTCGGGCCGAACGGGGCGGGGAAGAGCACCACCGTCAAGATCCTCACCGGGCTGCTCGTGCCCGACAGCGGCGCCGTCAGCGTGGGCGGCCTGACGCCCTGGCAGGACCGCCGCCGCCACGTCGCGCGGCTGGGCGCGGTGTTCGGGCAGCGCACCACCCTGTGGTGGGACCTGCCGGTCATCGAGAGCCTGCGCCTGCTGCGGCACGTGTACCGCATCCCGCACGCGAGGTGGCAGGCGAACCTGACCACCTTCACCGAACTGCTCGACCTCGGGCCGTTCCTGCACACCCCCGCCCGCGCCCTCTCGCTGGGCCAGCGGATGCGGGCCGATCTCGCCGCCGCGCTGCTGCACGACCCGGAGCTGCTGTTCCTGGACGAACCCACCGTGGGTCTGGACGTCGTGGCGAAGGACCGCATCCGCGAGTTCATCGCCCACATGAGCCGCGAGCGCGAGGTCACGGTGCTCCTGACCACGCACGACCTCGGCGACGTCGAACGGCTCGCGCGGCGCGTGCTGATCATCGACCACGGGCAGCTGCTATTCGACGGCGACCTCGCCCGCCTCCAGGCGCGCTACGGCTCGCACCGTGAACTGCACGTGGAGTTCAGCGAACCCGTTGGGGACGCCCGGGTGCCCGACTTGACCCTCCTGAGCAGCGACTCGGGCCGTGCCACGTACGCCTTCACCGGCCCGGCCGCGGACCCCATCGCCCGCGTCACCGCGCACGCCCCCGTCCGCGACCTCACCGTGCGCGAACCGGACATCGAGGCCACCATCCGCCGCATCTACGAGGGCGACCTGCTGCGCGCCGGGGTAGGCTCAGGGGCATGACCACTCCTGACGGGGCAGGCCCGGCGCCCAGCGTGAGCACGGGCGCGCTGTTCCTGGTGATCCTGACCTTCGCGGTCGCCTTCAACACCCTGTCCCTGACGGTCGTTCCCGAGGGCCGCCCCCTGCGAATCGTCTGCGCCGCCCTGCCCTTCGCCGCGCTGCTGTGGACCGCCGTGGCCGTCTGGCGTTCGCGCGGCGTGCCCAGTCCATTCCCCGCCCCGCTCCTGCCCGTCTGCGCTACCCTCCTCAGCCTGCCCGTGTCCGGCGCGGCCCTCCGGCTCGCGCAGGGTGAGCCCCTCGCGGCGGGGCAGTGGGCCATCCTGGGGCTGGGCCTGCTGGCATTCACCGGCGCGGCCATCTACACCCACCGGACGGGCGCCCGGTGAGGGGCAGACCCCGGTCACCCGGCGAGCGGGCGTTCGGCATCCTGCTGCTCGTGCTGATGGCGATCAGTGTCCTCGGCCACGCGGCGAACCTGCTGGGCCGCCCCGACGACCGGACGCTGCGCCTCCTGTGCGCGGCGGCGCCGTTCGCGCCCCTGCCGTGGTGGGCGCTGCGGCTGCGTCACCAGCGGTCGTCCTGGACCCCCGAGGCGACCATCCTGGGCCCGCTCTTCCTGTGCATGGCCGTTCTGAACCTCTCGGGCGTGACGCTGCTCCTCCTGACGGGCCAGCCGCTGCCGCCCGCCCGCGCCGCCCTGCTGATCGGCGGCGTGCTGAGTCTCGGGCTGGCGGTCCTGCTGCTGCGCCGCTCTCCTCCGGCATGACCGCCCCGCTCCCGCCGGCTCACTTCCGGGGTGACCCGGTACCCATCGCGCGGGCGCTGCTGGGCGGGACGCTGGTGCGCGTGCTGGACGGTGGGGAGCGCCTGACCGGGCGGATCGTGGAGGTCGAGGCCTACGACTGCCCCCGCGACCCCGCCTGCACCGCCGGGCGCTTCCACGCCGCCCGCAGCGCCGAGATGGCGATCCCGCCCGGCACGTGGCTGTTCTGGACGGCACACGGTCATCCGCTGCTGCAGGTCGCGTGCCGCCCCGAGGGGGTGTCGGCCAGCGTGCTCATCCGCGCCATCGAGCCGCTGGACGGCGTGGGCCAGATGCTGACCTTCCGGCCCGTCACCCGTGAACGGGACCTGACGAACGGCCCGGCGAAACTGGTGTACGCGCTGGGCCTGAACCCCGCGCAGATCAGCGGGCGGCCGGTGAACGCCCCGGAACTGCACCTCCTGCCGCCCCCCGCGCCCCTGCCCGACGAACTGGTCGAGGTCACCGCCCGTGTCGGCATCCGTGAGGGCCGCACCCTCCCGTGGCGCTTCACGGTTCGCGGCAACCCCTGGGTGTCGCCCGCCGCGCCCAGCATGGACCTCGCCCGCCCGGCCAGCGAGGAGTAGCACCGTACGGGCCGGGGCGTACAGTCCACCGCCGGGCGGCGCCCTACGCTGGCGCGCATGGACCTCTCCCACGCCCGCGCCCTGAGCGCCCAGACCTTCGCGGGCGATCCCGTCACCCTGGCGCGCGACCTGCTGGGGGCCGCGCTGGTGCGCGTGCTGCCCGGCGGCGAACGGCTCGCGGCGCGGATCGTGGAGACCGAGGGCTACGACTGCCCGCGCGACCCCAGCTGCCACGTCGTCGCCCGGCTGCCCGGCGCGGCGGCGAGCATGGCGGGCCCGCCGGGCCGGGTGTACTACCACGTCGCGTACGACCAGCCCCTGCTGAACATCGTGTGCCGGCCCCAGGGCGTGCAGGCCGCCGTCCTGATCCGCGCCGCCGAACCCCTGGCGGGCGAGGAGCGCATGCGTGAGCGGCGGCCTGTGAAGCGCCGCCTGGACCTCACGAACGGCCCCGCCAAGCTCGTCACGGCCCTGCACCTGGGACCCGAGCTGCGCGGCCAGCCGGTGGACGGCCCGGACTTCTACCTCGTGCCCGGCGACCCCCTGCCGGACGGGGACGTGACCACCACCGCCCGCGTGGGCCTGCGCCGGGGCGCCGACCTGCCCTGGCGGTTCCTGATCACCGGCAACCCCTGGGTATCGGCGGGGAAACCCAGCGCCTAGAGATCTGGCGTCAGCAGGGCCGTGACGCCCTGCACCGCTGTCCGCTCCCCGCGCGTGACCTCGGCGCGCAGGGCGTGCAGCCGCGCCGGGTCCAGGCCCGCCTGGAACGCCCGCCACGCCGCCTCGCGCAGCAGTTCGTCGAACCACTGCGCCGCCTGCCCCTGGCGTTTCACGCGCAGGTCCACCGCGGCGCGGTAGGCCTCGACGTTCGCCCACACGCCGTCCAGTCCCTCACCGGTCAGCGCGGACGCCCGCAGCGCTGCGGGTCGCCACGGCGCGTCGTGCGGGGTGAGCAGCGTCAGCGCCGTGCGGAGTTCCGTCTGGGCGCGCACCGCCGCCTGCGGGTTCGTGTCCGCCTTGTTCACCACGCACACGTCCGCAAGTTCCATGATCCCCCGCTTGATGCCCTGCAACTCGTCCCCGGCGTTCGGGAGGGTCAGCAGCACGAACAGGTCCGTCATGGCGGCCACCTGCGTCTCGCTCTGGCCCACGCCCACCGTCTCCACGAGGATCACGTCGAAGCCCGCCGCCTCGCACAGCGTGATGGACTCGCGCGTGCGCCGCGCCACGCCGCCCAGCGTGCCCCCGCTGGGGCTGGGACGGATGAACGCATTCGGATGCACCGTCAGGCGCGGCATGCGGGTCTTGTCGCCCATGATGCTCCCGCCCGTGCGGGCGCTGCTGGGATCCACGGCCAGCACCGCCACCCGGTGCCCCGCGTCGGCCAGCCGCACGCCCAGCGCCTCAATGAACGTGCTCTTGCCCACGCCCGGCACGCCCGTCAGGCCGATCCGCACCGACCGCCCCGCACGCGGCAGCACCTCCGACAGGAGGGATTGCGCCTGCGCCTCATGCTCGGGCCGCGTGGACTCGACCAGCGTGATCGCCTTCGCCAGTGCCCGCCGCGCACCCGACAGCAGCGGCAGGGTCAGGGGATGGGGCGCGGGGGACAAGTGAACCTCTCGATCAGCTCGGCGGGGCGCAGTTCGCGTTCCAGGGTCGGCCAGGGGACGCGGTGCTCGGGCTGCACGTCGCCCCACTCGCGGGTCTGCACGACCTGCCCGGCGGGGCCGATCAGCAGCTCGATCCGCGCGGCGACCGTGTCCTGGCCGGGCGTGCGGCGCAGCACCCACGAGTACGCCCGGGGGCGGCCCGCCTCGTCCCAGTCGAGGCGCTGCTCGGTCCGGTCCGGGTTCCAGCCGGAGGCCGCGCGGAACACCAGCCGCCGCACCGTGCCGCGCGCGTCCGTCCAGGTCTGCACGTCGAAGAACGCGTCCATGATGCAGGGCATGGACGAGCCCTGGAACGCCTGCCAGCCTCCCAGCGCGGCGTCATTCCCGGTCACGACCGCCCGAGCGGACGCGGCAGGGGAGAGGCCCACCGGCCCGCCCGCACCGCCCGCCAGCGCGGCCCCGCCCGACAGCGGCGCGCTCAGCAGCAGCCCCACCAGCAGCAATTTCAGCATGTCACTCCCTTCGGCACCGCGCGCAGGTACGACCGCAGTGGTGTCGTCACGCCCCGCGCGCGGAACCCCGTCTCCTTCACCAGTCGCCCGCGCGCGTCGAACGACCCACGCGCGTCCAGCAGGCGGCCCGCGAAGCCGCTCCACTGCACGCTCAGGCCCGTCAGTCGCCCCGCCCGGTCGTAACTCTGCCGCACCCGCAGCGTGTTGTCCGGCACCAGCCGCGCGTACGTCAGGCTCCGCACGCGGCCCGAGCGGTCCAGCAGGAACGTCGTGTCCCCCTGCTCACACACCCGCAGGCCCCCCACCTGCGCGGGCGGCCCGGCAGGCGGCGCGGGCAGGGTCATCCCCACCGCGCCCGCATCGCTCAGACCAGTCACGCCCAGCACGGCACACGCCACCACAGCCCTCAGTCGCCTCAGCATGCGCGCAGGTACGCGGCGAGGTGGGCAGAGGTTGCAGGGGGCCGGGCTCACGGCTCCCCGACCGGGCGGAACTGGTACGACACCGCCAGCGCGATCAGCCCCAGCACGAACAGCATCCCCGAGCCGTACACCAGGGCGCTGCCGAACCGGATCTCCGGCAGTGGGTCGGTCGCGTCCGGGCCGCCGCCCGCCAGCACGAGCGCGACGCCTGTCCCCAGCGAGGGGAGCACCAGCAGCGCCCCCATGAGCGCGCCCAGTGCTCCCAGCGCCATGCCGCCGCACCCCACCCGGCGCCACGTCCGGGCGAGTGGGTCCGGGGGTGACGGCTGGGGCTGGGGATCGGTCACGCGGGCTGACGCTCCCGCAGGAGGTTGAGCACTTCGCGGGCGCTGCTGAGGATGGGCGTGCCGGGGCCGAAGATGCCTGCCGCGCCGGCCTCGCGCAGCGCCGGGTAGTCCTGCTGCGGGATGACGCCGCCCACCACGACCAGGATGTCGCCCGCGCCCTGGTCACGCAGCGCGGCGATGAGTTGCGGCACCAGGGTCTTGTGCCCGGCGGCCTGACTGCTCACGCCGACGACGTGCACGTCGTTCTCGATGGCCTGCCGCGCGGCCTCGTCGGGCGTCTGGAAGAGGGGGCCGACATCCACGTCGAAGCCCAGGTCGGCGAAGCCGGTGGCGATGACCTTCGCGCCGCGGTCGTGCCCGTCCTGTCCCATCTTCACGACCAGGATGCGGGGGCGGCGGCCCTCGGCCTCGGCGAAGGCCTCGATCTCACCCTGGAGGGACGCGAAGCCCTCGTCGCCGTCGTATCCGGCGGCGTACACGCCGCTGAGGGTGCGGATCTCGGCGGCGTGGCGACCCCATGCGCGCTCCAGCGCGTCGCTGACCTCGCCGACCGTGCAGCGGGCCCCCATGGCGGTCACAGCCAGCGCCAGCAGGTTCCCCTCGCCGGAGCGGGCGGCGTGTTCCAGGGCCGCGAGGGCGGCCTGCACGGCCTGCGGATCGCGCGTTTCGCGCACGCGGTTCAGGCGGGCGATCTGCGCCTCGCGCACGGCAGCGTTGTCGATGTCCAGCACGTCCACCGGGGTGTCCTGGGTGGGGCGGTACTTGTTCACGCCCACGATGACGTCCTCGCCCCGGTCGATGCGGGCCTGTTTGCGCGCGGCGGACTCCTCGATGCGCAGTTTCGGCACGCCGCTCTCGATGGCCTTCGCCATGCCGCCCAGCCCCTCGACCTCGCGCATCAGTTCCCGCGCCTTCTCGGCGAGGTCGTGGGTGAGGCGTTCCATCATGAAACTGCCGCCCCAGGGGTCCACGACGTGCGGGATGCCCGTCTCCTCCTGGATGACCAGCTGGGTGTTGCGGGCGATGCGGGCTGAAAAATCGGTGGGCAGACCGATGGCCTCGTCGAAGGAGTTCGTGTGGAGGCTCTGCGTCCCGCCGAACACGGCGGCCATGGCCTCGACGGTCGTGCGGATGACGTTGTTGTACGGGTCCTGCTCGGTGAGGCTCCAGCCGCTCGTCTGGCAGTGGGTGCGCAGCGCGCGGCTCATGGGGTTCCTCGGCTCGAAGGGCGCCATGAGCTCACTCCACAGCAGGCGGGCGGCGCGGAGCTTGGCGACCTCCATGTAGAAGTTCATGCCGATCCCGAAGAAGAAACTCAGGCGCGGCGCGAACTCGTCGATGTGCAGGCCCTTCCCGAGCGCGGCCTTCACGTACTCCAGCCCGTCGGCGAGGGTATACGCGAGTTCCAGCGCGGCGTTCGCCCCGGCCTCCTGGATGTGGTACCCGGAAATGGAGATGGAGTTGAAGCGCGGCATCCGCTGCGCCGTGAACTCGATGATGTCTGCGATGATCCGCATGCTGGGGGCGGGCGGGTAGATGTACGTGTTGCGCACCATGAACTCTTTGAGGATGTCGTTCTGGATGGTCCCGGACAGCTGATCCAGCGTGGCGCCCTGCTCCAGCCCCGCCACGATGTACCCCGCCAGGATCGGCAGGACCGCGCCGTTCATGGTCATGGACACCGACATCTCGCTGAGCGGGATGCCGTCGAAGAGGATCTTCATGTCCTCGACGGAGTCGATGGCGACCCCGGCCTTGCCCACGTCCCCCACCACGCGTGGGTGGTCGCTGTCGTACCCGCGGTGCGTGGCGAGGTCGAACGCGACCGACAGGCCCTTCTGCCCGGCGGCGAGATTGCGGCGGTAGAAGGCGTTCGACTCCTCGGCGGTACTGAAGCCCGCGTACTGCCGGATCGTCCAGGGGCGCGCGGCGTACATGGTGGCCCTGGGGCCGCGCGTGAAGGGTGGCAGGCCCGGGAGTGAGGCCGTGTCCACGTCCTGCACGTCGTCTGCGGTGTAGAGCGCCTGGAGGGTGATGCCCTCGGGCGTCTCGCGGTTCAGGCGCGCGGGGTCGGCGCCTTTGAGGTCCTTGCTGGCCTGGGCTTTCCAGGCACTCAGGTCGGGCATGTGTGTTCCTCCGTGTGCTGCCGCCATGATGCCACCCACCCTGCCCCGGCACCAAACGACCGTTCGGTTTCCAAGGGGGAGGGGCTGTTCCTGCGTGTGAGACAGCTGCCCTTCCCTGACCTGCCTCTTGACGCAGCCTGAAGCTGCCGGTGAGGCACCCTTGAGAATGTGGCCCCGGTAACCGCCCCGTGAGCCTGACCGTTTAGCGTCGAAGCATCTGCGCGGCCCGCGCCCCCGTCGCCACGCGCGCCGGGACGCAAACCCCTGCCGCGCACCCCGAGGACCCCCATGCGCCACCTGCACGCCGCCGCCCTGACCGTCCCCACCCTCGCCCTGGCCGCCTGCGCCCCCACCCAGATGATCGGCGGCGCCAACCCCATGAACGCCGGCCTGAACCCCGCCCAGCGACTCACCGTCGCGCAGCCCGCCCCCACCGCGACCGCCATGGGCCTGAGCCTCACCAGCCCCACCTTCGCCAATGGCGGCGCGTACCCCGCCGCGCAGGTCGCGAGCGGCTTCGGGTGCAGCGGCCCCAACACCAGCCCCGCCCTGAACTGGAGCGGTGTGCCCACCGGCACGCAGTCCCTGGTGCTCACCAAGTACGACCCGGACGCCCCCACCGGCAGCGGCTTCTGGCACTGGGCCGTGTTCAACATTCCCGCCAGCGCCACCGGCCTCGCGCAGGGCGCAGGCAATCCCGGCGGCACCCTGCCCGCCGGGGCCACGCAGCTGAACAACGACGGCGGGCAGCCCGGCTTCATCGGGGCGTGCCCCCCGGTCGGCGATCCCGCCCACCGCTACGTGTTCACGCTGTACGCCCTGAGCAGCACCCTCGACCTGCCCGCCGGCACGAGCCCCGCCGCGCTGGGCTTCATGCTGAACGGCAAGGTGCTCGCCAAGACCAGCCTGACCGCCTACTACGGCCGCTGAGCGGAGGCCCGGTGCCTTTGCGACCCGCCCCGCGCACCCGCCGGGGCGGGCGGTTCGTGCGGCGGTGTTCTGCGCCAGCGTTCTGCCCCAGCGCGAACCCTGCCGCGCCGATTCGCCCCCCGTGAACTCCTCGTGTGGGGAATGCTAAGCTTCTGCGCGTGACCGCCGACACCCCCGAAGCGAGGCGCGTGAAGCTCGCGCCGAGCATCCTCGCCAGTGATTTCGCCCGCCTGGGCGACGAACTCCGCGCCATCGAGAGCGCCGACTGGGCGCACGTGGACGTCATGGACGGCCAGTTCGTGCCCAACATCAGCTTCGGGCTGCCCATCCTGGCCGCCGCCCGCGCCGCCAGCCCGCTGTTCATGGACGTTCACCTCATGATCGAGCGGCCCGAACGGTACCTGCGCGACTTCGCCGACGCCGGCGCCGACGGCCTGACCGTGCATGTGGAGAGCACCGCGCATGTCCACCGCGCCGTGCAGCAGATCCGGGAACTGGGCAAGAAGGCGGGCGTCACCCTGAACCCCGGCACGCCCCTGGAGACCCTGCGGCCCGTGCTGGCCGACGTGGACCTCGTGCTCATCATGAGCGTCAACCCGGGCTTCGGCGGCCAGAAGTTCATCCCGCACAGCCTGGAGCGCATCCGCACCGTCCGCCGCTGGCTCGACGAGACCGGCAGCGCTGCCGAACTCCAGGTTGATGGGGGCGTCAGCGCTACGAACGCCCGCGCGGTCGTCGCCGCCGGGGCGAGCAACCTCGTCGCGGGCAGCGCCGTGTTCGGCAAGGACGGCGCGCAGGCCGGACTGGAACGCCTGCGCGAGGCCCTGAAATAACATGCGCCTGAGGGTCGACCTCCTCCCACACGGCAACTACCCGGACGTCGTGGTCATCATTGACGTGCTGCGCGCCACCACCACCGCTGTCACGTACCTCGAACGCGGCGCGGACGCCCTGCTGCTCACCGCCACCCCCGAGATCGCCCTGAACCTCCGCACCGAGGGCAGCCCCTACCTGCTCGGCGGAGAACGCGGCGGCCTGCCCATCCCTGGCTTCGACTTCGGCAACAGCCCCGTCGAGGCCGCCGGGCAGAACTTCACCGGCAAGACGGTCGTCATGAACACCACCAACGGCACCGGCGCCGCCCACACCGCCGCGCAGAGCGGCAAGCACATCTTCCTGGCTGCCCTGACGAACGCGCACGCCGCCGCCCGCCGCGCCCGCGCCGCCGCCACCGAGGAAATCGCCATCGTCTGCGCCGGCACCGACGAACACGTCGGCCTGGAGGACGTGTACGCCGCCGGGGTCCTCGCCGAGTACCTGCTCGCCATGGGTGAATTCAGCATCGACGACGGCGCCCGCATCGCCCTGACGGTCCGCCGCAACGGCGGCAACCCCCTGGAAGCCCTGGGCAGCAGCGGCCACGGCCAGCACCTCATGCGCTTGGGCCTGGGCGAGGACGTCCGCGCCGCCGCCGGACTGAGCACCAGCACCATCGTCCCCACCCTGATCCCCGAGGGCGCCCCGGACGGCACCCTGAAATTCACCGCTGGGTGAGTCGTGTACCCCCATCCCCGCCCGCCTGCCCCCCGGTATGGCGGGCGGTTTCGTCCGTTCTGCCTGAGGGGATTCGCTAGCATGAAGGCTCCATGAACGGCCCAAGCCTCCTGAACCTCCTCCGCACCGGCGACATCGAACCCCTGCACGCCCACCTCACCAACCTGCAGGCGCAGTTCGAGGCCGGGCAGATCAGTGAAGGCGACCTGCTAAGGGCCTTCGGTGCCTTCCAGACCTCCGACCTGACCCTGGCAGAAGGCTTCCAGAAGTGGACCGAGACTCATCCCGGCACGTATGCCCCGCACGTCGCCCTGGCGGGCTGGTTCCTGGGACGGGGCTGGGAAGCGCGCGGCGGTCACACGTCCAACCGCGTCAGTGACCAGGGCTGGCGCTCCCTGGATCACTTCCTGACCCAGACGGACGGGTGCGCCCGCCACGCCGTTACCCTCACCGACAATCCCCTGGCCGCCTGGAACGTCATCGGACTGGCCAGCAACACGCGCGGCTGCCAGCTGAGCCTGCGCGACGTGCAGACGCAGCAGTACCCCGACTGGTTCACGCGCGCTGTTCAGGACAACCCGGGCACCCTCGCCCTGCGCCGCGTCATGCTGCTGCACCTGCGCACCGAGTGGGGCGGCAGTGAGGAACACATGCTCACCTTCGTGCGCCAGCAGCAGGACGCCGGACTGCTGGGTCAGACCGACATGCAGCGCCTCTGGGCCGCATTCCACAGTCGCGTGGCGCACCACGCGCAGCATTTTTCGCAGGATCACGCACTGGCCGTGGAACGCGCGCGCATCGCCGCTGAACTCGACCCGCTCCAGTCCGAGCAGCTCCTGATCGCCCTGACCGGAGCGGACGCCAGTCCATCCGAGCGTCTGGACGCCCTGCGCCGTTACCTTTCCGCCGCGCAGCAGGAGAACAGCGTGCCGTCTGGAAATTTTGGCTGGGCTGTGCTCAAGGCTGGAGACTGGATCAAGCCCGAGCTGCCACGCATCACCGCCCTGCTGGCCAGCGCAGCGCAGGACGGAGACGCCGATTCGGCCGTCCTGCTCGGGCACATGCAGTTGGTCCATCCCGCCTGGGGGACGCAGAGTGCCCGCGCCGTTCTGGAAATCGCCCGTGACCAGGGCCATACGGCAGCGGCTGAAACCCTCGCCTACCTCAGCGAGCACACCTCCGCGCCAGTCGAGCAGCGGCGAGTAGACGTCCTCAAGGCGGCCGACCTGCTCAGCGGAGAAATGAGCTGGCACGTGTACCAGCAGTTCCCGGAATTCCAGCGGCAGTTCAATCTGGAACCACGGCAACGCTTCAAGTACCTGCACCGCGCCGCCGACGGTGGTGAAAACGACGCCCGTTTCGAACTGGCCCGGCAGCTGCGGGCCGGGAATGTCGAACTGGGCGAGGACGGCGTGCTGCGCCCCGTGGACACTCAGCCCATCCAGGCCAGCCTGGAGTACGCACGGCATCTGCTGGAGCGTGCGGCCATGACCGATCATGGACCCTCACGCAAGGCGCTGAAGTCCGCGCAGGAGAAAGACTGGCAGGAAGTCACGGCGAGACGCCTGAAATTGAAAGCGGTGCGCGCCAGACGATTGACCCCGAAGGACGAGACGGACTCCCGACCCTTCCGGGTGCCGTGGTTCCTGATCGCGGCACTGATCTTCGGGGTGTTCCGTGCGTGCAGTCACATGAACGATTCGTCCACCGCAGCCTTGTTTGATCCGAGGCAACGGATTGAGCAGCGCGAGATCAGCGCAGAGCACCAGCGGTTGATCGAGCGCGTGGCGGCCGGCGAACTCCAGCCCGTCTTCGAGAAGGACGGCATCCACTTCGAGCCGGTGACTCCCAAGTCCCCCTGAATCCCCGCTGACTCTTTCTTCGCGCGTCAGCCGTTACGCTGTGGGGCGTGACTGTTTTTCCCTCTGATCTCAAGTTAAGTGCCGTGACGCCCGTGAACGCGGTGGACTGGGCGGCGATCCCCAGCCCGGCGTTCGTGCTGGACGAGTCGCGGCTGCGCCGGAACCTGGAGTTGATCTCGTACGTGCAGCGCGAGAGTGGCGCGCAGATCATCGTGGCCTTCAAGGGCTTCTCGATGTGGTCGGCGTTCCCGACGCTGCGTGAGTACGGGATCACCGGGGCGACGGCCAGCAGCCTGAACGAGGCGATCCTGGCCAGAGAGGAGATGGGGGGCGAGGTGCACGTGTACGCGCCGGCGTACAGCGATGAGGATTTCCCGCGCATTCTTGAGCTGGCGGATCATCTGGTGTTCAACTCGTTCTCGCAGTGGGCGCGCTTCAGGCCGCAGGTGGAGGCGGCGCGCGCGGCGGGCCGGACGGTGCACGTGGGCATCCGCGTGAACCCGGAGTACGCCGAGGTGGAGACGGACCTGTACAACCCGGCGGGGCCGTTCTCGCGGCTGGGCGTGACCCGCCGCGAGTTCCGCATGGACCTGATGGACGGCGTGGACGGCCTGCACTTCCACACGCTGTGCGAGAAGGACAGTGACACGCTGGAGCGCACGCTGGAGGTGCTGGAACGCAACTTCGGGGACGTGCTCTCGCAGGTGAAGTGGGTGAACTTCGGCGGGGGGCACCTGATGACCCGCGAAGGGTATGACATTCCGCGCCTGATCCGCGTGGTGCGGGCCTTCCGTGAGCGGTGGGGCGTGCACGTGATCCTGGAGCCCGGCAGCGCGTTCGGCTGGCAGACCGGCTGGCTGGTGAGCAGCGTGCTGGACGTGGTGCACAACGTCAAGGACGCCCTGCTGCTGGACATCAGCGTGTCGGCGCACATGCCGGACGTGCTGGAGATGCCCTACCGGCCCCGCATCCTGGGGGCAGGCGACCCGCCCGAGCTGGATCACCACCGCGAGACGACCGAGGGCGCGGGCGGCCATCCGTATATCATCGGCGGGACGACCTGCCTCGCGGGGGACGTGGTCGGGGAGTACGTGTTCGACCGGGCGCTGGAGATCGGGGACCGCGTGGTGTTCGACGACATGATCCACTACACGATGGTGAAGACGACGTTCTTCAACGGCGTGAAGCACCCGGACATCGGCATTCTGCACCTGGACGGCTCGTACGAGCGGGTGAAGACCTTCGGCTACGAGGAGTTCAGGGCCAAGCTCAGCTGACCGCGCCGGTCTGACGTGGCACAGGGTCCGGGCCGCCTCCTCTGCGCGTGGGGGCGGCCCGGGTGCTGGACAACGAAGCTTCGGTGAAGGGGGTGTGCCTCTGCCTGCGCGGCACAGGCGCCGATTGGAACCCCGTGTGGTAGCCGCGCACATTGCGGCGTCGCCTGCGGGGGGAGGGGTGGGCCGGGGGCGTGCAGTGTGTCCCTCCGGCAGCACGAGATGGCTGAGTGGTCTTAACCTCTTTCGAGGTGAGCCCAGCATAGGCGCCGCACCTGACCGGCCACTGATATTCCGCCTCATGCACGCGCTTTCTCCGCTCATACGCTTTCACCGGAGATCAAGGCGGCTCCATGGGTGCTGTCCTCTGCCCATCGGTGCAGGGCCTGTCTCTCCGCAGCCTGCCGGGCACGTCGTGCGTCTGGACTGCCAGGCTGGTCTTGCGGTGGTGAGACGGATCGTCATGCCAGCATTCGCCTGCTCTCACCAGACCAGAAAGGGGCCGCCCCCCCGAGGAGCGGCCCACCTGACAGGTTCAGGCTTACTTGCGGTAGACCTTCGTCACGCCGTTCACGGTGCGGATGGTGCCACCCTCGAAGTCGGCGGCCCAGGCGCCGCTGATCGTGTACTGGTCACGGGTGGGGAAACCCAGGAACGAGCCGCTGCCGCCCAGACCCTGGTAGGTCTTCAGGACGTTCCCGCTGAGCCAGAAGGTGCCGTACTTCTCGGTGCCGTACAGCGCGCCGTTCTGGAAGAAGCCGTACAGGCCGCTGGTGCCCAGGCTGTTCTGCGGGATGACCTTCTCGTCACCGGCGGCCCAGCCCAGGCGGCTGGGGGGCCGAGTGGCGCCGTTCTCGGCCTTGGCGAGTGCCAGGTAGCGTTCCAGCAGCATGCCGTGGACGGCGTAGGCGCGGCTGCTGCCGTTGGCATGCAGGAGCACGGCGTCCCCGTAGGCACCGACGCCTTTGAACTTCTGCCACAGGCCGTCGCCCCAGGGCACCGCGTAGGTGGTCGCCTGCCCCAGGCTCTCGGTGCCCTTCAGGCGCGCGTAGGCGTCCACCATGGCCTGATCGCGCTCACCGCTCTGCTTCTCGCCGGGCTGGATGGTCGTGGTGGGCTGCGGTGCGGGCGTCGTGGGGGCGGGCTGCGCGGGTGCCGGCTGGGTGGGCTGCGGCTGGGCCGGCTGCGGCGCGGGCTGCGTGCCCTGGCCGGGCGTGATGGTCACGGTGCCGGTCGCCGTGCCGGGCAGTGGGTTGACCGGGGTGCTGACCGGCTGGCCGCCCACCTTGAAGGTCACGACGTCGGTCGTCCAGCCGTCGGCCGGGAGGGGATTGACGACGATACTCAGGGCCCTGGCGAGGTTCGCCTGCCCCTTGACCTTCACCTGGGCGAAGGACTGGTTCTGCGCGAAGGTAGCGATGTCACGCAGGTCGAGTTCCTTGCTGCTCGCGATCGCCAGCAGGCGGTCCTGACCGTTCGGGCCGCCCACGTTCAGGCCGTACTTGGCGCCCTGCTGCGGGAAGACGCGCGTGACGCCGCCCCTGACGAAGTTGCTCTCCTCGAAGTTGTTGGGGAAGAACATGTCCACGACGCCGTTGGCGTTGATGTTGAACAGGTACACGTAGGCGTCCTGGTTGGTCTTCACGGCCACCTGGATGGCCTCGCCCTTGCGGTAGGTGGGGTTGGCCTTGCCGCTGGCGTCCTTGTTCACCCAGACTTCCACGTTCAGTTTCGTCTCCACCGGGTTCACGATGATGCTCTGCGCGGTGATCTTGGCGGGGCTGGCGCTCGCGGCGCCCAGGAGCAGCGTACTCAGGATCAGGGTTCGTTTCAGCATGGTGTGCCTCCTTGTGGTGAGGCGCACCGTACCCCGCCTCTCTGACCGGTTGCTGAAAAAAGCCCGTCCTGAAAGGCACCCTCAAGGCTGACTGAAGATCGGCGGCAGCTGCCGGGGCGTTCGTGAGAGTGGCGTGCCGGCGCGTTAAGCCGACCGGGGGTGAAGTGGCCGGGCTGATCGTCTACCCTCAGGGACATGCGCCGCCTGCTGCTGCTGTTCGCGCTGGGCTGGGGCGCCGCCCCCGCGCAGACGGTGGCGGATCCCTGGCCACGCGCGCCGGTCCTGACGCGCCTATTCGTCCTCGCTTCGGGGCGGCAGGACAGTGAGCGCCTGATCCGGACCCTCGACCTCACGGTGGCGCAGGTGCGCGAACTGCAGCGGCTGGCGGGCAGTGAACGCGCCTACGCGCAGGCGGCGCGGCCCCTGGGAACCGCCGCGGCGCGGGCCCTGAACGTGAAGCTGGCCGCCATGAACGCCGAAAAGGACCGCAAGGTGCGCCGCCTGCTGGGCCGCGACTACGACCGGTTCCGGGTGTGGGTGCGGGCGTGGTGGCAGGCGCAGGTGCGTCAGGCGCAGCGCCCGTAACGGGTCACGTTCACTGCGCGCGGTCCAGCCCGGCCGCCCCGATTCAGGCGCCTCCGCTCAGGCGAGTGGCGAGCCACAGGGCCAGCGGCGCCAGCAGCAGCGCGGGCAGCAGGCTGCCCACCCGCACGCGGCGGTCCTCGAAGCCCAGCCCGGCCAGCATGAGGTTCCAGCTGATCCCGATGATGGTCAGGCCGCCCGCCCCGGTGATGAGCAGCACGTACGGGTTGGTTTTGAGAATCTGCGGGTCGGCGCCGCCCAGCAGCCCGGCGGCGAAGGTGCCTGCCAGCAGGCTGATGCCGCCCTGCACGATCAGCACGGTCAGGGCGCTGAAGCCCACCCCGATGCCGTAGGCGCCGGCCAGCGCCAGCGCGGCGATGCCGTCGAGCGTGGCTTTCAGGACGTACGTGGCGCTGTCCCCGGTCAGGCCGTTCTGGAGCCCGCCGATCACGGTCATCGGACCGATGCAGAACAGCAGGCTGGCCGCCACGAAGCCTTCCGTGAAGCGGCCCCCACCCCGGAAGCGGCGTTTCAGGGTCTCGCCCAGGCGTTCCAGGCTCTCCTCGATGCCCAGCGCCTCACCGATCACGGCGCCCAGCGCCAGACTAACCAGCGCCAGGATCACGCCCGGCACGGCGCCGCCCGAGACGTGGTTCAGGCTGCCCGCCATGTCCAGACCGATGAACAGCGTCACCAGACTGAGGGTCTGGAGGAGGGTGCGCTGCGTCCGCTCGGGCAGCCGGCCGCCCACCGCGAGGCCCACGGCGGTGCCCAGCACAACCGTGACAACGTTGACCAGGGTGCCGGACAGCTGCGACAGGACGCTCATCGCCGCTGACTGTAGAGCACGCCGCCTGTTCGGCGTGCCGGCGCTGTCCAGTCTCACCCGGCACGGGCAGGCGCCGCGAACCTCAAGGCCCCCTTCAGGGGTGATCAAGAAGAGGGCAAGATCTTTGACCTCCCGCTGACAGCGGGTATGGTACGTTCATCGCAAGTTGAAACGTCCGCTGCACATCCTCCTGCCTGAGCCGCTCCTGCGCGGCGGGCCGGGCGGCGCGCCGCTGAAACCCATGCCGGCGCACTGCCTGTTTCCTGGCATCGACATCGAATCTGTTACGGGGCTGCCTGCGGGCGGCCCCGCTGCGTTGAAGGAGGTCTGAACGTGACCCTGAGCGACCAGTACCAGAACATGCCCAAACTCCTGAAAGTCAGCGAAGTGGCCGACTTCACCGGCACCCACGAACGCACCGTGCGCCGCTGGATCCGCGACGGCCGCCTGAGCGCCGTGGAACACCCCAGTGGACTGCGTGTGCCCCGCCGCTCGCTGTGGCGCTTCCTGGGTCTCGATCTGGCCCTCAGCGCCTGACCGGCAGGGCGCGTCCGGCGCGGCGCTGGCACAATGGCGGGCGTGACCGATCCGCTGCGTGACCTGCGTGCCGCCCTGAGCCTGCCCACCCCGGAGTTCCGTGGAGCCGCACTGTCCCTGCCCGCCCGTCTGGATGACGCTCAGGTGGAGGCGGCGGCGGCCCTGGCCCTCCAGTGGGGAGCGCCCCGCGCCGCGCTCGCCTGGAGTCGTGACCCGCTGCGCCGCGCCGCCGCGCACCTGCGCCTGGGTGAGTCGGGGCCGGCCCTGGCCGAGCTGGCCGGTGAGCCCGCAGGCGCCCGCGTGGCGCTGCTGCGGGCCCGCGCTGCCGCCCTGAGCGGGGCGCAGGACGCGCCTACCCTGGCCGCGCACGCCCGCACCCTGGCCCGCCAGGAGGGGGACAGCGCCGCCCTGATCGCCGCCGCGACCCTGCTCGCGGAGGGGGAGCAGGCCGAGCCTTACGCGGCCCTGCGGACGCTGGCCGAGGGTCTGAAGGTCGCCGAGATCGCCGGACAGAGCGCGGACCCGCACCTGCTGGCCGTGCTGGCCCACACCCAGGCGCGTCTGAACGCCCGTAAAGGTCAGGCGACCGCCGCGAAGTCCCTGGAGCGCAGTGCGCCACGTAGTCCCGCGCGGGTGCTGGCCCTGCTGGCCCTGGTCCGCCCGGGCGAGGCCCACGCCGAGGCCCGCGCGGGCGACCTGCACCCCGGCTGGTGGGCGTTCAGCGCAGAATTCAGAGGGACTGAAGGTCTTTCTCAATCCCTCTGAATCGAGCACCTGAGAATGGCGGCGGTTGGAAGTGGAGCCCTGGGTCGTGGTGTTGGCCCCAGGGTGGAACTGGACACCGCTGTCACCGCAGCCCCGACGCCGCCCACGCCTGCGGGAACGGCACGTACGGCGGCGGGCGGATGAACGCCCGTGGTCCGGGATTGCCGCGCAGGTACACGCTCTCGTACACATACACGGTGCGCTCCTGCAGGGTGGCGTACAGCGCCGCGCCCAGCCGCAGTTCCTCGGCCGGGAGGGGGAGGCGCTCGCGGTAGGCGCGCAGGAACGCCGCGCCCAGCGCCGGATCGAGCCGCAGGCTGAGATGCAGGCAGCGCGCCACCTCCCACGCACGCGGTGCGAGGCGCGGCTGCTCCCAGTCGATGATCGAGACCGGCGCGCCGCCGCGGAAGAACACGTTCCCGTCGTGATAGTCGCCGTGCACGAAACGGCGCGCCGGGGGGCACGGCGCATCCGGCAGGGGAGCGCGCCGCAGGTGAGCCAGCCGCTGCCGGGTGCGTGCCAGCGCCCAGCCGTCCGTGGCGTCCGGGTGGGGGAGGGCCAGGATCGCCGTCTCGACCGCCCGCAGGCGCGCCAGGGTGGTCGCCACGTCCGCGGGCGGGGCGAGCGCAGGCACGGCGAACGGCGCGGCCCCGGGCAGGCGGATGTGCAGCTCCGCCAGCAGCGCGCCCAGCCCCGCCGCGTGCTCCGGGTTCAGGGCGCTGCGCGGGACGGGCGCACCGGGGGCCACCTCGAACAGCGCTGCCCAGTGGTTCCCCAGCCGGGCCAGCGTGCCGCCCTCCCGCGTGACCGAGAGGTCCGGGGTGGGCAGTCCGCACGCGCGGGCCAGCCGCACTGCCCGGTGTTCACGTTCGGCCCGTCCGCGCTGCGGGTCACGGTACACGCGCAGGTGGAACGTGCCCGCTGCCGCCTGCACGCGGAAGGCGGCGTTGATGCTCCCGCCGCCCAGCGGGGTCACCGCCCGGATCTCCCCGACCGGCCAGTGGGCCGCGACGGCCGCCGGGGTCGGGGCGGTCACCCGGTCACCCGGCCTGCACGTCCAGCCGCGCCAGCCCCCGGATCACGAAGCCCCCGGTGTACTGCCCCGGCTCCTGCGGATTCACGAGGCGCAGGTCCGGCAGGGCGCGGCACAGTGCGCGCAGGCTCAGCGCGAGTTCCAGCCGGGCCAGCGGCGCGCCCAGGCAGTAGTGGATGCCCAGCCCGAACGTCAGGTGCGGGTTCGGGTCGCGGTCCAGCCGCAGCTCGTCCGGCGCCTCGAACCGCTCCGGGTCGCGGTTCCCGCTGGCGTACAGCAGGCTCACGCGGTCGCCGGGTCTGAGCTCCGCGCCGCGCAGCGTCAGCGGTTCCAGGACGATCCGCTCGAACATCGGCAGCGGCGTGTCGAAGCGCAGCAGCTCCTCAATGGCGCGGCGGAACACCGGCAGGCTGTCTGGCGCGTGGGCCTGCGCGACCAGCGCCTCCCAGTGCCGCCGGTCGCGTTGCAGGGCCAGCACGCCCGCCGTCAGGCCGTTCACGCTGGCCTCGTGCCCCGCGTTGAGCAGCAGGATGCAGGTGTCGATGAGTTCCTGCTCGGTCAGGCGGTCGCCGTTCTCCTCGGCCTGCACGAGCGCCGTGATCAGGTCGTCCTGCGGCGCGGCCCGGCGCTGCGCGACGAGTTCACGCAGCAGCGCGCTGAAGTCCAGCACCGCCCGCTCCGCCTCGTCCTGGTCGGCGGGGGTGGGCGCCGGTTCGTACAGCTTCACGATGGCGGCCGACCAGGGGCGCAGCCGGTCGCGGCGCTGCTGCGGCACGCCCAGCAGCTCGGCGATGACCGTCACGGGCAGCGGCTCGGCGTAGCCCTCCACCAGATCGAACGGCCCGGCGCGGCCCAGGTCGCGCAGCTGCGCCTCCAGGATCGCCTCGATCCGCTCCGTCAGGGCCTCCACGCGCCGGGGCGTGAACGCCAGCCCCACCAGCGAGCGCAGGCGCGTGTGCTTCGGCGGTTCGCTGTCGAGCAGGTGATTGCTGTTGAACGCGTCGAAGTTCGCCTGCCGGGGGTCCGGCAGCGGCCAGCCCAGCTCGTCGCGTGAAAAGCGGTGCAGGGCGCTGCGCCCGAAGCGCCGGTCGCGCAGGACGGCGCTGATGTCGGCGTGCCGGGTCAGCACCACGCGGTTCATGCCCGGATCGAAAAACACCGGCTGCTCGGCGCGCAGCCGCGAGAGCAGCGGGTACGGGTCGCGCACGAACGCCGCGTCCGCGACCGGCAGGCTGAATGACGGCAGGGAAGACGTGGGCGCGCTCACAGGAACTGCTGCGCCTCCACGCGCATCGGCCGGTCCTCGGCGTCCGGGGTCAGGGCCCCGGCCGTGACGAGCGCGTGGCCCAGCAGGGCCGCCGGCTCCGGTGCGCCGGCCGGGTCGTGGGCGTCCGCCGCGGGCCCGGCTTCCACCGGCCCGGCGGGCAGACTCGTGGCCGGCAGGGCCGGTTCCTCGGGCAGGGCGTGGCGCGCGGCGAGTTCGGAGAACGACGCCACCAGGGCCCGGTAGCCGCTCAGGAACTGCGCGTACTCCTGCCGGGCCATGGTCAGGCGGGTCGTGAGCGCCGCGTGCTGCTCGCTGAACGCCCGCTCCAGCTCACCCAGCCGCTGCGCCTGCGCGCGCTCGCGTTCCAGGATCAGGGCGTGGTGGTCGCGTTCCAGATCGGCAAAGCGGCCCCGGAAGGCCGCGTCGAGGGCCGAGAGGCGGGCCTGATGGCCGGCCTCCAGCTCGTTGCGGCGCGACTCGATCTCCCGCAGCAGGCCGTCGCGTTCGGTGGTGGCCTGCGCGACCATGAGTTCCGCCTCACGCGCCGCGTTCTCCCGCAGTTCGTGCGAGATGCGCTCGGCCGCGATCACGGCCCGGCGGATCTCGTCCTCGTTCTGCCGCTGCGCCTCCAGTTCCTTTTCCAGTACGGCCACTCGTTCGAGCAGCGTCTGATGCTGCTGCAGCTGCTGTTCCAGATCGTCGGCCAGATCGTTCAGGAAGGCGCGCACGCCGCTGCGTTCGTACCCGCCCATGCGGTTGGGGAATTCCTGGTGACGCACATCGAGGGGAGTGAATTTCACGTGAACAGACTCCTTCCCACCCGAACCAGGGTGGCTCCAGCCGCAACGGCCAGCGGGTAATCCCCGCTCATGCCCATGCTCAACTCTGACAGACCCAGATCATGCGCGCGCCGGGCGGTGTCCGTAAACAGGGTCAGGAGCCGGGCGTCCCGCTCGGGCAGCGGCAGATCGTCCAGATCGGGCGCCATCACCATCAGGCCCCGCACCGTCAGGCCGGTCTGCTCCACCTCGCGCAGCACGCCGGCCAGCTCGTGTGTCTCGGCGCCATGCTTCTGGGCCTCGCCGTTGTGCACCTGGAGCAGCACGTCCGGCGCGCGCCCCCAGCCCTGCGCGGCCTGCGCGATGGCCTCGGCCTGCCAGGGCGCCTCAATGGAATGCACCAGCGTCACGTGCCGCAGGTACTTCACCTTGTTGCGCTGGAGCGACCCGATGAAATGCCACTCCAGTTCCGGCCGCAGCGCCGACTTGTCCCGCAGTTCCTGCGCGCGGCCCTCGCCCAGGGGAAACGCGCCGTGCGCCAGCACGCAGCGCTCGATGGCGTCCAGATCCTGTCCCTTGGTCACGGCGACCAGCCGCGCGCTGCCGGGTGCGCGGCCCGCTGCCTGCTCCGCCGCGCGGATGCCGGCCAGGACCCCGGGCAGACTCATGGGTGACTCCCGGCGCGCGCGCGCCTCACCCGCTGACATGATGCTTTCACCGGCCCATTCTCACCTGCGCCCCCCACGCGGCTCAAGCGGAAGCTTCGCGCGCCCTCGCCGCGCCCACCGCGCACTCATGCGGCGGCGGGCCCGGTGACGGGGCGCGCCGGGACGGCGCCTGGCCGCTCGTAAGTCGCCCGCACCCAATCTTCACCCTTCTCAGGCTCAGCCCCGCAACTGTGAGCAACGATGCGCACCCCAGCCTGCAGCCAGCACCAGCGGCCGCCGGCGATGTCCACGGGTGTGCGACACTAGGAGAAGCATGCGACACCCCCTGACGCTCGCCGTGACCGTCCTTCTTGCCGCGCCTGCCGTCGCCCAGACCGCGGGCACCGTGCAGGACGTGACCGTGGTCGGCACCAGCGACCTGCTGGCCAACTTTATCCGCGCCACCCTCAGCACCCAGACCGGCACGCCCCTGAGCAGCGTGAACCTCCGCCAGGTCGAGCAGGAGGTCGTGGCCACCGGATACTTCAAGAGCGCCGTGGCCGAACTGCGCAGCGTGGGCGGCAAGGACACCCTGGTCATCACCGTGGTGCCCAACGCCACCATCAAGGACGTCACCATTACGGGCCTGACCTTCCTGCCCGCCGACGGCTTCAAGAAGAGTGTCGCTGACCTCCTGAACATCGCCCCCGGCGCCACACTGAACAACCAGCGCATCGAGGAAGCCAAGACGGCCCTGGCGCAGAACTTCGAGCAGGAAGGCTACCCCTTCGCGCCCAGCATCAGCGCCGACGTGAAGGCGGCGGCCGACGGCACCGTCACCGTGAACTTCGTCGTGGACGAGACCGCCCCCGTCAGCCGCGTGGAGGTCAGCGGCGTCACGCTGCTGCCCGCCGCTCAGATCACGGGCATCTTCAAGCCGCTGTACGACGCCAAGCGCTTCACGCCCGACGCGTACTACGGCGCCGTGCAGCAGCTCCAGCAGGCCTACGACGACGCCGGCTACGTCCAGGCAGGCGTCGACGTGCAGAGCAGCACCCTGGAAGGCGGCGTCCTGAAGATCAAGGTCATCGAGGGCCGCGTCACGGCCGTCAACCTCGACGACCTGGGCAACCCCCAGGTGACCCTGCAGACCCAGGCCGGGCAGCCCGTCAGCCTCAGCAAACTCCAGGCCGACGTCCGCACCCTCTCCAACCAGACCGGCAAGCCCGTGGGCTTCGCCATCCAGGCCGATCCCCAGAACCCCGCGCAGGTCACCGTGCTGTTCGGCTCCGCCGGCGTCGAGACCGGGCCGGTCAAGGCCGTCGCCATCCAGGGCAACACCCTGATCCCCACCGCGACCCTCCAGGCCGCCCTGAAGACCAAGGTGGGCGACGTGTACTCCCCGCAGCTGGCCCAGCAGGACTTCCTGGCGCTGCGCGACGCGTACCGCAAGCAGGGCTACGAGATCAGCACCCGCGACGCCATCACCTTCAAGGACGGCACCCTGACCTTCGCGGTACGCGAGGTGAAGGTCGCCGCCTACGAACTCCAGTGGCAGGGCGCCCACAACACCAAGGACCGCGTGATCACCCGTGAACTGCCCGCGCCGGGCAGCGCCTTCAACCGCAACGAGCTGAACGCGGCGCTGGGCCGCATCGCCCGCCTGGGCTTCGTGCGCGTCACCACCGAGAGCGTCCGCGCCGACCCGCAGAACCCCGAGAGCATCACCTACGTGCTGGGAATCGCGGAAACCAAGAGCGGCATCCCCGTCAACCTGGGCCTGAGCTACGACCAGTTCAACGGTGGCTTCGCCGGGGACGCCGGGTACTCCAACAACAACGTCTTCGGTCTGGGCCACAACCTGACGGCCAGCCTGGGCGGGCAGCAGAACGAGGCGGGACAGAACCTCGTGGCGAACGCCAGCTACACGATTCCCTGGCTGGACATCGACTTCCTGGATTTCCGCAAGACCCCCACCAGCCTCAGCTTCAGCGCGGGCACCAACGTCTTCGGCAACAACGCCCTGCTTACCAGGAGCACCGACACCCCCGCAAGGACTGACACCGGCTGGGACTACACGACCCGCGACACCAGCTTCAGCGTCAGCGCCGGGCGCAGCCTCGCCAGGAACCTCACCGCGAACGTGGGCGTGGGGATCAGCTACAAGACCTACTACCTCGAAGCCCTCCAGAGCGGTGACAAGAACACGGTCGCGTACAAGGACGCCAGCGGCGCCGACCAGACCCGCACCTTCAGCCAGGGTGACGCCGAGGCGCTGCTGCCCGACACCAACCTGACCACCCGCCTGTCCAGTGGCCTGAACTACGACAGCACCACCAGCGGCGAGTTCCCCGACAAGGGCGTGCGCGCCAGCCTGGGCGCCGCGTACAGCTTCGGCCGTCAGGGCGACACGCCCCTGCGCTGGACGACGCTGGGCGGCGGCGCGAGCACCTACTACGGCTTCGGGCGCACCATCGAGAAGGACCTGGGCGTCAGCAACAAGCAGCAGGTGTTCGCCGTGCGCGCCAACGCCGGCACCGTGCTGGGCGTCGACAGTGCCCCGGCCGGTACCGGGTACTCCGTCGGCGGGGGCAGCGTCGCCACGCCCTTCCAGCTGCGCGGCCTGAAGGACGGCGAGCTGTTCGGCACGAACTACTTCACCACCAGCGCCGAGTACCGCTACGACTTCGGCCTGAAAGCCGGGATCGCCCAGGGCCTGTACGGCGTGCTGTTCGCCGACGCCGGGACTGCCTGGGGCGGCAGCGCCACGAACACCGATCCCAGCCTGAAATACGGCATCGGGGCGGGCGCGCAGCTCAACCTCGGCATCGGCGGGGCGCTGCTGCCCAGCCTGCGCTTCGACTACGGCTTCAGCCCCCAGACCGGCACCGGGAAGTTCTACTTCCGCATCGGGAACTTCTGGTAACCCCCTGATCCGCCCCGCGCGGGCCGCCCCCAGCTTCACGGCCGGGGGCGGCCCGCGCGCTAGCATGCCCGGATGACTGCTCACCCCCACCCCGGAGGCCGCCCGTGGAAGGCCTGATGCTCGCGCGCGTGCTGCGCGACCTGAGCGCCCAGCTGCCCCTGCGCACCCTGGGCTGGGTCTTCCCGGACGAGACGACCGCCGCGCTGCTGCTCGACGGGCCGCGCCTGGGGGGCCCCAGCAATCTGGTGCTCGCCTACCGACCGCCGCAGCCCGTGGTGTACCTGTCGCGCGAGCGGCTGCGCGGCGATCCCCGCAGCCCCTTCCAGCGCTTCCTGGCGGCGCGGGTGCGGGGTGACCTGCTGCGCGCCGAGCAGCTGAAACTCGACCGGGTGATCACCCTGCACTTCGCGGGCGAGACGGGGTTCGTGGATCAGCCGCCCACCCGGCTGCTGTTCGAGGTGACGGGCCGCAACGCCAACCTCCTCGTCCTCGACGAGGGGGAGGGCTTCGAGGGCCGCATCGTGATGGCCGCGCGCGAGATCACCGGCAGCCGCAACCGCTTCCGCACCATCCGCACCGGGGGGCGCTACACGCCGCCGCCGCCCTACGAGAAGCTCAATCCGCGCGCCCTCAGCCCCGAGCAGGCCCAGGCGCTGCGCAGCGTTCCTGTCGGGCGCTGGCGTGAGCAGCTCGACGGCCTGGGGCCGCTGCTGGGCGCGGAGCTCGCCCGCCGGGCGGACCTGGGCCCCGCCGAGCTGCCCGGTGAGGCGTGGCCGCGCGTCCTGGCGGCGGTGCAGTCCCTGGTGGCCGACCCGACCGTCAGCGAGGGCGCCTTGCAGGACGGCGCGCGCGAGGCGGCCCGCGGTGAGAAGGCCGCCACGCTGCGCAAGGCCCTGCGCGAACCGCTCGACAAGCGCGTGACGCTGCTGCGCAACCAGCTCGCGGACGTCACGCGCGCCGAGGCGGGCCTCACCGACGCCGCCCGCGACCGGGAGGAGGCCGACCTGCTCATGGCCTACGCGCACACCGTGCCCACCGGCGCCGGCAGCGTCACCCTGCCCGCCTTCGACGGGAGCGGCGAGCGGCCCGTCAGCCTCGAACCGCAGCTGAGCGCCGTGCAGAACGCCGAGAAGCGCTACGCCCGCGCCCGGCGCCGTGAGGACGTGTACCTGCGCCTCGCCGAGCGTGAGGACACCCTGCGCGCCGAACTGGCCGAGGCCGAGGCCCGCGTGCAGGCGCTGGACACCGCCGACCTGCCCGACCTGGAAGCCCTGAGTGCCCGGGTGCAGCAGGAACGCCCGGAAAAGAGCCCCTACGGCACGCGCTTCACCACGCCGAGCGGGCTGGAGGCCCTGGTGGGCCGCAACAACAAGGAGAACGCCACCCTGACCCACCGCATCGGGCGGAGCCTGGACTGGTGGTTCCACGCGCAGGGGTACCCCGGCAGTCACGTCCTGGTGCGCAGCGGCGGGCGCGACCTGGACCTGCCGGACATCCTGTACGCCGCGCGGCTGGCCGCCGCGAACAGCAAGGCGCGCGGCAGCAGCAACGTCCCCGTGGACTACACGCGCATCAAGCACGTGTGGAAGCCGCGCGGCGCCCCCGCCGGGCAGGTGCACTACACCGACCAGAAGACCGTGTTCGTGGACGGCACCCTGCCCGAGTAGCCACCGGGCCCCGGCCGGCGCCGACTCGGGGGCCGGGCAGCGGACCGTGACCCGCCGCCCGGTGCGCGGCCCGGCACCACGTACAATGGCCGCTCGTGGAACGCATCATGTTCAGGGCCAAGATTCACCGCGCCACCGTCACCCAGGCCGACCTGGATTACGTGGGAAGCATCACCGTCGACCAGGACCTGCTCGACGCGGCGGACATCCTCGTGAACGAACGGGTGGACATCTACAACATCACCAACGGCAACCGCCTGAGCACCTACGCCCTGAGTGGCCCGCGCGGGAGCGGCGTGATCGGCATCAACGGGGCCGCCGCGCACCTCGTGAATCCCGGTGACCTCGTGATCATCGCCGCGTTCGGAAACTACAGCGAGGAGGAGGCCCGCGCGCTCGAGCCGCACGTCGTGCACGTGGACGCGCGCAACCGCCGGATCGAACTGCAACCCGCCTGAACCCCACGTGGGGCGGGTCAGCGGCAACTGGGGAGCGCGTGAGGACCGGTGCGGGGCGCCTCGTGGTCGCGGACGGCCCACGGCAGAGCGCGGTGTAGGGGCCAGGCGCCCAGTCCGGTGGGGCAGAGCGCACAGTCATCCGGTTCTCATGTGAAGTACACTGGCTGGTACACACCTGAATCAGCCACCCCCTCAGTGCCGGGATGATCCTTGACGAAGCCGACCGCCGCTCCCTCCACCCCTGACGCTGCTCCGTGGCTGACCCGCCAGCGGCGCATGTTCACCTGGCTCGTCTGGCTGGGCGCCCTGGCCTGCTGCGCCGCGCTGGGCTCGCAGTACCCCGAGTTCGACCCGCTCGACCTCTGGGCCCTGCCCACCCTGGGCACCACGCTGCTGGCCCTGCAACTGCTCATGCGCCTCGGCACCGTGTCCATCGGCACGGCCGTGCAGGTCACGTTCGTGGGCACCGCCGGGTACGTGCTGCTGGCACTGAATCACCAGTTCAGCGTGCTGACCGTGCAGTCGCAGGCGCTGATGGAAAACACCTACTGGTTCGCCGTGATCTATGTCGCGGCGTTCCTGGTGTACGAGCCCCGGCAGGCCACCCGCGCCGCCGCCCTGATCCTGGGGGTGGCCACCCTGATCTGCGCCGGGAACCTGTGGCTGACCGTGCCCGCTGACGCCCGGCACCACCTGATCGGGCCGTGCGCGCAGTTCCTGCTCATGGGCGCCGTCCTGACGCTCATGCAGGCCACGCTGGGCGTGCAGCGCACCCAGTTCCAGGCGGCGCGCGCCGCCGCGCTCACCGACCCGCTGACCGGGCTGGCCAACCGCCGCGCGGCCGAGGAACGCCTGACCGCCCTCACGCAGGGCGGGCAGACGTACACGCTGGTGCTGTTCGACCTCGATCATTTCAAACGCGTGAACGACATGCACGGGCACGCCATGGGGGACTTGGTGCTGCGCGGCGTGGCTGAGATCACGCGCCAGCACCTGCCGGAGGGGAGCCTCGCGGCCCGCTGGGGCGGCGAGGAATTCCTCCTCATCCTGCCCGAGCAGCGGGACAAGCACCTGCGGCCCCTGCTCGACCGCCTGCGGGCCGACCTGCGCCACCACCGCTACGGAACGGTCAACGGCGTCACCGCCTGCTTCGGCGTGGCCACGGCCAGTCCGGCGGAGGATCCGGTGGAGGTGGTGCAGCGCGCCGATCTGGCGATGTACCACGTCAAGGAGCAGGGCCGCAACGACGTGCACCTGGCCGATCTGCGGCGGACCCAGGTGAGTTAGGCGTGCCCGGTGGCCTGTTCCGTCCCGCTGCGCCACTGCCTGCCCCCGGCTGACGCGCCAGCCACCAGAACGCCGCGCCCCTTCCAGTGAGGAGGCGCGGCGCTGGCCGGCGGACAGGCCGGATCAGTCGAGGGTGGGCCGGGCCCGCCGTGTCCGGCGGGGTTCGGTGTCGGAGGCGGCGTTCGCCGGGTGGTCGCCGAGCGCCAGCCCCAGCTTGCGCGTCAGGGCGCTCAGCTGGGCCAGCTCGTCCGGGGTCATCACGCTGAAGACCTCACGGATGCCGGTGACGTGCCGGGGCAGCACGCGCCCGATAAGTGCGCGGCCCGGTTCCGTCAGGGAGACCCGCATGATGCGGCGGTCCAGTTCGTCCCGGTCGCGCCGGACGAGGCCGTCACGCTCCAGGTTGTCGATCACCATGGTGAGGTTTCCGCTGGAGCGCAGGATCTTGTCGGCCAGCTGCCGCTGGCTGAGGGGGCCCAGGTGATAGACGGCTTCGAGCACGCCGAACTGGCTGATGGTGAGGTTGTAGTCGGAAAGATGACGGTTGGCGTTCACCTCGACCGCGTGCGCGGCGCGCCACAACTTCACGTAGGCGTCCAGCGCGGCGCGGTCTTCCGGTGAACCTGCGTAACGGTTCGGCATTGCCTCCATGGTCGGGGCGGGCCCTCATGAAGTCAAGCTGGGCGGCCGGTCAGGGGGGCGGCCGGTGACGCTGCACCCGGCCTCAGCGGTGGTCGGCGTCAGCGCGGCCCGGCCTCAGCGCTGGGCCGCGCGGTACTCCTCGGTGGCCAGCCGGACGCAGGTCGCCACGGCGCGCATCGCCTCGTAGACCTCCTCGACCGGCGGGCGGGTCGGGGCGAGGCGGATGTTGCGGTCGTGCGGGTCCCGCCCGCCGGGGTAGGTGGCGCCCGCCGGGGTGAGGCTCACGCCGGCCTCGTCGGCGAGCTGCACCACGCGCGAGGCGACCGGCGCGGCCGTGTCCAGGCTGATGAAGTACCCGCCGCGCGGACTGCCCCAGGTGGCGAACTCGCCGCCGTCCCCCAGTTCCGCGCGCAGCACCTCGTCCACCGCGCGGAATTTCGGGGCGATCAGCGCCGCGTGATCCTTCATCAGGCCCTCCAGCCCACCAGGGTACGCCTGGAGGAACTTCACGTGACGCGCCTGCTCGACCTTGTTCGGGCCGATGCTCTGCGCATTCAGGAACGTCGACAGCCACCGGATGTTGTCCTCGCTGCTGCCCACGAAGCCCAGCCCGGCGCCCGCGAAGGTGATCTTGCTGGTGCTGGCGAACACGAACGTCCGGTCCGGGTACCCGGCGTCCCGCGACAGCGTCACGAGGTTCACCGGCTGATCCTGCTCGGCGGCGTCGGGGGAGAGGTGATGGGCGCGGTACGCGTCGTCCGCGAAGATCGTGAAGTCCGGCGCGGCCGCCTTCACGCCGGCCAGCCGGCGGGCCTTCCCGGCGCTGATCGTCTCACCGCTGGGGTTCGAGTACGTGGGGACGAACAGCACACCCTTCACGCTCGCGTCCGCCGCGGCCAGTCGCTCGATGGCCTCCACGTCCGGGCCGTCGGGCTGCATGTCCACGGTCAGCAGTTCGAAGCCCAGCGTCTGTAGCAGCAGGAAGTGCCGGTCGTACCCGGGCGTCGTGACGATCATCTTCGGGTTTTGCCCCGCCCAGGGCTGCCCGCCACGCGGGCCGTGCAGCAGCGCGAACGTCAGCACGTAGCCCTGGAGTTCCAGGCTGGCGTTGTTCCACACGATCACGTTCTCGGGCTTCAGGTCCAGGTACGCGCCGAACATCGCCCGCGCGGACGGCAGGCCCGCCACGCCCCCGGGGTAGTTGCGCAGGTCCAGGCCGTCCAGGTGCGTGTCCGTTTCACCCAGCGCGGTCAGCAGGCCGTTACTGAGGTCGAAGTCCGCGTCGGCAGGCTGGCCGCGCTGCATGTTCAGCTTCAACCCCTTGGCTTTCACCGCGTCGTACGCCGCGCACGCCTGCGCCAGGGCCTCACTCTGCACGTCACTCGTCATGCGCCCAGCGTACCCGCCCCCAGCCGGGCAGGGCAGGGACGTGTCTACCCCTGACGGGACACCGGGAAGCGGAGGACGGGGCGGGGGGTGTTACACTGCCAGCGCTGCGCCCGCCGGGCCAGCTTTTGCCTCCCTTTCGTTCCTTTCCCCTTCCGCCTTTTCCCACCTAGCTTCGACCACAACAGGAGAATCCACATGCAATACGTAGTGCACCGCCCCCGCGTCGGGGTGTTCATCGACACGCAGAACCTCTACCACTCGGCCCGCGACCTGATGGAACGCACCGTGAACTTCGAGACGATCCTCAGGAGCGCCACCGAGGGCCGCGAACTCGTGCACGCCATCAGCTACACCGTGGAACGCGAGAACGAGGCCACCGCCCGCCCGTTCATCTACAAGCTGTCCACGCTGGGCTTCAAGGTTCGCCGCATGAACCTCACGCTGCACCACGTCACCGACGGCGGCAAGGCCATCTACGAGGGCAACTGGGACATGGGCATCGTGGCCGACATGGTGCGCCTGATGGACCACCTCGACGTCATTGTGCTCGGCAGCGGCGACGGGGACTTCACCGATATCGTCGAGGTGCTGCAGGAGCGCGGCAAGCGCGTGGAGGTCATCGCGTTCCGGGAGCACACCGCGCAGAAGCTCGTGGACGCCGCCGACCGCTTCACTCACCTGCCCGACATCGACGGGGGCCTGATGCCCGCCCGCCAGACCCGCGCCGCCACGCCCAAGACCGAGGAATAACCCCGATGACCGACGCCACGCCGCACGCCGGGGCGGACGCCGTCCTGCACCGCCTGAACTTCCACCTGCCCGAGGACCGCGTCGCGCAGACCGGCGCGGAACCCCGCGACGCCTCGCGCCTGATGATCGTGGGCGAAGCACTCGAGCACCGCGTGTTCCGCGACCTGCCGGAGTTCCTGCGCGCGGGTGACCTGCTGGTGTTCAACCAGAGCAAGGTCATCCCCGCGCGCGTCATGGCCCGCAAACCCGTGGACGCCCACGGGCACGGCGGCGGCAGCGTGGAGGTCATGCTGCTGCGCACCGAGGAACGCCCCGAACTGGGCCGACACGTCTGGAGCGCGTACCTGAAACCCGCCCGCCGCGCCGGGTTTGAACTGTGGCTGGGCGGCCTGGAGCACGAGGGCGGGCACCGCGCCCAGGTCGTCGGGGAGCTGGAGGACGGCGCGCGGCTGCTGCGCTTCGACCACGACATCCTGCCGCACCTGGACGACATCGGCCGCCTGCCCCTCCCGCCGTACATCGACGCGGGGGACAGTGACGAGACGTGGCGCGACCGCTACCAGACCGTGTACGCCCGCGAGCCCGGCAGCGTCGCCGCGCCCACCGCCGGCCTGCACTTCACGCCCGACCTGCTGGCCCGGCTGGCCGCGATGGGCGTGCAGACCGCGCACGTCACCCTGCACGTCGGCGCGGGCACCTTCCGGCCCATCAGCGGCAGCGTGGCCGACCACGTCATGCACGCCGAACGCTGGCACGTCACCCCCGAGACCGCGCAGGCGATCAATGCCGCCCGCGCCGAGGGCCGCCGGGTCATCGCCGTCGGGACCACCACCGTCCGCACGCTGGAAAGCGCCTGGGACGGCACGCAGGTCCAGCCCGGCGAGGGCGACACGCAGATCTTCATCACGCCCGGCCGTCCCGTCAACGTGCCGGACCTGCTGATCACGAACCTGCACCTGCCGGGCAGCACCCTGCTGCTGCTCGTCGCCGCGTTCGCCGGGGAGGACCGCATCCGCGCCGCGTACGACGCCGCCCTGGACGGCGAGTACCGCTTCTACTCGCTGGGCGACGCGATGCTCCTGACGAACGTGCGCGGCGCACGATCCGGGGTCAGTGGGGAGTAGGGAGTGGTGAGTGGGGACACAGGAAGGTGGGCGCGTCACGGCGACGCGCCCACCTTCTCTCTCCACTTCCTATTCCCGACTTTCCACTTCCCGCGTGAGCGTGACCGTCGCCGCCTCGCGCTCGAAGCCCATCCGCTCGTTGATGGCGAGCATGGGACGGTTGGTGACGTGGTTGCCGGTGCGGGAGTGCGTGAAGCCCCGGCCCAGCGCGGCGCGCGCGGCAGCGAGTTTCAGCGCGAGGCCCAGACCGTGCCCGCGCCACCCGGCACGCACGCCGGTCAGGCCGTTGTGGACGAAGCCGGGGCGGCCAGCGATGGGCTGCGACAGCTGACTGGTCCCCACCCATGTGCCGTCCGGCGCCACGGCGATCATGATGCCGCTCGTGTCGGGCAGCAGGGTGTGCATGCGCTCCAGCCAGACCTCGAACGGCCAGACCTGCACGGGGCGGGCGCTGGGCACGTCGGTCAGCAGCGCGTGGATCAGGTCGTAATGCTCGCGCGCCGTCGCGTCCCAGCCGCCCAGGTCGCTCAGCGGGACGATCCGCACGCCGCTCGCGCGGGCGCGGGCCTCGTCGGCGGCGAAGGCCGTGAAATCCAGGGTGCGCAGGTCGAGGCTGCTGAGCCACATGCGGTCGGCCTCCTGCCAGCCGCGCGCCCGCAGGTAGTCATGCTCCCACCAGTCCTCGCGCACGCGGGTCACGGCCGTCGTCGCGCCCGCCTCGCTTAGCACACTCAGCCCGGCCGTCAGCAGCGCGTCCGCCAGGGGTCCCCCGGCCTCCTGCGGGTGGAGGGTGAGGGTCAGGTCCAGCCAGCCGTCGTGCGCGTCCATGCGCGGCACGCCCGTCGTGAGGGCCCCCCTCGCCTCGCCGCGTTCGAAGGCGGCCTGCTGGGTGTGGTGTTCGCCCGGGAGGCGGGTGGCGCTCAGGCGGGTCAGGTCGGCCACGCTCACCGGACTGTCCGGGTGGGCCAGGGTGCGCAGCGCGGCCAGATCGGCGTCCGCGATGGGCGTCAGGTGGGGGAGGGTCGCGTCCATGCGTGATTACAGCACGCGCCCCGGACGGCCGGGCACGTCAAATGGCTTACGGCGCCCTCAGCCCCCCTCTCTATACTCCGGGGTGATGACTGCAACCCAGACCGAGGTGACCGGCGCCAGCAACCCGCTGCTGAACGTCGGCTTCCGCATCCCCTTCGACCAGATCCGCCCCGAGCACGCCGAGGGCGCCGTGGACACCCTCCTGGCGCAGACGCAGGCGAAACTCGAGGACCTCGCCCGCAGCGGCGAGCGCGGCTTTGCCAACTTCATGGCCGACCTGGACACCCTGACCGAGCAGCTCGACACCGTGAACACCATCGTGCACCACCTCGACAGCGTGCTCAACGGTCCCGAGTGGCACGCCGCGAAGATGGCGATCCTGCCCAAGACCAGCGAGTTCTACACGAAACTCAGCCTGCACCCCGGCCTGTGGGCGGCGCTGAAGGCCTTCGCCGCCACGCCCGAGGCCACCGCGCTCGACCCGGTGCGCGCCCGGCACCTGAAACTCACCATCGACGAGTTCCGCCGCGAGGGCGCCGACCTCCAGGGTGAGGAGCAGGAGCGCCTGCTGGCCCTGAACACCCGCCTCGCCGAGGTGACCAGCGAGTTCAGCAAGAACGTCCTTGACGAGACGGCCGCCTTCGAGCTGTACGTGCCCACCGAGCGGCTGGCGGGCGTGCCGCAGCGCGTGCAGGACGCCACCCGCCGCGACGCGGAGAGCAAGGGCCAGGATGGGCACCGCCTGACCCTGCACGCCCCGGTCCTCGTGCCCGTCCTGACGTACGCGGACGACCGCGAGCTGCGCCGCGACCTGTGGCTGGCGAACAGCCGCGTGGGCCAGCAGGAGGGCCGCGACAACCGCCCCCTGATCCGCGAGATCCTGAAACTGCGCCGCGAGAAGGCCCAGCTGCTGGGCTTCGCGAACTTCGCGGACTACGTGCTGCAGGACCGCATGGCGGGCAGCGGCGCGCGCGCCCTGGCCTTCGAGCGCGACCTGGACGCCCGCACCCGCCCCGCCTTCGACCGCGAGAACGAGGAGCTGCGCGCCTTCCACCGCGAGCAGCTGGGCGCAGACGCCCCCGAACTGGACGCCTGGGACGTCGCGTACTGGGCCGAGAAGCAGCGGCAGGCGAAATACGACTTCGACGAGGAGGCCCTGCGGCCCTACTTCCCGATGGACGGCGTGCTGAGCGGCCTGTTCGAGATCACGCGGCGGGTGTTCGGCATCACCGTGGCCGAGAGCGAGGCCCCCGGCTGGCACCCCGAGGTGCGCTACTACACCATCCACGACGAGAGCGGCACGCACGTGGCGAGCTTCTACACCGACTGGTTCCCCCGCGACACCAAACGCGCCGGCGCCTGGATGAACGCCTTCATCACCGGCGGCCCCAGGGAGCAGGGCGTCGACCCGCACCTGGGCCTGATGTGCGGCAACATGACCCCCCCGACGGCGACACGCCCGCCCTGCTGTCCATCCGTGAAGTCGAGACCGTCTTCCACGAGTTCGGGCACCTGCTGCACCACGCCATGAGCCGCGTGCCGGTACGCAGCCTGAGCGGCACCAACGTGCCGTGGGACTTCGTGGAACTGCCCAGCCAGATCATGGAGAACTGGGTCATGGAACGCGAGGCGCTCGACCTGTTCGCCCGCCACTACCAGACCGGCGAGGCCATCCCGCAGGTGCTGTTCGACCGCATGATCGCCGCGCGCAACTACCGCGCCGCGAACGCCGCCATGCGCCAGTACTCCTTCGGCCTGACCGACCTGAGCCTGCACGTCGAGTTCGACCCCGAAGGCGACGCCGACCACGTCACGTACGCCCGCGACCTGATGGCGACCTTCAACCCCACCGCGCTGCCCGAGCACTACGCGATGATCGCCGCGTTCAACCACCTGTTCAGCAGCCCCGTCGGCTACGGCGCCGGGTACTACAGCTACAAGTGGGCCGAGGTGCTCGACGCCGACGCGTTCAGCCGCTTCGCGCAGGAAGGCATCTTCAACCGCGACACCGGCCGCGCCTACGTGGACACGATCCTCAGCCGCGGCAACAGCGCCGACCCGGCCGAGCTGTACCGCGAGTTCATGGGCCGTGACCCCGACGCGGACGCCCTGCTGCGCCGCAGCGGCCTGCTGTAAAGCACACAGGAAACCGGAGGGGGAGGGGGCCAGGGCGGCAGCTCGTGGCCCCTTCACCCTTTCGACGGACGACCGTCCGGGCCCTGCATGAGAGCCGACGTCGATTTTCCCATCTCCTTCATCTGCCATTCAGGTTAAGATCGGTTCACGATGCTCATGCAGACCGCCCAGCGTACGCTGGGAGCCCTGGCGGCCCTGGTGGCCCTGGGACTTCCCGCCACGGCCCAGTCCTCCGCAGAGGGGCAACTCGTCGCGCGCCTGAACCAGGTGCGTGCCCAGGGCGTCACCTGCCCCGGCAGCGGCCAGCGGCCCGTCGCGGGGAGCCTGACCTTCACGCCCGCCCTGGCCGCCGCCGCCCGCCAGCAGGCCGGGTACATGAGCGCCACCGGGCGCATCACCCACACCGGCGCCAACGGCAGCACCCCCCGCGTGCGCGCCGCCAGCACCGGCGTGAACGCCGTCAGCGTCACCGAGATCGTCTTCATGGGCGGCAGCCAGAACCCGGAAAGCGCGATCCGCTGGTGGCTGCAGTCCCCCGTGCACTGCTTCTGGATGAACGAGGGCCGCTACACCCACGTCGGCGCCGCCGTCGTGCAGGGCTCCCGCGGCACCGCGTACGTGATGGTCCTCAGCAGCCAGCCCCGCTAAGGGTTGATAGGCGATGGAGGATGGTTGATGGAACCGTCCTCCATTTTCTTGCTCTGAGATGTCGCCGTTCGACTGTTACCGGGCGGTCCAGCCCAGGTCCAGGTCCAGCACCGCGCCGGTCATGCCCCACGCCGCCGGGCTGACCACGTAACTCGCCAGCGCGGCGATGTCCTCCGGGTTCAGCAGGCGCTTGATCGCGGCGGGTTCCAGCATGACCTTCTGCTCGACCTCCTGCTCGGTCAGGCCGCGCGTGCGGGCCTGATCGGCGATCTGACCCTCGACCAGCGGCGTGCGCACGTACCCGGGGCAGATGGCGTTCACGGTCAGGTCCTGCTCCCCGGCCTCCAGCGCCGCCGTGCGGGTCAGGCCGATCAGGCCGTGCTTCGCGCTGATGTACGCACTCTTGAAGGGGCTGGCCACGTGCCCGTGGATGCTCGCGACGTTCACGATGCGGCCCTGCCCGGAGCGGGTCAGGTGCGGCCACGCGTACTTGCTCAGCAGGAACGGCGCGGTGAGCATCACGTGCAGCATCGCGTCCCAGGTATCCTCCGGGAAGGCGGCAATGGGGTCGATGTGCTGAAAGCCCGCGTTGTTCACGAGGACGTCCAGGCCACCCAGCGCCGCCACCGTCTCGTCCACCGCGCGGCGGCAGTCCGCCCGGCGCGACAGGTCCGCCCCGATGAACGTGAGGCCGTGCGCCTGCGCCACCTCGCGCGCCTGCGGGCGGTCCAGGTCCAGCACCGCCACCCTCAGCCCATCCTGCGCGAGCCGCCGCGCGATCGCCAGCCCAATGCCGCTCGTGCCACCCGTGACGAGCGCGGCCCTGCCTTCCGTACCCTGCCTGTGCGTGTCCTGCGTCATGCGCGGAGTGTAGGCCGCAGGCGTCACTCGGCGGTTACGGCCACAGGAAGACCGATCAGGCCCGCGCGCCGGACAGCGCCTGCCACAGCGCCTGCGTGTCCGGCAGGGGCTTCAGGCCCAGGTCGGCCAGCGCCGCCGTGAGGGCCGCGTACACCCGCCCGGCCGCCGCGCCGCGCCCCAGCGCGTGCTGGGCGCGCATCAGAGCCCGCGCGGCCGGTTCGTGCGCCGGGTCGAGGCTCAGGGCGCGCCCGGCGGCCAGCGCGGCCCGGTCCGGGCGGGCCAGGGCCAGCGCCACGTCGGCCTCGGCGGCCAGCGCCTCGGGGAGCGCCGCCGCGTACCGTTCGGCCTCACGGGCCACGTCTTCCAGATCCACGTCCGCCAGCGCGGGGGGCAACGCCAGCAGGGCGTCCAGGCGGCCCGGGGTGCCTGCCGCCTGCCCCAGCTGCGCCCAGGCGGCCGCCAGGTCCACGTGCAACTCTGGACCGGGGCGCAGGCGCAGCCAGTCGCCGCGTTCCACGAACACGCCGCTGCGCGCGCCCTCTTCCAGCACCTGCCCCAGGGCGTGCAGGGTCACGCGGAAATTCCGTTCGCCCACGCCCGGGTCGGCGTCGGGGAACAGCGCCTCCTGCGCGGCCTCGCGCGGCAGGCCCGCCGGGTGGACGGCGAGCAGCGCCAGCAGGTCCCGGGCCTTCGCGCGGCCCCACTCGCGGATCCGGCCGTCCTCGCGGGTGACCGCCACGCGGCCCAGCACCTGCACGTGAACCTCGAACCCCGGCGTGTCGGCCGGGTCCGGCACCGCCGGGTACCCCAGCAGGCGGGCCGCGCCGGTCAGCGGGCCGCGCGCACCGGGCTGCGCCTCGCCCAGGCGGGCCAGCAGCGCCGCGCGGCCCGCGCGGGTCGCGGCCGGGGCGAACAGGGACGGGCGGCCCAGCAGGAACGGGTACGCCGTGGCGGCCTGCGCGGCGGCCTCGGCTGGCCCGGCGTCCAGTGCGAACAGGGCCAGCGCCGCCGCCGCCTGCCCGAAGGCGTCCCCACACGCGCCGAACAGCGCGGCGGCCTCCTGCAATCCCGGGACGGCCTGCGCCGCCTGCGGGCCCTGCGCCAGTCCCAGCGCGGACGTCAGGATCAGCAGCCCCGCCATATAGCTGTCCCCGCCGGTCTGTCCGCGCGCCTCGGCGGTCAGGGCCTGCGCGCGCGCCCCGTCTCCCGCCCGGCCTGCCAGCGCCGCGAGACCCATCAGCGGCTCGACCCGCAGGCGCCCCGTGACCGGCTGCGCCTGCCGCAGCGCCGCGTCGTAACTCTCGCGGGCCGCCGCGAAGTCCCCCGCCGCCTGCTGCGCGTGCCCCAGCCGCGCCAGCGCCAGCGACTGCACGAAGGGGCTCTCCAGCCGCTCGCCCTCGCTCAGGCCCCGGCGGGCGCACGCCCCGGCCTCGTGCACCTCGCCGCGCGCCGCGTGCAGGAAACTCGCCAGCAGCAGGCCCTCGCGGTGGTTCTGCGCGGCCCGCGCGCCGCCCGTCTCGCCGTCCGCAAGTGAGTGCGCGCGCGCCAGGGCCGCGTCCAGATCCCCGGAGCGCAGCGCGTAGCGCGCCCCGCCGCGCAATTCGGGTTCCAGCGCCACCGCCCCGGCCAGCTGCCCGGCGTTCAGCAGGTTCTCCGCCCGCAGGCGGCGCAGTTCAGCCTGCCGCTCCCCGCCGATCAGGGCGGCCGCCATGTCCAGCGGACCCCAGGCCTGCTCGGGCTGCACGGTATCCAGCGCCAGCCGGACCTCGCCCAGTGCCCGCTCCAGCGGGTCCGCCAGGGCGTACTCGGCGCGGGCCTCGTCGTAGCGGCTCGCCAGCCGCAGCGCGTCCCCGGCCAGGGCGTGCAGGGCGGGCGTCCAGTCCGCGCGCGGCAGCCGGGCGAGGCTGCGGTCCACCAGCGTCACGCGCCCCTGCGCCAGCCACGCGCCGCCCCGGCCCGCCAGGAGTGCGGCCGCCCGCGCCGTGTTCCCCGCCAGCAGGTGCGCCGCCAGCGCCCGGCGCAGCCGCCCGGTCCGCTCGAAGAACGCCGCGCCGCGCGCCGCGATCTCCCGCGCCTCCGCCGGGGGCAGCAGGCCGCGCAGGTGCGCGCGCAGCAGCGGATGCGCCCGATACGTGTCCTCGCCCGCCCGGGTCAGGAACGTCCCGCTGCCCGCCAGCGTCTCCAGCAGTGTCCGCGCGCGCGGCTCGTCCAGCGCGTCCTCCAGCAGCGCCGGAATGAGTTCCTCGAACACGCTGCTGCGCGTCAGCAGCCCCCGCAGCGCCGGGTCGAGCGGACCCAGCACCTCCTGCGCGAGGTACGTGAACAGCGTCCCCAGCGGCGCGTCCCCGCCCTCCAAGTCCGCCAGGTCCGCCAGCGTCACGCGGCCCTGCGCCGCCGCCTGCGCCAGGAAGCGCGCCGCGATCGGCCAGCCCTCGGTCACCGCGTGTGCCGTGCGGACCTCCGCGCCCGTCAGGGTCAGGCCCTGCGCCGCGAACAGCGCCGCGATCTCGGCCGGGGTGAACGCCAGTTCCGCCGCCGAGAGCCGCGCCGCGTCCCCCGAGACCTCCAGCCGCGCCAGTTCCGGCAGGTCCAGCGCGGTGCGTGACAGCAGCGCCAGCCGCCCCTCGCCCGGCGCGAGCAGCCCGCCCAGCACCTCCGTCCCCGCCGAGCCCGACAGCACCTGCGCCTCGTCCAGCACGAGCAGCGCCCCGCAGTCGTCGAGCACGTCCGCCACCAGTCCCGCCACCCGGCGCGGCGACGCCCCGGCGCCCAGCGCGTCCCCGGGCCGCGCGCCCCCGGGCAGCGCCTGCACCGCCAGTGACAGGCTGGCCGCCAGCACCAGCGGATCGGCGTCGTCGCCGTCCAGCGTCAGCCACGCGACTGGACCGGGCCGACCCGTCGCCGCGCCTGCCAGCGCCGTCGTCTTGCCGTACCCGGCCGGTGCGGTCACGAGAAGCACGCGGGCGTCCAGCGCCGCCAGCAGCCGCTCGCGCGCCACCGCGCCGCGCACCGCCGGCAGCCGCGTGCGCCGCGCGGACGTCAGGTCCCGCCAGTGAAGGGTCACGCGAGGAAATCTAGCGTATTTCGCCGTGCTGAACGCCTGTTCAGCGCGCCCTGTGGGGGTGGCTCACACGACTCACCCAACCCGGAAATTTCAGTCACCTGCGCGGCTCATGAGAGGACTAGCGTGCGCGCATGACGCTCCCGGCCCCGCCCCCCACCACCGGCCACAGCGATCCCACCCCCGACCTCCAGGGCGGCGCCCCACCCCGCGCCGCGCGGCCCCGCCTGACCGCACTGGACGCCTTCCGCGGCGCGACCGTGCTGCTCATGCTGCTCGTGAACAACGTCGCGCTGGGCAGCGCCACGCCGGAGCAGCTCATGCACGCGCCGTTCGGCGGGCTGACCCTCACGGACCTCGTCTTCCCGTGGTTTCTCTACTGCGCCGGGGCGGCCCTGCCGTTCTCGCAGGCCGCTATGACCCGCGCGGGCCTGACCGGCGCGGCCCGCACCCGCCGCCTGCTGGAACGCGCCGCGCTGCTGTACCTGCTGGGCGCCTTCGAGACGAGCGTCACCACCCACCACCTCACGCTGGGGCTGGGGGTGCTGCAACTCATCGCGCTGGCCACCCTGTTCGCCGCGCTGCCCGGCGACCTGCGTAGCCGCACCCGCCTGCTGATCGCGGCGCTGCTGCTCGCCGGGTACGCCGCGTTCCTGACACTCGGCGCGCACCCCGGCGGGGTGGGGGTGGTCAGTGAGACCAGCAACCCCGTGCAGGCCCTGAACGACGCCGTCCTGAACCCGCTGGGCCTGCGCGGCCTGCTCTCCGTGATTCCCACCACCGCGCTCGTGCTGCTGGGCAGTGTCGCCGCGCGCGTCCTGTCCGTGCGCGACCCGCGCGCGCCCGCCAAACTGCTGGGCCTGGGCCTGATCCTGAGCGCCGCGGGCTTCGGCTGGGCGGCCAGCGGGCACCTGCCGCTGAGCAAGACCCTCTGGACACCCCCGTACATCCTGTACGCGGCGGGCCTGGGCACCCTGGCCCTGCTGCTGACCTGGCTGATCGCCGACTCGGGCCGCGTGCCGCGCGGCGCGGCGCTGCTGGCCCCGCTGACCATCCCGGGCCGCAACGCCCTGGCCGGGTACGTGCTGCCCATCCTGATCAAGGTCTGGATCCTGCAGGACTGGCGCGTGACCTGGGCGGGGAGCGCGCAGCCCATGGGCGCGGCCCTGCTGACCCTCGCGCAGCGGCACCTCGGCGCGGTCGGCGGCGGCTGGACGTACACCCTGGGCTACGTCGCCGCCGTCTGGCTGGGCCTGGCCTGGATGGCCCGCCGCGACCTCATCCTGAAACTCTGACCCCCCGCACGAGGTCCCCATGAACCGACTCCTGACATCCCTGACCCTGCTCGCCCTGCTGGCTGCCCCGGCCCACGCCGCCCCACCCCCCACAGTGCCCGCCGACCTGCACCTGGGCGGCCCCGCCTTCCGCGCCCTGGCGGCCGACTCGTACGCCCGCGCCGGGCTGAAGGGCACCTTCGAGGACTGGCTGACGACCGCCTACGCCCGCCAGAGCGTGAAGCTGGAGGGACAGGCCACCTTGGGCGCCGCGCTGGACGCCCGCCGCGCCCACCTGAAGGGTCTGAGGGGCGCCGCGCACGACCAGCTGGCGCTGGACACCGCCGCCTGGGCGCACCGCTACGTCAAGGCCAGCATCCCGCGCTTCAGCCTGGAGCGCGGCTACGAGTTCGCCGCCACCGCCTTGTACGGCGAGCGGCAGTGCCTGCTCCAGAGCACCATCATCGCCGCCCTGCTCCAGCGCGCGGGCCTGGACGCCGGACTGGTCATGGTCTGGAAGAGCCAGACCGGGCAGGAGAGCAACCTCGGGCACGTGACCAGCGTGCTGCGCCTGCCCGGCGGGGACGTGCAGGTGGACGCCAGCGAACCCACGCCCTTCGCGCGGCACCAGGGCCTGCTGGCCCGCGTGGACGGCGCGTGGCGCTTCGTGACCCCCACCTTCCAGGGCGACCGCATGACCGCCTACGCCCGGGCAGACGGGGGGGCCGCGTACCGGGCGCGGGCCTGGGATTCCTGAGCCTCGCGTACCTCCGCTCGCAGTACGACTACTACCGGGCCGAACGCACCGTGGGCGGGGTGCTGGGTACCGGCACCGGGCGCAGCACCCCGCAGGGCCTGAAGACCAGCGAGACCCTGCTGCGCCGCGCCCTGACCGAGGAACCCCGCAACGCCCTGGCCGCCAGCGTGCTGGGCACCACCCTGCGCAAGGAAGGCCAAACCGGAGCGGCCCGCACCCAGTACCGCGCCGCCGCCACCCTGTACGCCGCCCAGGGCCACACGCCCGCCGGGATGCAGGCCAACCTGAAGTGGGCCGACACGACCGGCCGCTTCCTGGACCTGCCCGCCCCGATCCTCGCCCTGCTGACCCGGAGTGCCCATTGAACCCCACCCGCCCCGCCCGTCCCCTGCTCGCCCTGCTGGCCACGCTGACCCTCGCCGCCCAGGCCAGCACGGCCACCACGCACGCACTCGTGCTGGCCGCGCTGCCGGGCCAGATTCAACCGGTCGCGCCCGGCACGCGCGCCGCGCCGGAACTGCCCACCCTGACCCTCACGCCCGCCCTGCCGTACGTGCATACCGTGAACGTGCTCAGCAACGGGTTCATCACGGTGGCGCACGCCATCCTGACCCTGAACGCCGCGCAGCACCCCCAGGCCCGCACCCTGGCCGAAACGGCCGTGCAGCGCGTGTTCGCCGCCCGCCCCGACCTGACCGAGGTGGACGTCAGCGTGTACGACGCGGGCAGCTACGGCGGCTTCGGCGGGCCGCTGCCCCTGCTGACCGCCAGCGTGCCCCGCGCCCGCCTGACCGACTTCCAGACCTGGGCCGCCGGACACGGCGCGTACGAGCGCGCCTGGGTCAACCCCGGCCCCGCCGCCGTCGCCCCGCGCCCCGCCGACCGCGTGCGCGAGACCACCCCGACCCTCACCACCGACCCGGCCGCGCCCCTGACCGCCCAGAACCGCGCGCGGCTGCGCGACACCACCGCCCAGGTCGCCGGTGGCGAACACGGCGGCCTGCTGTACCGCGCCCGCCGGGGCACCACGGATCTGGCCGCCCTGACCTTCGACGACGCGCCCCACCCGCTGTTTGAACCGCTGCTGCTGGACCTGCTGCGCCGCAGCGGCGCGCACGCCACGTTCTTCGTGATCGGCCGCAACGCCCAGGCGTACCCGTACTTCGTGCGCGACATGGCCGCCCAGGGCCACGAGGTCGGCAACCACACCTACCACCACGTCCGCCTGCCACCCCTGAGCCCGGCCGCCGTGCAGGACGAACTCCAGAGCACCGACGCCCTGCTGCGCGACCTGACCGGCAAACCCGTGCGCTACTTCCGCCCGCCCGGCGGTGAGTACACGCCCGCGACCCTCCAGGCGGCGCGCGACGCGGGCCTGACCACCGTGTTCTGGACGGACGATCCCGGCGACTTCCAGAACCCCGGCGACACCGTCCTGGAACGCCGCTACCGCGCCCACCTGCATGCGGGCGGGATCGTGCTGCTGCACGACAACGCGCCGCAGATGCTCGATGTGCTGCGGGACTTCCTGCGCTACGCCCGGCAGGAGGGCGTGGCCCTGACCACCGTCGGCGGCCTCCCGAAATAACAGAAAAAGGGGAGGGGACGTGTAATCGTCCCCTCCCGCCCCTGCTGTTCGCTCACAGCGCCAGATACGCCTCACGCACCGCCGGGTCGGCCAGCAGCGCCGCGCCCGTGCCCTCCCCCACGACCTGCCCGTTCTCCAGCACGTACGCCCGGTGCGCCAGCTTCAGGCTGAGGTTCACGTTCTGCTCGACGAGCACGACCGTCACGCCCTGCGCGTTCACGGCCTTCAGCGCCTCGAACACCGTCTGCGTCATCAGCGGCGACAGGCCCAGGCTGGGTTCGTCCACGACCAGCACGCTGGGGCGGGCCATCAGCGCGCGGCCCACCGCGACCATCTGCTGCTCCCCGCCCGACAGCGTGCCCGCCAGCTGCCCCGCGCGTTCCTGCAACCGGGGGAACAGCGCGTACACCTCGCCCAGCGTCTCGGCGGCGCGTGCGCGGGCGGCGGCGCTCATGGCCGCGCCCAGATCCAGGTTCTCGCGGACCGTCATGTGCGGGAAGAGCTCGCGGCCTTCCGGGACGTGCCCCAGGCCCAGCGCCACCACGCGGCTCGGTTCGGCCCGCGTGATGTCCACGCCGCCCAGCGTGATGCGGCCCGCGCTGGGTTTCACGACGCCACTCACGGCGCGCAGCGTGGTGGTCTTGCCCGCCCCGTTCGCGCCAATCACCGCCACGAACTCGCCCGGCGCGGCGTGCAGCGAGACGTCCCACAGCACCTGCACCTTCCCGTACCCGGCGGCCAGACCCTCGATCCTCAATTCCTGCCCCACGTCATTCGCTGCGGGGGTCGTCCGATGCAGTGTGTCGGTCATGCCTGTAATCCTTCTTCCGTGCCCAGGTACGCGCTGACCACGCGCGGGTCGGCCGTCACCTCGCGGTAGGTGCCCTGCGCGAGCACCTGCCCCTGATCCATCACGACCACCCGGTCGGCCAGATCCCGCACGACCGGCATGATGTGCTCGATGAACAGCACGCTCACGCCGCTCTCGCGCACGCCGCGCACGAGCGCCACGGCCTCCTGCGCCTCGCCGGGACGCAGGCCCGCCATCACCTCGTCCAGCAGCAGCACGCTGGGGTTGGTCGCCAGGGCGCGCGCCACCTCCAGCCGCTTGTCCTGCAGCAGCGTCAGTTCATGCGCGGCCTTGTCGGCGTGCGCGGCCAGCCCGGTGCGTTCCAGCAGCGCCCAGGCCCGCTCGCGCGCCTCCGGCAGGCGCTGACCGGGCTTGCCGAACAGCGCGCCCACCGTGACGTTCTCGTGCACGGTCATCTCCGGGAAGGGACGCACGATCTGGAACGCGCGGCCCAGCCCGGCGTGACAGCGGGCCTCCATGGGCAGTGCCGTTACGTCGCGGCCCATCAGGTGCAGCCGTCCCGCCGACGGGCGGTACACGCCGGACAGCAGGTTCAGCAGCGTCGTCTTGCCCGCCCCGTTCGGCCCGATCACCGCCAGGATCTCACCCTGATGGTGCGTGAACGACACGTCCTGCACGGCCTTCAGACCCCCGAAACGCTTCGAGAGGCCCTCGGCACGCAGCACCTCGGTGCCCTGCGGAGTGGGGGAGAAGGCGCCCCCGGATGTGGTGGCAGCGGTCACAGGTCACCTCCATGCTTCTTGTTGCGGCGCAGGCCCATCAGGCCGCGCGGCAGCCACAGGATGCTCAGCATCAGCACCAGTCCGTACACGACGAGGTAACCGTTCTTCACGCTGCCATGCAGCAGTTCCTCGGCCACGCGCAGCACAGTCGCGCCCAGCACCGGCCCCAGCGTCGTGTACAGACCCCCGAAGATCGAGGTGGTCAGCGGCGCGATGGAGTTCGCCAGGCTGAAGGTCTCCAGCGGGTTGATGAAGAACGTCTTCCCGGCGTACAGCACGCCCGCCAGCGCCGCCAGCGACGAGCTGATGAAGAACGCCAGCAGCTTGAAGCGCACGATGCTCACGCCCAGCACCCGCGCCGTTTCCTCGCCCTGCCGGATCGCGGCGAACGCGAAGTGCAGCCGCGTCAGGCGCACTGCCAGACTGACGAGCACCGTGAAGGCCAGCAGGCCCCACGCGAGGAAGTACTGCGCGCGGCTGTTCCCGCCCAGCAGCGCGGGCACGAGCAGGCCGGTCGCGCCGCCCGCGACGCTCTCGGGGAGGTTCTGGATGATCGTGCGGACCACCTCCGTGAAGGCCAGCGTGGCGATCGCGAAGTACATGCCGCTCAGACGCATGGTGACCGCGCCCAGAATCAGGCTCACGCCGCCTGCCATGATGGCCGCGACTGGCATGGCCAGCAGCCACGGCAGGCCCGCTTTCAGCAGCAGCGCGTACCCGTACGCACCCAGCCCGTAGAACGCCGCGTGCGCGAGGCTTACCTGCCCGCTGCGCGCCAGGATGTCCCACGACAGCGCCATGATGCCCGCCACCAGCGTGAAGAACGCGATCTGCAACAGGAACTCCGCGCGGGTACCCAGCGGCAGGAACGGAAACAGCGCCGCCAGCAGCAGGAACCCCAGCAGGGGCAGCGCGGCGCCCGGCGTGATCTCGCGGCGCGGCGCCGCGCGCACGGGTGCGCCGGCCTCGGCCTGACGGGCGCTCATTTCGCCCCCCGGAAGGAGCGCAGCACCAGCGTCCCGAAGATCATCAGGAAGAACACCGCGTCACTCCAGCCGCCGCCGCCCGGCACGTACGTCTGCACCAGCGCCTCGCTGACGCCCAGCAGCACCGACGCCCACAGCACGCCCGTCAGGTTCCCCAGGCCCGCCATCACGATGATCGCGAAGGCCTTCAGCGCGAACACCAGCCCCACGGTCGGGGACGCGAACAGCAGCACGCTCACGAGCACGCCCGCCACCGCCGCCAGGGCGCAGCTCACGCCGAACGCGATCAGGTACACGCGGTCCACGTTGATGCCGATCAGCTGCGCGCCCCGGCGGTTCTGCGCCACGGCGCGCATCTGGCGGCCCAGCGTCGTGCGGTACAGCACCACGTACAGCGCGCCCAGCAGCAGCGCCGCCAGTCCGAACGCCAGCGCCTTCGGGCCGCCCACGCTCAGGTCACCCAGTTGCAGGCTGCTCGCCTGGTACGGCGTGGTGACCGTGCGGGTGTTGCCGCCCAGCAGCATCAGCGCGAGGTTCTGCAGCAGGATGCCCAGCCCGAAGGTCAGCAGCATCTGGTTCAGTTCCGGCGCGAGCAGCACGTGCCGGATGCTCACGCGGTACGTCAGCGCCCCGATGGCGAACACGGCGACCGCGATCACCGGCAGGCTCAGCAGCGGATCGACACCCAGGAAGGCGCTGCCCGCCCACGCCAGGAACGCCCCGATCATCAGGTATTCCCCATGCGCGAAATTCACGATGCCGACCACGCCCACCGCCAGCGCCAGCCCCGACGCGACGAGCGCGTACAGGCCACTCTGGAGCAGGCCGTTGACCAGCGTCTGCACAAATAAGTCCATCTCGTTCCTCCAACAGACCGGGGGTCGTCCAAGGCGACACAGGACGACCCCCGCTCAGAACCCGGACGGTCCGGGCGAGTGACCTCGTTACTTGCCGTACACCATGGGTTTCTGCGCGAACTTGATCGGGAAGACCGGCACGCGCGCGTCCCCGAGGTACTGGAAGTGCAGCCAGTTCCCGGCCTTGAAGCCCTGGTACTTCGTTTTCAGGCTGGGGCTGAAGGTCAGCTGCCCGAACGGCGTGGACACGTTCGTCCTGGCCATCTCGGCGGCGACTTTGGCCTTGTCGGTCGTGCCCGCGCGGTTGATCGCGGCGGCCAGCGTCTTGAGGTTCACGTACGCCAGCGGCGCGAAGTACTCGTCGGTGACCGTGCCGTACTTCTTCTTGTACGCGGCGACGAAGGTGCGGCTGTCCTTGTTGGGGCTGGTGGACAGCCACAGGCTCAGGCCCGCCACGTTGTCCGCGAGGCTGTTCTTCTCGAAGCCCACGGGCCAGCTGGGGGGCGTGCCGTACAGCAGGCCCAGCTGCAGGTTCTGCTGCTTGATCTCGGTCGCCAGGGGCAGGGCGTCGGTGTCGTAGCCGACCCAGTACAGGATGTCGGGCCTGGCGGCCTTGGCCTTGCTGACCAGCGGGCCGAAGTTGCCGCTGCCGGTCTTGAACTTCTCGGTCATGACGACGTTGAACCCGGCCTTCTTGAAGGCGTCCACGGTCGCGTCGATGCCCGCGCTGCCGAAGGGGCCGTCCTCGTACGCGATGGCGATGTTCTTGGCCTTCTTGTACGTCTTGAGGTACTTGAAGTACCCGAGGATCGCCTCGAAGTTGTAGTACGACCAGGGGTGGTAGTGGAAGAAGTACGGGTGGTCCGCGAAGGCGTCCTCGACGGGCACGGCGGCCGCGCCGATCCAGGCCATGAAGGTGTTGTACTGCTTGGCGGGCCCGCTGATGGCGATGCTGGTGGCGCTGCTCACGCCGCCCGCCATGAAGTCCACCTTCTCGACCGTCACGAGCTTCACGAATTCCGGCACGGCCTTGGCGGGCGCGCTGCCGTCATCGGCGAATTCCAGTTCCAGGGGCTTGCCGAGCACGCCGCCCGCCCGGTTGATCTCGTCGAGCGCCAGCTGGTACCCGTTTTTTGCGGCCTGGCCGGACACGCTGCCCGCCCCGCTCAGGGGAAGCAGCACGCCGACCTTCACTGCGCCCGCGCCAGACAGCGCGAGCAGAACGCCCGTCATCAGGAGTGTTTTCATGTTCGCTGCGCAGTGTAGGGCCGGGCCGTCACACGCGCGTTACACCCGCCGCTGACCGGGCGTGTAACCGCCCCGTGACGCCCCGCGCCTAGCCTGAACCGCGATGCGAGACAGTCCGTGGACGTGGATGCCAGGAGAATCACCTGGCGCCTTTGAACTGAGAGGTGACCTGACCGTGGCGGGCCAGACGGTGCCGCTGCGCCTGGGCGGCCGGGCCTGGGGTGAACTGAACGCCGCGCGGGACAACGCCGTGCTGGTCTGTCATCACTACACCGGCACCATGCGCGCCGCTGGCGAGCAGCCCGACGGGACGCCCGGCTGGTGGGACGCCCTGATCGGCCCGGGCCGCGCGCTGGACACCGACCGGTTCTACGTGGCGTGCCTGAACACGCCCGGGAACGTGCAGGTGCGCGACCCAGAGGTGGTCACGACCGGCCCGGCCACCCCTCACCCGGACGGGCAGCCCTGGGGGGAGCGGTTCCCAGCGTGGACGATGGCCGACCTGCACGGGGCGCAGTGCGGGCTGCTGCGCTCTCTGGGGGCGCCGCACTGGCACGCGGTGGTGGGGCCCAGCTTCGGTGGGATGCAGGCCCTACAGTGGGCGGCGCGCACCCCGGCGCTGGCGCCGCGCGTGGCGGCGGTCGTGAGCAGCCCGGTCGCGGGGCCGGTGCTGCGCGGCGTGTTCGGCCCGCTCCTGCACGCGGCGGCGCAGGGCGAGCCGGACGGGGCGCTGCGCGAGACGCTGCGCCTGATCACCTTCTTCGGGCTGGGCGCGGACGGCGTGGACCTGCTGTTCCGGGACACGGACGTGGACGCCTACCTGCGCACGCGCACCGCGACCGCCGACCTGAGCCACGTGCTGGACATCGGCCGGGCCGTGCAGACGCACGATCTGCTGGAGGTGGCCCCGCTGGACGACCTGTGCCGCCGCTGGCGCGAACAGGGCACGCGGCTGCTGAGCGTGAACGTGCGCGGCGACCAGTTCTTCCCGGCCGCCGAGATGCGCGATTTCGCCGCGCAGACGCAGGCGGCGGGCGTGGCGCACACCCACCTGGAGTTCGACTCGCCGCGCGGGCACCTGGGCGGCCTGACCGACACTGCCGCCTTCGAGGACGCCCTGCGGGACCTGATGGACACGGCGCCGCTGCCGCCCGCACTGGACGCGGCGGAGGTGCGCCATGTCTGATGAAGGCGTGACCCGCACCCTGGTGGCCCTGCACGGTAATTTCGCCTCGTCCCGCTGGTGGGTGGACCTGCTCGCCGCGCCGCCGGCCGGGTGGCGGGTGCTCGCCCCTGACCTGCCGGGTTTCGCGGGCACGCCGCATTCGGGTCCCGTCTCCATCGGGGCGTATGCGGACTGGGTGCAGGAGTGGCTGCGCGCGCAGGGCGTCACGCGGCCCGCGCTGCTGGGCCACTCGCTGGGCGGCGCGGTGGCGCTGGATGTCGCAGCGCGTGACCCGCAGGCCCTGTCGGGGCTGGTGCTGGCGGCCAGCGCACCCCTGAGCGGGCTGGTCACGCCCGAGGAGCACTACCCGGTGCTGGAGCTGCTGCGCACCACGCCCGCTCTGCTGGAGGCCAGCCTGGGCGCGCTGTTTCCCTCCGGTCGACCGGCGAACTTCGCGGACCTGCTGACCGACGGGGCGAACATGGCCGCCACGCACTACAGCGGGAACGCCCGCGCGCTGGCCGGGTGGCAGGTGGACGCCGCGCGGCTGGCGGGGCTGCCGACGCTGGTGCTGGGGGGCGAACTGGACGCCCTGATCACCCCTGGCCTCGTGCGCGCGCAGGCGGCGGCGCTGGGCACGGCCGCCACCGTCCTGCCCGGGCGCGGGCACGGCTTCCCGCAGGAGGACCCGGCGGCCTTCCGCGCGCTGCTGGAGGGATTCCTGGACACCCTCCCCGCGTCCTAACGACCGTTCGTTCTACACTGGAGCCAACATGAACAAGGTGTACCCCGACGCCAACGCGGCGCTTGCAGACATCGTGGCCGACGGCCAGACCATCGCCGTGGGGGGCTTCGGCCTGTGCGGCATTCCCGAACAGCTCATCCTGGCCCTGCGCGACAGCGGGGCCACCAACCTGACCGCCGTGAGCAACAACGCGGGCGTGGACGGCTGGGGCCTGGGTCTGCTGCTCCAGACCCGCCAGATCCGCAAGATGATCAGCTCCTACGTCGGCGAGAACAAGGAATTCGAACGCCAGTACCTCGCCGGGGAACTCGAACTGGAATTCACGCCGCAGGGCACGCTGGCCGAACGCATGCGCGCCGGCGGGGCGGGCATCCCCGGCTTCTACACGAAGACCGGCGTGGGCACCACCGTCGCCGAGGGCAAGGAACACAAGGACTTTGGCGGCCAGACGTTCATCCTGGAACGCGGCATCGTGGCCGACGTGGCGCTCGTGAAGGCCTGGAAGGCCGACCGCGCCGGGAACCTCGTGTACCGCAAGACCGCCCGCAACTTCAACCCGATGGCCGCCACCTGCGGCCGGGTCACGGTCGCGGAGGTCGAGGAGATCGTCGAGATCGGTCAGATCGACCCGGACGACGTGGACACCCCCGGCATCTTCGTGCAGCGCGTCGTGCTCAACGCCACGCCCGAGAAGCGCATCGAGCAGCGCACCGTCCGCGCCGGGTAGGTCCGGTCGCAGGGGAGGTCACGCGGGAACGTCTACCCCGTGTGACCCCCGGTCCGTCTACGCCTCCTGCCACCACCCGTCGAAGGGCGTGACCGGCACGGCGCGCTTGTGGCGGGTGACGCGGTACAGGCGCTCCAGCTTCTGCGCCACCTCCGGCGCGACCGGCTTGCCTTCCAGGTAGTCGTCGATCTGGGTGTACGTCAGGCCCAGCGCGACCTCGTCGGGCAGGCCGGGCCGGTCGTCTTCCAGGTCGGCGGTGGGCACCTTCTGCCACGTCTCGCGGGGCGCGCCCAGGTGTTCCAGCAGCTGCGCACCCTGGCGTTTGTTCAGGCCGGTCAGGGGGGTCAGGTCCACGCCGCCGTCCCCGTACTTCGTGAAGAAGCCCGTGACCGCCTCGGCGGCGTGATCGGTGCCCACCACGAGCAGGTTCAGCTGCCCGGCCAGCGCGTACTGCGCGACCATCCGCTCGCGGGCCTTGATGTTCCCCCGCACGAAGTCGCGCAGCTCGCCGCCCGCCCCGGCCTCGGTCAGCGCGGCGGCGGCGGCACCCGAGGCGGTGTCCACGGCACCCTTCACGTTCACGGTCACGCTCTGATCGGGTCGGATGAACGCCAGGGCGCGCTGCGCGTCCGCCTCGTCGGCCTGCACGCCGTACGGCAGGCGAACAGCCACGAACGTGGCCTCGGTCCCGTCGGCGCGCAGACGCTCGGCGGCCAGCTGGCACAGCCGCCCCGCCAGGGTGCTGTCCTGCCCGCCACTGATCCCCAGCACGAAGCCCCGCGTGCCCGACGCCCGCAGGTACGCGCACAGGAACGCCACGCGGCGCTCGACCTCCGCCGCCGGGTCGATCTCGGGTTGGACGCCCAGTTCACGCCGGATGATCTGCTGCATGCTCATGCCGCGCAGTATTCCAGATGCGCTCAGGTGGCGCAGGTGGGCGCACAGGAACGCTCTACACTGAACGGGTGACCGAGCGGCCCACGCGACTGCAACTCCCGGACGACGTGCAGGCCGCGCCCACCCCCGGCACCCTGACCGTGGACGGCGTGATCGAGGCGCTGGGGGTCGGGCCGTTCCAGATCCGGCTGCTGCTCATCTGCGGCCTGACCTTCGCCGCCGACGCCATGGAGGTCCTGCTGATGGGCTTCGCGCTGCCGGGCGTGAACGCCACCTTCGGCCTGCCGCCCGGCGCGCTGGGCGCCACCATGCTGCTCTCGGCGACGTTCGCGGGCATGCTGATCGGCGCGCCCTTCTGGGGCCGGCAGGCCGACCTGCACGGGCGCCGCCCGGTGTTCCTGTTCACGGTGCTGGCCGGCGTGATCTTCGGTCTGGTGGGCGCCATGGCCCCGAACATCTGGGTGCTGGTGATCGCGCGGGTGCTGGCCGGCTTCGCCATCGGCGGCACCATGGCCGTGGACTACGCCCTGATGGCCGAGTTCGTTCCCCGGCGCGTGCGCGGACGCTTCCTGGTCCTCACCGAGGGCTTCTGGGCGATCGGGACGCTGCTGATCGGCGCGCTGGCGTACCTGCTGGGCCAGCTGCTGCCCCCGCAGGAGGGCTGGCGGGTCCTGGTGGTCATCGCGGCGCTGCCCGGCGTGGTCGGCCTGCTCGTGCGGACTGGCGTGCCGGATTCTCCCCGCTGGCTGCTGACCCGCGGCCGGCTGCCCGAGGCGCGCGCCGCCCTGGCCCGCGTCGCGCAGCTCAGCGGCCGTCCCCTGCCGCCCGGACCGCTGCTGGCGCCCCGCCACGTGCCCGCGCGGCCCCCCCGCTGGGCGGCGCTGCTGGCGCCCCGCCTGCGCGACCGGACGCTGCTGCTGAGCCTCACGTGGTTCGGCATGAGCCTGGGGTACTACGGCATCTTCTCCTGGCTCCCCACCCACCTGCGCACGCAGGGCGTGGACCTGGGCGAGGCGTACCGGACGACCATGCTGCTGGCCCTGGCGCAGGTGCCCGGGTACCTGCTCGCCAGTCTGCTCGTCGAGTGGGTGGGCCGCCGCGCGACCCTGCTGGCCTTCATGCTCGCCAGCGCGGCGGGCGCGTACCTGTTCCTGCTCTCCGACAGCCCGGCCTGGTCGCTGCTGGCCTCGGGGGCGCTGTCGTTCTCGCTGCTGGGAGCGTGGGGCGCGCTGTACGCCTTCGCGGCCGAGGTGTTTCCCACCACCCTGCGCGCCAGTGGCATGGGCACGGTCAGCGCCGCCGCGCGGCTGGGCAGTCTGGTCTCGCCCGTGGCGGGCGGGCTGCTGCTCAGCGGCAATCTGGAACAGGCGCTGACCGTGTTCGCCGCGTCGTTTATCATCTCGGCCGGGTGCGTGTGGGCCACCGGGCTGGAACCGCGTGGTCAGCCCATTCCCGAAGGAGAGCAGGGATGAACGACGCCTCACCGCTGGGATCGGCGCTGTTCACCGATCTCTACCAGCTCACGATGATGCAGGGCTACCACGAGGCCGGCCTGCACACCCAGACCGCCACCTTCGACCTGTACTGCCGCCGCGCGCCGTTTCACGGCGGGTACGCGGTGTGGGCCGGACTGGACCCGGCCCTGAGTGCGCTCGAGGGCCTGCGCTTCACGGACCGGGACCTCGCGTACCTGGAGGGCACCGGTCTGTTCCGCCCCGCCTTCCTGGGCGCCCTGCGCGGCTGGCGCTTCAGCGGGCAGGTCACGGCCTTCCCGGAGGGCCGCGTGGTCTTCCCGCACGAACCGCTGCTGACCGTGCGCGGGCCGCTGTGGGAGGCGCAGCTCGTCGAGACGGCGCTGCTGAACGTCCTGAACTTCCAGACCCTGATCGCCACGAAGGCCGCCCGGCTGGTGTCCGCCGCGCAGGCCAGCCCGCACGGGGGCGAGGTCGTGGAGTTCGGCGCGCGCCGCGCCCAGGGCCCGGACGGCGCGCTGGGCGCCACGCGCGCCGCCGTGATCGGCGGGGCCACCGGCACGAGCAACGTCGAGGCCGCCGCCCGCTACGGCCTGCGCGCCACCGGCACGCACGCGCACGCCTGGGTCGAGGCGTTCCCCACCGAACTGGACGCCTTCCGCGCCTACGCCGCGCTGTACCCGGACGCCACCACGCTGCTGCTGGACACCTTCGACACGCTGCGCAGCGGTCTCCCAAACGCCCTGACCGTCGCGCGGGAACTGCGCGCGGCCGGGCACGAGCTGCGCGGCGTGCGGCTGGACAGCGGGGACCTCGCGTACCTGTCCGCGCAGGTGCGCGCCGCGCTCGACGGGGCGGGGTTCCCGGACGTGCAGATCGTCGCCAGCAACGACCTGTCCGAATTCGTGATCGAGAGCGTCATCAAGGGCGGCGGCCGGGTGGACGTGTACGGCGTCGGCACCCAGCTCGCCACGGGCGGCGGCGAGGGCGGCGGCGCGCTGGGCGGCGTGTTCAAGCTCGTGGCGCTGGGCGGGCAGGACCGCATGAAACTCACCGGGGACCCCGCCAAGGCCAGCGTGCCCGGCGACAAACGCGTCTGGCGCGCCCGCACCGAGCAGGGCGGACTGGTCATGGACGTCATCACGGGCCTGGACGACCCCGCGCCGCAGCCCGGCGAGCGTGTCAGCGACCCCACCAACCCCCTCGGGTCGCGCCGCGTGCCCGCCGGACTGACCTGGACCGACCCGCGCGTGGTCGTCATGGACGGCGGCGTGCGCCGCCAGGCGCCCGAACCGCTGACCGACCTCCAGGCCCGCGCCCGCGCGGAGATCGCCGCGCTGCCTGAAGGCACCCGCCGCCTCCTGAACCCGCACCGCTACCACGTGAGTCTGGGTGCCGCACTCCAGGCGCGGCGCGACGCGCTGATCGCCACCCTGCGCGACCGCCACGGGCTGTGATACGGATTCCGTCTGTTTCGCCAACAATCCGGAACGTCACCAGATTGCCGGCTCCACGTCCGGAACCCGCCCCGCTCCCACTCGCATCCGCTCGGATTGCATGGGCTTTGCAGCCCATTCAACCGGAGTCCGTATGACCGGCCCGCTGGCCGTGTACGTGGGCCGCTTCCAGCCGCCGCACGCCGGGCACCTGCACACCATGCACGCGGCCCTGGACCGGCACGGTCGGCTGCTGGTGCTGCTGGGCAGCGCGAACCTCGCCCGCAGCGCCCGCAATCCGTTCACGCCGCGCGAACGGGCCGGGATGATCCGCGCCGCGCTGCGCGAGTCTGGAGTCCCGCCGGGCCGCGTGACCCTGCGGCCCCTCCCGGACGAGTTCGACGCGACCCGCTGGGCGGCGCACGTGCGGCAGCTCGCGCGGGCGGAGGCCGGGGACGCCCCGGTCCACCTGACCGGCTTCGAGAAGGACGCCAGCAGCAGCTACCTGCACTGGTTTCCCGACTGGACCCTCGACCCCAGCCCACCCGTGACGGCGCAGGAAGGCGTGCTGAACGCCACGGCGGTGCGCCGAGCCCTGCTGGAACGGGACGAGGTGCCCGCCCACCTGCCCCCGACGGTCGCCGCGTTCCTGACCCGCTTCCGGGACACCCCCGCGCTCACCCGCCTGCGCGCCGAGTGGATGGCCCTCCAGGCCGAACTGGCCGCCTGGGACGGCACGCCCCGTCACGAGCGCCTCGACCTGCACCTGTCCCGCGAGCACGGCGAGGACTGCGTGTGGCTGGCCCGCCGCCCCGGCCCGGTCGGTGCGGGCCTGTGGACGCTGCCCGCCACGCCCCTGTCCCCGGAGGCGCGGCCCGCAGGGGCCGCCGTGTTCGCCCACCCGGCCCGCTCGCTGGGCGTGCCGACCACCGCGCACGTCGTCCGCGTGGCCGCGCCGCCGCCCGGCACCCGCCCCGTGGCCCTCGCGCGGGCGCTGGCGCGGCCCCGGCAGTTCTTCGAGGACCACCACGTCATCCTCCGGCGGAGGCTGGAGGTTGGGGCGGGCCGCAGTCGCGCGTGACAGGCAGAGGCTGCCTATCAGCCATCCTCCATCGGCCATCCGCCTGTCTGAAACGGGCCTGTGACGGGCGCCGGGCATGATGGCCCTGTCCATTCCAGCGGGCCCGGCGGCTTGACACCCCGGCAACCCGCGCCGCAAGCTGCCCCTGACTTTCACAAGCCCACCCCCCACTGACTTCAAGGAGGTCACCCATGCCCTGGACCCGAGACGAGATGGCTGCCCGCGCGGCCCGTGAACTGCAGGACGGCTACTACGTGAACCTGGGCATCGGCCTGCCCACCCTGGTCGCCAACCACATCCCAGGCGGCGTGAGCGTCATGCTGCAAAGCGAGAATGGCCTGCTCGGCATCGGGCCGTTCCCCACCGAGGAGCAGGTGGACCCCGACCTGATCAACGCCGGGAAGCAGACCGTCACGGCGCTGCCCGGCGCGAGTTTCTTCTCCAGCGCGGACAGTTTCGCCATGATCCGCGGCGGGCACGTGAACCTCGCGATCCTGGGCGCCATGCAGGTCAGCGAGAAGGGTGACCTGGCGAACTGGATGATTCCCGGCAAGATGGTCAAGGGCATGGGCGGCGCGATGGACCTCGTGGCGGGCGTGCAGCGCGTCGTGGTCCTCATGGAGCACGTCGCCAAAGGGGACGCGCACAAGATCCTGCCCGACTGCACCCTGCCGCTGACCGGGCAGGCGGTCGTGAACCGCATCATCACAGACCTGGGCGTGCTGGACGTCACGCCGGATGGCCTGAAACTGGTGGAACTCGCCCCGGGCGTGACGCTGGAGGAGTTGCAGGCGAAGACCGGCGCGCCCATCCACGCGTAACCCGTTCAGGCGACCGGCCCTGGTGTCACGCCGGGGCCGGTCGTCGTTCAGCGGTGGAACACGGCGGTCACCGGGCCGTCCGGGCGCAGGGTCACGCCCGCGTTCAGGCCGGTGGGGCCGCCGTCCGGGACGGTCACGCGCACGTCCCGCAGCAGCAGCGCGGCGATCAGCCCCGCCTCCATCAGCGCGAGGTTGTTCCCGATGCACATGCGCGGCCCCAAGCCGAACGGCATGAACGCGTCCGGGGTGCGTTCGCCGCGCAGCCAGCGGTCCGGCACGAAGGCGTTGGGATCTGGCCAGTACGCCGCGTGCCGCTGCAGCAGGTAGATGCACACCGACACCGCCGCGCCTTCCGGCAGGTCGAAGCCCGCCACGCGGACCGGGGCGGTCGCCTGCCGGGGCACCAGCCACGCGGGCGGGTACAGCCGCAGCGTCTCCTGGATGCAGGCGTGCAGCAGCGGCAGGCGCGGGAGGTCGGCGGCGGTGGGGTCGCGGTCCCCCAGTACCCCGCGCAGTTCGGCCTGCACGCGGGCCTGCACCTCGGGGTGGCGCGAGAGCAGCAGCAGCAGGAACGTCAGGGTGTTCGCGGTCGTCTCATGCCCGGCCAGGAACAGGGTCATGACCTCGTCGCGCAGTTCGCGGTCACTCAGGCCGCCGCCCTCCTCGTCGCGGGCGGCGAGCAGCAAGCCCAGCAGGTCGTTCCCCGGGGCGCCGGCCTCCTGCTCGGCGCGGCGCGCGGCGATGATGCGCGCCACGATGGCGTCCAGCGCCCGGCTGGCCGCTGCCGAGCGTTGCCCGGCCGGGGTGGGCAGCCAGCGCGGCAGGTCCACCACCGAGCGCACGCGACTGGCCGTGTGATCGAGCAGGGGCGGCAGTTCGGCCTCCACCACGGCCAGTTCCTCGTCGGTCAGGCCGGTGCCGAACAGGACCGACGCCACGGCGCGCAGCGTGACGCGCAGCATCTCGCCGCCCACCTCCAGCCCCGCCCCGGAGTCGGCGGCCTTCAGCAGGGCCGCGTGGGTGGGCCGGGTCGCCTGCACGATGTCGTCTGCCATACCGCTCAGCGCCGCGCGGTGAAAGGAGGGCTGCATCAGGCGGCGGTGGGTGCGCCACGTCTGCCCCTCGGCGGTCAGGAGGCCGGTGCCCAGGAAGTCCTGCATCTTCTGGATGCCGCGTCCCTTGCGAAACCGCGCGGCCTGCGTGACCAGGACCTCGCGCGCCGCGTCCGGGTGCGTGACCATCAGCACCTCGCGCGGGCCGATCCGCACGCGGAAGGCGTCCCCGTACGCGGCGCGCAGGTGGCGCAGGTACCCCAGCGGGTCGCGGCGCAGGTCCAGCGCGGAGCGCAGCGGCGAGGTGCGGGGGCCGGGCGGCAGGGGAGAGGAAGCAGTCACAGTGACCTCCAGTCTGACACCCGGTCGGCGGTGTGGGTTGGTGTCTCCCGCCTCCCCCCTGGGGGGTCACTTGCGGCAGGTCAGGTCCACCCGGAAACTCGGGTCCAGCACCGAGAAGCGCGCCTTGACGCTGCTGTCCAGCTTCGGGTCCACCTCGAACAGGAACTTCTGGGGGGTCGCGGCGGCGACGGCAGCGGCGTCCAGTTTCTCCTCCGGGAAGATCTGGAAGGTTAGACCGTTCCCGTGCCCTGCGGCAGTTTCGCGTAGGTCTTGTCCTGCCACGCGCCCACGCCCAGGGTCATCTTCGCCCAGCTGTCGCCGTCGGCGAAGGTCAGGTTCCGCGCGCTGTTGTAGTGAATGCCCGCGTCATCCAGGGTCAGGGTCTGCGTGGTGCCGTTCTTCACCTCGACCGTGACGGCGTACCCGTCGCCGTACGGGTTGTTGTGGAACGGCGTGACCTTCGTGACGCGCAGGCGCCAGATGCCGTTGAACAGCCACTCGTTCACGCAGCCGGTCACGCTGGCCTTCGCGTTCGCGCCGCCCTGCGCCGCCAGGACTTTCTGAAGGTCGGCCAGTTTGATGTACGTCACCCCGCCGATGACGCTGGTGTTCACGGTGGTGGGTTGCCCGTTCAGGGTGAGGGTCACGGGGGCGGCGGCGGCGATGGACAGGGCGGTCAGGGCCAGCAGGGTCGTGAGGTGACGCATGGGTGCTCCTTGGAGACGCCGGGGACTGGGACTGAAGCGTCTGTGCGGCCAGCCTGCAACGGGCACCGTTGCGCCGCCGTTGCAGTCCGCTGAGGGCCGGACAGCGCCGGGTATCCCACACACCCCTAACGAGCGTTTGTTAGACTGGCGGCAACAATGACCCAGCCCGACACCAGCGCCCCCCCGGCGCCCCCGACCCGTAGCGCGTGGCAGGACGCCCTGGAACGCCTCGTCACCGACCGCCTGACCGTCCACGCCGGTGGCGGCGCCAAGGCCCAGCAGCGCCAGCACGACAAGAACCGCCTCACCGCCCGCGAACGTATCCGCCAGCTCATCGACGATGGGACCCCCTTCGACGAACTGATGACCTTCGCCGGCTGGGAGATGTATCAGGATGTCGGCGGCTGCCCGTCCGGCGGGACCGTCACCGGCATCGGCACCATCCAGGGCCGCCCCTGGATGATCATCGCCAACGACGCCACCGTGAAGGCCGGCGCGTTCTTCCCGATCACCGCGAAGAAGGTCATCCGCGCGCAGACCATCGCGCTGGAAAACCACCTCCCGGTCGTGTACCTCGTGGACAGTGCCGGCGTGTACCTGCCCATGCAGGACGAGATCTTTCCCGATCAGGACGACTTCGGCCGCGTGTTCTACCTCAACGCCCGCATGAGCGCGCGCGGCATCCCGCAGATTGCCGCGATCATGGGCAACTGCGTGGCGGGCGGCGCGTACCTGCCCGTCATGTGCGACACCCTGATCATGACCGAGGGCTCGGGGCTGTACCTCGCCGGACCTGCGCTGGTGAAGGCTGCCATCGGACAGGTCGTGGACAGTGAGGACCTCGGCGGGGCGGGCATGCACGCCTCCATCGCCGGGACCGTGGATTACAAGGAACCCGACGACGCCGCCGCACTGAGGCGCATCCGCGCGCTGGCCGACCTGTACGCGCAGGGCGAAAGCGCCCCCTTTGCCAGACGCCGCAAGGAGACGCTGCCCGCCCCGGAACGCGACCTCACCGACCTCGTCGGCTTCGACGGCAGCAAGACGTACGACGTGCGCGACCTCATCACCGCCCTGGTCGATGGCGGCGAGTTCCACGAGTTCAAACCCGAGTACGGCGAGACGCTCGTGTGCGGCTTCGCCCGCGCCGGTGGCTACCCCGTGGCGTTCGTGGCGAACCAGCGCACCGTCATCAAGAAGAAACTCAAGAGCGGCGGCGAACCCGGCCTGCGCACCCGCATCGAGGTCGGCGGCGTCATCTACGGCGACAGCGCCGACAAGGCCGCCCGCTTCATCATGGACGCCAACCAGGCCGGCGTGCCCCTCGTGTTCCTGAGCGACGTGACCGGCTTCATGGTCGGGCGCGACAGCGAACAGGAAGGCATCATCCGGCGCGGCGCGAAACTCGTCAACGCCGTGTCCAACACCGTCGTCCCCAAGATCACCATCATCACCGGCGGCAGCTTCGGAGCGGGGAACTACGCCATGAACGGCAAGGCCTACGCCCCCCGCTTCCTGTTCGCGTGGCCCAGCGCCAAGTACGCCGTCATGAGCGGGAACGCCGCCGCCAAGACCCTGCTCGACATCCAGCTCGCGGCCCTGAAGCGCAGCGGCCACCAGCCCGACGACGAGGAACTCCAGCGCCTCTACGACGAGGTCAAGAGCAAGTACGACACCGAACTCGACCCCCGCTACGCCGCCGCCCGCCTCTGGGTCGACGAGATCATCCCCCCCAACGACACCCGCGACCGCCTCATCCGCGCCCTCGAAGCCTGCGCGCAGAACCCCCACCAGGACGAATTCCGCGTCGGCGTGTTCCAGGTGTAGGGGGCGGATGGCTGAAGGCCGATGGCCTATGGCCTATAACGCCCCAGCCACACCCCCACCCCTCTCCATCTGCCATCCGCCATCTGCCCTCCGAAGGAGAATTCCATGACCAGCACCCTGAACCGTCCCGATGTCAGCAACCCGAACACGCAGTCCATGAACGATGACCAGCGCACCATCATCGGCGCGCTGCGGAGCTTCCTGAAGAACAAGGTGGAACCCGGCGCGGCCGAGCGCGACCAGACGAGCGAGTTCCCCATGCAGATCGTCCGTGAACTGGGCGAGATGGGCATCATGGGCGCGCAGACGCCCGAGGAGTACGGCGGGGCCGGGCTGGACACGGCGACGTTCGCGATGATCATCGAGGAGATCGCCGCCGTGGACGGCAGCCTGTGCCTGACGGTCGCCTCGCACAACAGCCTGTGCCAGGGGCACATCCTGATCGGCGGGACCGAGGCGCAGAAGCAGAAGTTCCTCCCGGCCCTGGCCAGCGCGGAGAAACTGGGCGCGTGGGGCCTCACCGAGCCCGGCAGCGGCAGTGACAGCGGCGGCATGCAGAGCAATGCCAAGGAGCAGCCCGACGGTTCGTGGATCCTGAACGGCAGCAAGAACTTCATCACGCAGGGCAGCGTCGGCGGCACGTACGTCGTCCTGGCCCGCACCGACGCCGCCCGCCCCGGCAAGGGCAAGAACGACGGCATCAGCGCGTTCGTGTTCAACCGCGACGAGGTGCAGGGCTTCTCCATCGGCCGCAAGGAAGACAAACTTGGCCTGCGCAGCAGCGACACCGCGCAGCTGATCTTCGAGGACATCCACCTCCCTGCTGACGCGCTGCTGGGCGAGCGTGGGAACGCCTTCAAGGACGTCATGAAAGTCCTCGACGGCGGGCGCGTCGGCATCGCCGCGATGGGCCTGGGCCTGGGCCGCGCCGCATTCGAGTACGCCGCCCGCTACACCACCCAGCGCGAACAGTTCGGCAAACCCATCGGGCACAACCAGAACCTCGCGTTCCGCCTCGCCGACATGGACACCAAACTGGAAGCCGCGCGCCTGCTCATCCGCAAGGCCGCCGACCTCAAGGACGCGGGCATGAACTTCACCGTGCCCGTCGCCCGCGCCAAACTCTTCGCGACCACCGTCGGCGTCGAGGCCTGCGACGAGGCCATCCAGATGCTCGGCGGGTACGGCTACATCAAGGAGTACCCCGTGGAACGCATGTGGCGTGACAACCGCCTCACCCGCATCGGCGAGGGCACCGACGAGGTGCAGCGCCTCGTCATCAGCCGCGACGTCCTCAAACGCTTCGCGGACTGAACCCCGTGTCCGCCAGGGTGCGGATGACAACCCGAGGCGCGGCGCCCAGCATGGAGGGGTGCCGCGCCTCAACACCATGTCCCTCCGAACACTGCTCACGGCCAGAGTGAAACTCCCCCTTCGTTCGGATGATCGGCTGGAGCATGTGCTGGAGCGATTCCATGTGCCGTTCGGTGCGATACGAACCGGGAAGGGTGTGTCGCACCTTCAGCGCAACAATCTGGTGTTCTGGTTCATCGAAGGTCGTCTCGACAGCGTCGAGGTGACAACCAGCGCCCAGCACGGTCTGTCCGACCTCGTGAACTGGTGTGGCTTCGACCCCTTCTCCGGCGATCTCCTGGGATGGTGCGCGGCGCAGGGGATTCCCGTCACCCTGATGCATGAGGAGGGAGGGGGGCAACTCTGGAGTGCCCCCTCCGGAGCCCTGATCGCTCTTCAGGAGGGACGGCTCTGGAACGTCACCCTCGCGCTGCACGCTTGAACACGCAAATCGGTCAGCCTGCCGGTGATCTCCCAGTGTCACAATCAGTCATGAACCCCGGAAGATTGTTGGGTGGTGGGGCGGCGCTGGTGCTGGGCGCCTGGTTCCTCTCGACCCGCCGAGCCGCCTCGTATGCTCAGCTGCACCCGGAGTTGCGTTCTCCGTTCGTGCGGTTCCGTTCGCCGCCCTTCACGCGGGGCGTCGTGGCGTTGATGCAGGCGGTGCAGGCCCGCGCGAAGGCTCCGGCGCTGCCGGACGGGGTGGCGGTGGAGGAGCGGCGCATTCCGGGACCGCCCGGGGCGCCGGACGTGACGGTGTTCGTGTACCGGCCCCCGACCCTGGCGGCGGGTGCGGCGGCGATCCTGAACATTCACGGGGGCGGGTACGTGACGGGCTCGGCGGCGGCGTACCACCCGCAGAGCGCCGGGTACGCGCGGGACCTTGGTGTGGTCGTGGTGGGCGTCGAGTATCGCCTCGCACCCGCCACGCCGTTCCCTGGCCCGCTGGAGGACTGCTACGCGGCCCTGACGTGGATGGCCCGTGACGCAGAGGCGCTGGGGATCGACCCGGCCCGCATCGCGCTCGTGGGGGACAGTGCCGGGGGCGGGCTGGCCGCCGCGCTGGCGCAACTCGCGCACGACCGGGGCGAGGTCACGCCCGCCTTCCAGCTGCTGTACTACCCCATGCTGGACGACCGCACGGCCCTGAACGCCGATCACGCCGGGCGGGGTGAGTTCATCTGGCGGCCCGCGTCGAACGTGCTGGGCTGGACATCGTACCTGGGCCGCCCACCGCGCCTGGACAGTGCCCCGGCGTACGCAGCGCCCGCCCGCCGCGCCGACCTGACCGGCCTGCCGCCCGCGTGGATCGGTGTGGGCACCCTCGACCTCTTCCACGCGGAGGACCGCGAGTACGCCCAGCGACTTCAGGCGGCGGGCGTGCCCTGCGAGTACGTGGAGGTGCCCGGCGCGTACCACGCCTTCGAGCGCTTCACGCCGGACTCCTCGGCTGCCCGTGCATTCACGGCCTCCGCCCTGAAGGCCCTGCGGAGCGGGCTGAGCCTGTCCTGAAGAGGTCCCGGGCGGTTTTCAGTCAGTTCCCGTACACCACGAAGACATCGGTGGTGCTGGCACTCGTGTTCCCCTCTCGCTGTGAACTCATGGCGATGTACTTACCCGCCTTCGTGGCGTAGACGAGAAGTTCTGAGCCACTCAGGCGAGAGCTGGGGAGGGCGTTGTACCTGGAGTACGCCGCCTGGCTGTAGCCCAGGGACCGGGTCTTATAGATCAGGTCGTGGAAGGTCGAGCTCCAGTTGCGGGCGCCGTAGATCTCGATCCACTTCACGGGAACGCCCCTGGCCCGGGCGTTCGCCATGATCTCCGCTTTCAACTGCTGAGCTCCGGCGTCGCAGGCCTGTTGCAGCAGGGCGCCGCCGCCACCGGACGGGTAGGGAATCTTCACCAGTCCGTTGAACGCGTGCGTGGGCGCTCTGACGCACTGTGCGCCAGCCAGTCCGGTGATGCTCAGTGCCGTCAGAACAGTGATGGAACGGGCATTCATGGTGACCTCCTGGGAGAAGGTCAAGGTAAAGGCTGCCCATGGTGGCCGCCTGAGAGTTCGCCCTGCACGGCTGGGCAGAAGATGAGGACAGGCACAGGAACTGCCGGGCCCTCCGGCGGCTGGGCGCCAGGAGAGGACAGTAATCTGGGCCGGCGCTCTATGAGAAGACTCCGGAGATCGCCGTGTGAGAGGTGCTCACCTGCATATCTCAGGCACGTTCCTGGCGGCGTCAGCAGGGCCCGGGCCCAGAACAGTGATCAGACATCAGACTGGAATGTCCACCCGCGGCCTGATCGTGATTTCTTCGCGGTGTCGTTCGATCACGAGGCCCACGTCGCTCAGCGTGATGGTGTCCAGCATGGGCTGGTAGTACTGGAGGCGGCGGGCGACGTCGGGCAGGTGGTATGTCCAGTACAGGCCCATCAGCGGGTTGATCCACAGTTTGCTGCCGTCCGTGCGGCTGGTGGCGTGGTGGTCGCCGTACTGCCCGTCGATGGCGCTGACGACGCTGCTGTTCACGATGCTGGTGTAGCGGGGCATCATCTGGAAGGCGGCCTCGCAGGTTTCCTTGTACTTCTGTACCGGGGGCATGTCGGGCGTGAGGCTGAACGCGCCCAGGTACGCGCCGCCCCGGGCGAGTTCGGCGGTGGCTTCCAGGTAATCGGCGTGCGAGACGCCGTGGAAGTGGTCCACGCCGAAGCCCAGGCAGGCCAGCAGCTTCTTCGGGCCGCGCAGTTCGTTCACGGCGACGAGGCTGGTGGCGTCCTCGTGCGGGGTGCCCAGCCCGGACTCGTCGCCACGCATCAGGGAGTCGGTCCCGCCGTCCACGAGGATGATCGTGTCGATGCTCAGATGCTGCACCAGCGCCTCGTATGCGCTTTTCAGGGGCTTCACGCCCACCTTCCGCAGGGCGTACACGGTGCCCGGTTCACCTTGCGTGACCAGCCAGCGGCTCAGCCAGTACTCCGGGAAGTACTCGCCGAGCGGCACGAACAGATCCGGCGTGACGGGCACCACCGCGTGCGGCAGCGGGCCGTTCGGGCCGAGGCCCAGGCTGGTGAACGAGTAGTTCGCCAGGAATACCTCTTTCCCCTCGGCCTTCAGTGCGAAGTACAGCGGGAGCCCGCAGAACACGTCGAATCCACCACCCATCCCGGCGATCAGCACGCGGTGCGAGTCCTGAAGTTCCCGGAAGAAGGGCAGATGGAGGGAAGGCATGGGACACCATTCTGGCATGGACTGTCATTGTGGACCGCACTCTCTTGGTTGAAGCCCGTAGACTTCTAAAGGAAGACCGCCCTCACGTGCTTCTGAGGGCGGTCCTCCTTCGGGCAAAGAGTCTACTGACTGAGCTGGCCGATGATGCTGAACATGGGCAGGAACATGCCGGCAACGATGGTGCCGACGATGCCACCCAGGAAGACGATCATCAGTGGCTCAATGGCGGCCGTCATGCTGTCGACGGCCTCGTCCACTTCACGGTCGTAGAAGTCGCCGACCTTGACGAGCATGTCGTCTAGGGAGCCGGTTTCTTCACCGATGCTGATCATGCTGACGACCATCGGGGGGAAGACCTTGCTGGTCGCGAGGCTGCTGCTCATCTGCTCACCTACCATCACGACGTTCTTGGCATTGTCGATACTCGCCTCGACAATCGCGTTGTTGGCCGTGCCCTTGGTGATTTCTAGACTCTCGATGATGTTGACCCCGCTGCTGATGAGCAGGCCGAAGGTGCGGGCGAACGAGGAAATCGCACTCTTCTGAATGAGGTTGCCTAGGATCGGCACCTTGAGCTTGATGTCGTCAATGACGGTCCGCCCTTTGGGTGTGTTGTAGTAGGCCCGGTAGGCGAACGTACAGACAGCGGCAATGGCGATCATGATCAGAATCTGATGCTGAAGGAAGTTGGAGACGGCCATCAGCATGCGCGTGATGAATGGCAGCGGGGCGTTCAGTTGCGCCAGGATCCCGGCGAACTGCGGCACGATCGTCGTGAGCAGGAAGTAGGTGATGAGGATGGCGAAGACCAGGACCACCACTGGGTAGGTCAGGGCGCTCTTGATCTTGCCGCGCAGTGCCAGTTCCTTTTCCTGGAAAGCGGCGATGCGTTCCAGCACGGAGTCCAGCGTGCCGCTCGTTTCCCCGGCGCGGACCAGGTTCAGGTACAGGCGGTTGAAGATCTTGGGATGCTTGGCGATGGCCTCGCTCAGGGGCGTCCCGGCCTCAATCTCACCGCGCATTTCCTTGACAACTCCCTGGAAGCCCTTGTGCTCGATCTGTTTTTGCAGAATCGCCAGTGACTGCACGAGGGGCACCCCGGCGTTGATCAGGGTGGCCAGCTGCTTGCTGAAGATGGCGACCTGTTTCAGGCTGGGCGGGCGGTTGTCGAGGAAGGGGATCTTGATGTCGGCGTTCAGGCCGGTCTTGGGGGCCTTGATCTCGACGATCATCAGGCCCTTGGAGCGCAGGGTGTCGCGGACCTGGTTGGCCGTCTCGGCTTCCATCTGGGATTTCAGCACCTTGCCGGAGCGGTCTCGCACGCGGTATTCGAAGACGGGCATGCCGGTCAGTATAGACTGTGGGCCTTGCGGTGACCTTACAGATTCGGGGGCAAACCCTGGATCAGGACGCGGCTGACAGGCATGATGAACAGTTTGACGAACAGATTGACGAGTCGGCAGCCGGACGTTCCCTGGGCCGCGCTGCTCCTTGAGGCGGCGCGGGTGCTCAGGGCGGGCGGCGTGGTCGCGTACCCCAGCGAGACCGTGTGGGGGCTGGCGGCCCTGCCGGACGCGGCGGCGCAGCTGTTCCGGCGCAAGGGGCGGGATGAGGGCAAGCCGGTGCAGGGGTCCTTCCTGGATCTGGAGGCCGCGCGGGCGTTCGTGCAGCCGGACCGGGCCTTCGAGGCGCTGGCGGTCTTCCTGCCGGGGCCACTGACGCTGGTGATCCCGGCCTCGGCGGCGTGTCCGGCGGCGCTGGCGCCGGGCGGGCGCGTGGGGGTGCGGGTGCCGGATCACCCGGTCGCGCAGGCGCTGCTCGCGCAGGTGGGCGGCGTGCTGGCGACCACCAGCTGTAACCGCAGTGGGGAGGCCGCCGCCCTGACCTTCGCGCAGGCCCGTGCGCTGGACCTGGCTGATCTGGTGCTGCCTGACGCGGGCGTGCCGGCCCAGGGGCTGCCGAGTACGGTGCTGGACGTCCCGGCGCGGCGGGTGCTGCGCGAGGGCGCGGTGCCGGCGGCCCGGGTGCTGGCGGCGCTGGACGGTCTGGCGTGAGCGGGCCCGGCCTGCCGGCGCTGGTGGGCGCGGCGCTGCTCGCGGCGGGGCGCCCGGTGACGCTGCGTGAACTCTCGCAGGTGCTGGGGGTGCCCGAGGACGCGGTCCGGCGTGAGGTGGAGGGGTTTGCCGACCGGGTGGCGCAGGCGGAGCTCGGCTTTCAGGTGGAGGCGGTCGCGGGCGGCTACCGGCTGGTGGTGCCCCCGGTGATCGCCCCGTACCTGTCACCCCTGCTGTCGCCGCCGCCGCTGCCGGTGCTGAGCAGCGCCGCGCTGGAGGTCCTCGCGGTGATCGCGTACCGGCAGCCGGTCACGCGGGCGGAGATCGAGGCGATGCGGGGCGGCAGTGCCAGTACGGTCGTGACCCTGCAGGAACGGGAACTCGTGAAGGTGGTGGGCCGCTCTGACGCGGTGGGACAGCCGCTGCTGTACGGCACCACCGAGCGGTTCCTGCTGGACTTCGGGTTGACGACCCTGGCGGACCTGCCGCCGCTGGAATCCGGGTCGTTCGCGCACCTCCTGCGCAGCTGAGGGCCGGGGCGGTCGCGGCGGCCGTGGGTGCGTCCGCTGGGGAGAGTGCACTTGCCCGGGCGGGCCGGATGAGCGAACATGAGCCTCCGAGGGTCTTCCGTGTCGGAGCAGGATTGTCCTCAGCCCCCTCCTACATGACGAAATCCACTGCCAGCCTCGAAACGTTTGATTTTCTGGAACTGCTGTACCTGCTCTCCGAGCAGGGCCGCAGCGGCGTGCTGTCGGTGCACCGGCCCGACGGACAGTTCCAGGCGTGGCTGGAGGGCGGCCGGGTCCGGCACCTGCAACTGGGAGACGATCTGGGAGTGCCCGCGCTGGCGCGGCTGATGCAGGATCCGGTGGGCCGCTTCCAGTTCGACGAGGGGGTCACGCATCCCCGCCCGCGGCTGGACGCCACGCTCGACGAGGTGACGCTGGAGGCGCTGGAGGCGCTGCCGGTCAGGGAGCTGCCCTTCGACGGGCCCGGCCGGATCACCTCGCCGGAACGGGTGAGCCGCATGCGCTGGAGCCTGAAGGAACTTGACGTCCTGAAGATGATCGAGGCGCAGAAACCCGTGAGTGACCTGGTCGCGGATCCCGAGGTCAAGCGCATGCTGCTGAAACTGGTGCGCATGGGGCTGCTGGTGGCCCGGCGGTCACGGACGGCGCGGCTGGTCGTGACGGTCACGCGGCAGGTGCGGGACGTGGTGCTGGTGGACGAACTGATCATGCGCCGCTGGAAGGAGGACATCGTGCGCCACCCGCAGTTCGTGGCGATCCGGGGTGACTCGGGCAAGGTGGTGTCGCTGCCGGTGCGGGCGGGCAGCAACCTGACGACGCAGCTGATGATCCCGCCGGAGCTGCTCATGCGCACCGCGCTGCGCGCCGGTGAGAGCGTGCTCGTCAAACCTGTCTGACCATGGGCCCGTTCGGGCGTCAGCCCGTCTGGGCGTCCCCGCCGGGGCCGGCGAGCCGCCCGGTACACTGGCGCGGTATGGCCTTCACCTCCGCTGCACAGCAGGCGCGCCGCGTTCAGGCGCGTGACCTCTCCCCGCAGGATCTGACTACGCAGGCCCTGACCCGCATCGAGGCGGCCCGTGACCTGAACGCCGTGGTCAGCGTGAATCCGAACGCGCGCTCCCAGGCACAGGCGGTGCAGGCGCGCCTGGACGCCGGGGAGAGCCTGCCGCTGGCGGGCGTGCCCGTGATCGTGAAGGACAACATCAACGTGATGGGCACCGAGACCACCTGCGGCAGCCGCATCCTGCGCGGGTACGTGAGCCCCTACGACGCGACCGCCGCCGCGCGCCTGACCCGCGCGGGCGCCGTGATCGTCGCCAAGGCCAACATGGACGAGTTCGCGATGGGCAGCTCCACCGAGAGCAGCGCGCACGGCCCCACCCTGAACCCCTGGGACACCGGCCGCGTGCCGGGCGGCAGCAGCGGCGGGAGCGCCGTGGCGGTCGCCGCGAACCTCGTGGACATCAGTCTGGGCAGCGACACGGGCGGCAGCGTCCGCCAGCCCGCCTCGTTCACCGGCGTGTACGGCCTGAAACCCACCTACGGGCGCGTGAGCCGCTCGGGGCTGGTCGCGTACGCCAGCAGCCTCGACCAGATCGGACCGTTCGCCCGCAGCGCCGAGGATCTGGCGCTCATCATGAACGTCATCGCCGGGCACGACCCGCTGGACGCCACCAGCCTGGACGCGCCCCCGGCGTTCGCGGCGGGCACCCCGGACGACCTGCGCGGCCTGCGGGTGGGCGTGATCACCGAGAGCCTCGCGGGGAACACGGCGGGTGTGGACGCCACCCTGAGCGCCACGCTGGACGCCCTGCGCGGCGCGGGGGCCGCCGTGAGCGAGGTCAGCCTGCCCGAACTGAAGTACGCCATCGCCGCGTACTACCTGATCGCCATGCCCGAGGCGAGCAGCAACCTCGCCCGCTTCGACGGCATGGTGTACGGCCAGCGCGCGGCGGGCAGCGACCTGACCGAGGCGATGACCCTCACCCGCGAGCAGGGCTTCGGGCCCGAGGTGCAGCGCCGCATCCTGATCGGCACGTACGCCCTGAGTAGCGGCTACTACGACGCCTACTATAGCAAGGCCATGAAGGTCCGCCGCCTGATCGCCGACCGCTTCACCCAGGCCTTCACGCAGTTCGACGTCCTGGTCACCCCCACCAGTCCCTTCCCCGCCTTCCGGCGCGGCGAGAAGACCAGCGATCCCCTGGCCATGTACGCCGCCGACGTGGACACCGTCGCGATCAACCTCGCGGGCCTGCCCGCCCTGAGCGTCCCCGCCGGATTCGAGACTGCGGAGGGCGTGCGCCTCCCGGTCGGTGTCCAGTTCATCGCGCCGCCCTTCCAGGACGAACGCCTCGTGCGGATCGCGGGCGGCCTGGAAGGCATCGGGATCGCGCAGCCGCAGGTGGCCCCGGGGTACTGACCCTGGAGCGTGGTACGTGGTGAGGGACCCTCACCACGACCCCGTCACGCCCAGGCGCGCACGACCTTCAGCTGCTCGCCGTCCCCGTCCACGACCGCCACGAGGTCGCCGTTCAGGGTGACGACGTGGCGGCCCTGCGCGGGATGCGCCGGGCGTTTACCCTGGCGCAGTTCGCGGGCCAGTCGGTCGTCAGCCTCGATCACCGGGAAGTCCAGCGCGGCCAGATCAGGTATGCCGGTCGCGCCGGGCAGGTCGTCCACGGTCACGGCGTCACGCAGGTCGTAGCGGCCCACGCGGGTGCGCACCAGCCCGCCCAGGTGCGCGGGCACGCCCAGCGCCGCACCGACGTCGCGGGCCAGGGAGCGCAGGTACGTGCCGCTGCCCACGCTGGCCCGCACGAGCAGGGTGGGGAACTCACCCAGCGCGGGCGGCAGGGTGAAGGTGTGGCCGGTGTCCGCCGGGGTCCAGTTCTGCGGGTCGAAGGTGCGCGGCGCTGCGTCCACGCTGGGGTACACGCCCAGCAGGTCCAGCGAGTGGATCATCACGTGCCGGGCGGGCAGGTCCAGCGCACCCCCGGCGCGGGCCACCGCGTAGGCCCGCTGGCCGCCCACCTGGATGGCGCTGTACTGCGGCGGCACCTGCGCCTGCGGCCCGGTGAACGTGTTCAGGAGCTCCTGCACGCGCGCGGTGTCCAGCTCCGGCACGGTTGCCACCTCGTCCACCGGCCCTTCCGCGTCCAGGGTCGGCGTGCCGGCCCCGAGGCTGATCCACGCGAGGTAATCCTTGCTGTCGGCTTCCATGAACTGCACGACCTTCGTGCTGTCGTCCACGCACAGCACCAGCACCCCGGTCGCCAGGGGGTCCAGGGTGCCGGTGTGCCCCACGCGCTTGGTGCTGCGCGCCCGCCTCGCGCGGTTGACGACATCGTGCGAGGTGAGGTTCAGCGGCTTGTCCACGGCGATCACGGGCATACGCGCGAGGCTAGCAGAGCGCGGCGGGGGGCGTCGCGCGGACGGGGCGGCCCCCGCGTCCCTCATCCGTCCGGCGCGTAAACTGGGTCTCGTGTTGCGTGTCGCGTTCTGGCTGACCGCCCTGCTGTTCATCCCGCTGGGCCTGTACCTCTACTTCCTGCCGCCGGACGTGGCGTCCCTGGTCGGCGTGTCGCCGCTGTGGCTGGCGCGCGCAGCGGGCGCGCTGGTGTTCGCGTGGGGGGCCTTCCAGGTGGCGGCGAGTTTTGCGCCGGACCGCGTGAAGATCGGCGGGCTGGTCGGCGGGCACCTGCTGCTCGTGGCGGCGCTCGTGCCGGCCGCGCTGCGTGGCGGGGACGCCCTGCCCGCGCCCGTGCGCACGGTCCTGCTGGTCGTCGCGGGGGTGCTGACCGTGCTCGCCGTCCTGGGGCTGCTGGGCGCGCCGTCGCGCCGGGGTCGGCTGTGAGCGCCGAACGCCTCCAGAAGCGCCTCGCCCGCGCCGGGGTCGCCTCGCGCCGCGCCGCCGAGGAGCTCATCAGCGCCGGGCGGATCACCGTGAACGGCGAGGTCGCCACGCTGGGCCGCACCGTCACCGACGCCGACGACATCCGCCTCGACGGGCAGCTCATCGAGACCGAGAGCGTCCCGAAGGTCACGTACATGCTGTACAAACCGCGTGGGTACGTCACCACCGCCCGCGACGAGTACGGCCGCCGGAACGTGCTGGACGCCATGCCCCGCATTCCGGGCCTGCACCCGGTGGGCCGGCTCGACCGCGACTCGGAGGGGCTGCTGCTCCTGACCACCGACGGCGACCTGACGCTGACCATGACCCACCCGCGCTACGGCCACGAGAAGGCGTACCGCGCCTGGACGGACGGGCCCCACGAGCCCACCCAGGCCGATCTGGACGCCCTGACGGGCGGCGCCCTGAAGCTGGAGGACGGCCCGGCCCGCGCCCTGCTGGCGACGCCCGCGCGGGGTGGGGCGTTCGTGACGCTCGGTGAGGGCCGCAACCGGCAGGTGCGCCGCATGATGGAGGAGATCGGCCACCCGGTCACGCGCCTGCTGCGCTACCGCGTGGGCGGCCTGTGGCTGGGCAACATGGAGGTCGGCGAGTACCAGCAGCTCGACGAGCGGGATCTCCAGGACCTGCTGCACCCGGAGAAGGTACCCGCGCCCATCTGGGAGCGCCAGTGGGACCGCATCCAGAAGCGCTGGGGATGACGACCGCGTGCAGGGCCGCACCGGGGTCCACGCCGGGGGCCGCAGCCGCGGGCCGGTGGGTTCGTGACCGGGTGGGCGGCGCGGGCGGGGGCTATGCCGCTAGACTGTGCCTCATGAGTGGCGTGAACGGAGAGCGGCGCCGGGAGCACAGGTGAACTACGCCGCGACCCTGGCCGTGCTGGTCGTCCTGGCCTTCTGCTTCCCGCTGACGGTGCAGCTGGCCGCGCAGGTGGGCGTGCCGGAGGCGGTCGTGATATCCCTGCTGGGCGCGCTGGTCACGTTCGGCCTGGCGACGTTCACGGTGCGCTGGCAGGTCAACCGGCACCGCGCGCACCTAGCGCGGCTGGAAGCGGCGCGGGCGCAGGTGGCGGCCGACCCGCAGAACCCCCGGGCGTACTTCGTGGGTGGGGAGCATCTGGGCACGCTGCTGCTGCGGCTGGATCGCCGGCGTGAGGCGGCGGAGGTCATCGACCGGTACGCGCGGCTGGGCGGAGCGCGCGAGTCGGAGATCGTGGCGCTGCGCGAGGCGCTGTCACGCGCGGAGCGGCGTCAGCGCCGCGCGCAGGGGGGGAACGCATGAAAGCCTACAAGGGCGTGGTGGAAAACGGAGTGGTGGTGATCATCGGGGGCCGCCTCCCCGAGGGAACGGTCGTGACGGTCACCGTGGGGGAGGGCGAGCTGCTGCGCGCCCGGATCACGAACGTCCTCAAGCGGCCCCGCAAGGTCAAGGTGCGCCTGAAGCCGAACACGGGCCTGGCGACGTCCGGTCTGGGTGGGGCCGGGGGCGGCATACTCGGCAGCGATGACTGAGCCGGAGTTTGCTGCGACGCCCGAACTGGACCTGCCCGACGTCTCCCCGGTGACCATCCCGGACGGGGCGCGGGTGTGGCTGGTCCCGACCCCGGTGGGCAACCTGGGGGACATCACGCTGCGGGCGCTGGAGGTGCTGCGCGCCGCCGACGCGGTCGCCTGCGAGGACACCCGCCGCACCGGGGCGCTGCTGACGCACCTGGGCATCAGGAAACCGCTCGTGCGGCTCGACGCCCACACGATGGGCCGCGCGCCGCAGGTGCTCGAGCGCTACGCGCGGCTGGCCTACGTGAGCGACGCGGGCACGCCGGGCATCAGCGACCCCGGCGCGGAGCTGGTCGCGGCGGCCGTGGCGGCGGACGTGCCGGTGGAGGCGTTGCCGGGCGCGACGGCGTTCGTGCCGGCGCTGGTGCTGTCGGCCCTGCCGACCGGGCGCTTCACCTTCGAGGGGTTCCTGCCCCGTTCGGGCCGCGACCGCAGGGAGCGGCTGACCGCCGTGGCCGCCCGCGCCGAGACGAGCGTGCTGTACGAGAGTCCGCACCGCCTGCACGCGACACTGGAGGATCTGAGGGACACCTGCGGGCCACAGCGCGCCGCGAGCGTGACCCGCGAGCTGACCAAGCGCTTCGAGGAGACGGTGCGCGGCACCCTGGCCGAACTGGCCGCGCACTTCAAGTCGGGCGTGCGCGGTGAGCTCGTGGTGGTCGTCGCGGGCCGCCCCGAGGGCGAGGCGAGGGGTGACGAGGTGGACCACGCGGCGCGTGCCCGGGAGCTGGCGGCGCAGGGCCTGGGTACTCGGGATATACGTGACCTTCTCATCCGGGAGGGTTTGCGTAAGAATGACGCTTATGCACTGGCACTCCAGGCGACCTCGGACGCCTGACCCCGGCGCGCGGCCCTCGCCCAACCCGGCGGGGCGGCGCGGCAGCCTGGAAGTGCTTCCACGGTGCGCTCAGTTCCACTCCCTACCCCGACAGCGAGGCCCAGCATGACCGAACCCCACTGCGATCCCCACCCCAACCCCGCCGGCATCAAGCGTGTGGCCGTCCTGACCAGCGGCGGCGACGCTCCCGGCATGAACGCCGCCATCCGCGCCGTCGTGCGCACCGCCACCTCCCAGGGCATCGAGGTCATCGGCGTCCGGCGCGGTTTCTCCGGGCTGCACCGCGGCGACTTCATCACCCTCGGGCCGCGCGACGTGGCCAACACCCTCCAGCGCGGCGGCACCATCCTGCTCTCGGCGCGCAGCCACACCTGGCGCACCCCGGAAGGCCGCGCCCGCGGCGCGCGGCACCTGCGCGCCCACGACGTGGACGCCCTGATCGTCATCGGCGGGGACGGCAGCTTCCACGGCGCGCACTTCCTGCAGGAAGAGCACGGCATCCCCGTGATCGGCCTGCCCGGCACCATCGACAACGACCTGTACGGCACGGATCACACCATCGGGTACTTCACGGCCGTCGAGACCGCCCTGGACGCCGTGGACAAGCTGCGCGACACCGGGGCCAGCCACGAGCGCATCTTCGTGATCGAGGTCATGGGCCGCCACGCCGGGCACATCGCCCTGGACGTCGCCGTGGCGGGCGGGGCCGAGGAGGTCTTCATCCCCGAGGACGCCAAGGAGGTCGCGGGCGTGCTCGACATCGTCAAGGCCTCGGTGAAGAAGGGCAAGATGGGCAGCATCATCATCGTGGCCGAGGGCTACCCCGGCGGCGCGACCGGCGTGGCCAAGGCCATCGAGGACGGGACCGGCATGGAAACCCGCGTGAGCATCCTGGGTCACATCCAGCGCGGCGGCAGCCCGGTGTCCTCGGACCGCATCCTGGCCAGCCGCCTGGGCGAGGCCGCCGTGTACGCCCTGATGGAGGGCCGGAGTGACGTCATGGTGGGCCGCCAGAACCACGGCACCAGCTTCACGCCCCTGGCCGACACCTGGGAGAAACGCAAGGACGTCAGCCGCGACCTGTACCGCTGCGCCAAGACCCTCAGCATCTGAGCGGCGCCCGGGCGAACCTCCAGCCGACATGAAGGGCGCGTTCAGGCGCGCCCCACGCCCGGGCGGTAGCGTGACCTCATGACTGACGACAAACGCGACCAGATCAAGACCGAGGACGAGATCAGCAACGTCGACCTGCAGTTCATGGGCCGCAGCAACCCCGAAGCGGAGATCGACGCCGCCGTGGA